>DASWMO010000028.1:0-29956 GCA_036399715.1 Rubricoccaceae bacterium
GACCGCTCGCGGTCGGACCTCGTGCAGCAGATGCTGGACCCGGCGTTCCTGCCGCTGCGCCGCGCCCAGTACGCGTACCACTTCGGCGTGCTGGACCGCTTCACGACCGCCCCGGAGGCCTCGTGGACGGCCGCACTCGCGACGCTCCAGCAGCTCAACGAGCTCTACCTCACGTTCAACCGCCGTCGCTACGCGACCGACGTGTTCTACAGCGCCAAGGCGACCGAGATCGCAGCCCTTCTCCGCGAGGCGCCGCAGCGCAACGAGGCCTATGCGCTCCTCTCGGAGATGGACGGCGCGCACCTCGCGGCCTACGACGTGCTCGTCAACAACCGCTAGGCCGGGAGCCTGCTCCGCCGAGGCGGACCGCGACCGAACGGGCGCCTGAATGCGCCACCGCCACGGGCGGCACGGGGTTTGTCCCGGACCGGGTGCTCACCGCCCGCACCGATGCCCGTCCCGACCCCGCACCAGATTCTCGGCGTCCCGCCCGGCGCGACGCCGGACGACGTCCGCCGCGCGTTCCGGCGCCGCGCGTTCGTCCTCCACCCGGACCGAAACCCGTCGCCGACGGCGGCCGACGACTTTCGCGCGCTCCGGGCCGCCTACGACGCCGTCCTCGCCGGCCGCCCGGCCGCCGACGGGTTCGACGTGGACCAGATCGCGCGCGACATTGAGGCGGCCGCTCACGAGGCGGACCGCCGGCGCTCGTCCGGCGTCGCCGCCGAGCCTGTCTGGCAGCAGGTCCGCGTCCCGCTCGACCGCAGCCCGCGCGAGCGCCTTGCCGACGGCCTCGCGACGGTCCGCGGGCGCACGGCCGCCGGCGCGGGGGCGGGCCTCGGCCTCGCGATCGGCGCCGCGGTGCTCGCCTCGGTGGGCATGGCGGGGTGGGGCCTCTCCGCTGCAGCGCTCGCGGCAGTCGTCTGCACGGCACTCGGGCTCGCCGCCGCCTGGACAGCCGACCCGCGCCCGTGGGCCGTCGACACGCACTGGCGCGGCGTGCGCGACCTGCGCTGGGACGCGACCGTCGAGTGGGACGAGATCTGCGCCGTCGACGAGGCCGAGGGCTGGCTGGACCTGCTCATCACCGACGCCGCCGCGCGGCGCCTCGGTCGGAGCGTGCCGCCGCAGACGCTTGTCCGGCTGCGGCCGGTCGGCGCCGAGGCGCCCGTCGCGTATCGCCTGCCGCTGCGCGCGTCGGCCCCGCTCGCGGGCGTCGTCCGCACCCAGCTCGCGACGGTCCTCGCTGCATAAGCGGCCGGGCTACCGCCCGATGTGGGCGCGGCGGACGAGGTCGCCCTGGAGGAGCCGGTCGACGACGTCCTGGCCTGCGATGACGCGGCCGAAGGCCGTGTAGTGGCCGTCGAGGTGCGGCTGCGGGCTGTGCGTCACGAAAAACTGGACGCCCTCGGTGTCCTTGCCCGCACTCGCGATGCCGGCCGTGCCGACCGTGTAGCGCAGGCGCGTGAACTCGGACCGGATTGGGACGGCGGGCCCGCCGTAGCCGTCGCGCCGGAAGTAGTCGCCGCCCTGAACGACGAAGTTGGACACGACGCGGTGGAACGGCACGCCGTCGTAGCGGCCCGACGCGGCGGCGATGGCGATCGTCTGGACCGTCTGCGGCGCGCTCTCGGCATCGAGTTCGATCACGACCTGTCCTCGGTCTGTGTCCAGCACGAGGCGCGGGCGCGGGCCGACACGTGCGAGGTACGTCCAGTCGATGCCTGTCGTCTCCATCACGGCGTCCGCACCGCGAGCCGTGACGTCGATGCCTTCGACGAGCCGGTCGTTGAGGGCGCGCCGCGCCGCCGTGGCCAGGACGGGGTGCCCCGTCAGCGCCACGCCGACGAGAAAGTCCACCTCCTGCCCGTCGCGGATCGTGCCGAGCGCGCCGATGATCTCAACCATCGGCTCGACGTCTTCGGGTGCCGACATCTGCGCGTAGACGCTCCGGAGCAGGTCCGCCGAACCGAGCGCGACGAACGCGGAGTCCGACAGGACGGGCGCCGCGGCGCTCGTCGTCGCGAGATCACGGCGGGCGAGGGCGGACGAGAACGCGGGGTAGTACCGGACCGCGGCGGCGCCGCGGGCGGTCGAGTCGGTGGCTGCCCAGCGGGCGCGCAGCGCCTCGATGGCGGCGGCGGCGAGGCGCGGGTCGGGGTCGGCCGAGCGGGCGAGGAGCAGGTCGAGCGTCGCGGGCGTCGCGGCCCGCCCGAGGGCGGTGAGGTAGGCCGCTTGCGCGAACGGGTCGGCCGTCCGAGCGCGCCATGCGTCGACGGCGTCGAGGCGGCCCGCACGCGCGAGGACGGGCAGCAGGGGGGCCGTCGCCTGCCACGGGCGGCGGGCCTGCACGGCCGCGACGGCCGCAGCGATCTCGTCGCCGGTCGGCGTCTCGACGCGCGCAAATGCGGTCGCCGCCGCAGCCGCGACGTGTGGGTTGGCGTCGCCGAAGGCGCCGACGAGCGCGCTGCGGGCCGCGGGAGCCGCACGGAGCGCACCGAGCGCACCGAGCGCGGTCGCCGCGGCGACGCGCGCGCGCCAGTCGTTGTCGTCGGTCGCAAGAGTGGCGGCGAGGCGGCCTACATCCTGCGGGTCGGCCGCGCGGCCGAGGGCGCGCGCGAGCGATGCCAGCGCAGGGTCAGCAGGGGTGAGGCCGTCGTACGCAGACCGGATCGTGGGGAGCAGGTCCCGGAACGCCGCCGCGGGCGCGCGCTCGAACGCGAGCGCCGACGCGGCCCGGAGCGCGCCGTCGGGCGAGGCCAGGTTCTGGGCGACCGTCGCCATGCCGCGGGACGTCGTGACGCCGCGCGCGGCCATCCGGGCGACGGCGAGAGCGCGGGCGGGCTCGACGGTTGCGGGGAGCACGACGGAGAGCAGGTCGTCGAGGTCGGCCGCGCGGCCGGTCTTGCCGAGCGCGTCCACGAGTTCGGCCTGCACGGTCGGCGTCGCCTCCGTCCGGAGGGCGATGAGCATCGCGACGCCACGCGTCGAGTCGCCCGTCTGCCCGAGCGCGAACGCGGCATCGGCGCGGACGGCCGGCACGTCGTCGCGGAGGCGGTCCAGCAGGGCGTCGACTGCCCCGGCGTTCTGGACCGACGCGAGGGCGAAGGCCGCCCGGGCGCGGACCGCCGCATCCGTCGATGTGAGTGCGGCGACGAGCGGGCCAGCGTCGCGTCGGACCTGCGCGTCGACGAGCGCCTGCAGGTCGGGCCGCACGAGCAGGCCGTCGAGCGGGCGTGCGGGGAACGTCGCCTCGGGATGCGCGCGGGCGTCCGTGGCAGGCCGGACGAGTGCACAACCCGGCGCGACGGCCACGGCAGCGAGGGCGACGACGGCAAACGCCGCACGGACGACGGCGGACCGGGCAGGGCCGCGCGGACAGGGCGGGAGGGCGGACATGCGGGCTGGGAACGTGGGAACGCCCGGACCCGGCGTCGGTCTATCTTGCCGGCCCGGAGAGTGCGAGAGGGGGGACTCGAACCCCCACGGGCAGTGCCCGCCACACCCTAAATGTGGTGCGTCTACCATTCCGCCACTCTCGCGCCCCGTCAAGATAGGCCCGTCCACAGTCTCCCCTCGCCGATGCGATCCCTCCTGCTCCTCCTGTCCCTCGCCGTCGTGGTCGCCGCCTGCGGCACGTCTCGCGAGGCCGCGGCGCCTGCGGCGCCCGCCGCTTCGGCCCCGGTCGCCGCGACGCCGATGACGGCGCCCGCCACCGCTCCGATGACGGCCCCGATGGCGTCGGGCCTCGACACCGTCCGCGCCGGCCGCTTCGACAACGGCCGCATGTTCACCCTCGACGATGCGCCGCGCGAGTACTTCGTCGAGCAGTACAACTTCCGTCCGAACGACGAGTGGTTCACGCGTGCGCGCCTCGGCGCGCTCCGCTTCGCGACCTACTGCTCGGCGAGCTTCGTCTCGCCCGACGGCCTCATCCTGACCAACCACCACTGCGCCCGCGAGTCCGTGACGCACGTCGGCGGCGAGCGCGGGCAGGACTTCAACCGCGACGGCTTCTACGCGGCCAGCCGCGCCGAGGAGGCGCCCGTCGAGGACCTTTTCGTCGAGCAGCTCATCTCGATCGAGGACGTCACCGAGCGCGTCAATGCCGCCGCCGTCGGCGCCGATGCGGCGGCCCGCCAGACGGCCCGCGCCGCTGCCATCCGCACGATGCAGGACGAGATGACGGCCGCGGCCGGCGAGGACCGCCGCGTCCAGATCGTCACGCTCTACTCGGGCGGGCAGTACAAGGCGTACACCTACCGCCGCTACGGCGACATCCGCCTCGTCTTCGCGCCCGAGACGCAGATGGGCTACTTCGGCGGCGACCCGGACAACTTCACGTACCCACGCTACAGCCTCGACTTCTCCCTCTTCCGCGCCTACGGCCCCGACGGGCAGCCCCTCCACCCGGACGGCTACTTCCCGTTCGAGCCCCAGGGCACGACGGCCAACGAGCTCGTCTTCGTCCTCGGAAACCCGGGTTCGACCACGCGCCTCCAGACCGTCGCGCAGCTCGAGTACCGCCGTGACATCGCCGACGTCGCGCGGCTGAACTACGTCTCCAGCCGCGAGCGCGTCTACGGCGACTTTATCCGCGCCAACCCGACCGACCCGCGCACGCCCGAGCTCACGGACACGTACTTCGGCCTCGGCAACAGCCGCAAGGCGTTCACGGGCCGTGTGACGGGCCTCCAGGATCCCGTCCTGCTCGCGCGCCGCGCCGCGGCCGAGCGCGACGTCCGGGCCGCCCTCGCCGCCCGACCCGACCTCCAGGCCGAGTACGGCAACGTCTTCGACCTCATCGCCGCCAACCGCGCCGCCGCCCGCCCGACGGCCGCGCAGGCGCGGGCGTTCTTCGGCTTCGCGCCGGGCTCGCCGTACAACGGCGCCGCCCTCAACCGCGCCCTCGCCGTCGCCGCGGCAACGGGTGCCCCGACGGCCGAGGCATTCGCGCGCATCGAAGATCAGCCGGTCGAGATCCAGCAGGGACTGCTCGCAGCCCGCTTCCAGGACCTGTTGACCAACCTCGGCCCGACCGACCCGACGGTCATCGCCGTCCTCGGTGGTGCCACGCCCGAGGCCGCCGCGGCGGCCATCATGGCCGAGACGCGCCTCGCAACGGCCGCTAGCGCCGAGGCCGCCCGCACGACGGACCTCTCAACCGATCCGGCCGTCGAAGTCGCGCGTGCACTCCTGCCGGCATCGCAGGCCTACGCGGCGAGTCAGCAGGCGGCGGGCGCCGAACTCGCGGAGCTCACGGCCCGCCTCGCCCGCGCCCGCTTCGACCTCTACGGCACGGCCATCCCGCCCGACGCCACGTTCACGCTCCGCCTCACGGACGGCGTCGTGAAGGGCTACGACTACAACGGCACGACGGCCCCGCCGTACACGACGTTCTACGGCCTCTACGACCGCTACTACTCGCAGTGCGTCGCGACGGGCCGGACGGGCGAGGACTGCCCGTGGCACCTCCCGAGCCGCTGGCTCGACGCCCGCGAGGACCTCGACCTCCAGACGCCGTACAACTTCGTCGCGACGACGGACATCATCGGCGGCAACTCGGGCTCGCCGGTCGTGAACAAGGACCTCGAAGTGGTCGGCATCGCCTTCGACGGCAACATCGAGGGCCTCCCCGGCGACTACATCTTCGACGACACGGTCAACCGCACCGTCTCGCTCGACGTGCGCGCGATGCTCGAAGTGCTCGACGAGGTGTACGGTCTCGACTGGATCGTCGAGGAACTGACCGCGGGCCGCGAGTAACCGCGAGGCGGTAGTGCGACCCTTCGTCTCCCGTCTCGAGATGCTGCCTGACTGGTGAAAGCCGCCCTCCTGGATTCGTTCAGGAGGGCGGCTTTCGTTTGCCTGCCTCCGGAGACAGGGCTCAGTCCGAGGCTGCCATCGCGCTGACGAGCATCGGGGTGACATCGAGCAGGGACGTGGCGTGGGCCAAGCGGTCGGCGTCTCGGCCGAGGGCGACGAGCGGAACGGGATTCGTCGTGTGCGACTTCGTCCCGAGATCCTCAAGGTTTCCGTGATCCGAGGAGACGATGAACAGGTCGCGGTCCGGGTCGAGCAGGCTGAGCAGGGCACCGAAAAAGCGGTCCAGAGACGCCAGGACCTCGGCCGCCCGGGCGGTGTCGCGGCTGTGGCCGGCCTTGTCGCTCAGGTAGTACTCGAAGAGGGTGAACCGGTGCGTGCGCGCGATCCCGACGAGGCGAACGGCCGCCTCGGCCTCGGTGACCGGAACGAGGGCGGGGTCCACGAGTCGCTGCCAGCCCACCCCAGTGAGGTCGGCCGCGAGGGCCTCGCCGCCGGCGAGGTCGTCGGCCGTCCCGAGACGGACGCCTGCGGATCTCGCCATGTAGGTCGTCGTCGTCCACCGGCCGCGCGCCTCGGCAGCCGAGAAGAAGCGGTCCGGGTAGGCGTTCGCGAAGGCGAGACTGTCGGGGTCGAGTCCGGTGCGGATCAGGCGGGCGTAGACGCTCTGCGCGTCGAGCAGCGGCCGGACGGCCGTCGGCGGGTACGGGCCGAAGTGCGCGCCGTGCGCGACGGCGGCATTCTCGCCCGAGAAGAGCGCCGCCTGGCCGGTCCCGGACTGCGGCAGTCCGGGCACGCCGAGCGTCGCATCGATCGGGACGAACGTGTGGCGAGGCGTCCGGACCGGCCGGGCGGCCTGCGTCCACGGCTGCCCTCCGGCGAGGCGCTCGAACGCGGGCAGGTGGAGCGTCGCGAACGGATTGTCGCCGCCCGATTTCGGGGTGGCCGGACCGAGGCCGACGCCGTCGAGAAAGACGAACAGGACGTGCGGGGCCGTCACGGCGCGAGCCACGCGAGGACGGCGGTGTCGGCCGAGGCACCGTCGGCGCGGAGAGCGGTGCGGATCCACGGCTCGTCCGCCGCCGCGCCGTCCGCCGGTGCGTCCGCCTCGACCGCGCCGACGACTGCGACGGGCACGCCGGCCTCGGCCGCCCACGCACACGCGCGGCGCTCGGGAGAGCCCGCGGCCGGCGCCGCCGCGACGACGGCCTGCGCGACCGCCGCCTGCACGAGCGCGCGCTCGCGGTCGTCGTGCGGAAACGGCCCGTGCGCCATCGGGAACGGCGACAGCAGCATCCCGCCGGCACGGACGAGAGCCGTCGCGGCAGGGCGGAGGCTCGGTGCGAGCGTCGACAGCCCGCTCGCGACGACGGCGACCGGCGCGCGGCCTGCGCCGGTCGCCACCTTCTGCAGGGCCACGTCGAAGCCGTGCGCCGCCCCCGTCACGACGCCCGCGCCGGCGGCAGCCGCGCGGCGCGCGATCCGCTGTGCCGCCTCGAACGGGTCGGCGGCGACGGGCGGGCGGCCGAAGACGGCCAGGAGCGGGCCGTCGAGCGCGGCCGGATTGCCGTAGGCGTAGAGGACAGCCGGACGATCCGCGCGGGTGAGACGCGCGAGGCCGGCGGGCCACGCGCCGTCGCCGGGGGCGAGCGTGCGGACGCCCGTCGCCGCGAGGCGGTCCGTCTCGGCCGTCGATGCAGCGAGCGCGTCGTCGAGCGCGTCCGAGAACAGGCGCTCGACGATTCGCTCGGCGCTCGGCGCGCCTTTGAGGCGCAGCAGGACCTGCTCGCGCGGCGTCCGCCGAAGGGCGTCCGCGCTCGGGAAGCGCTCGAGGATCCGGTGGACGGTCACCCGCCCGACGCCGTCGAGGGCGAGAAGCGCGAGGGCGAACGGGGCGGTGGGCAGGGCGGGGCCGGCGGCGGGCATCGGCGGGGTGGGGAAGAGGCACGCGCACGTTACGAATCCGCGCCGGCGGGTTCGTTTCGACCCGGGTGCGGGCGCCGGCTGTGGTGTGCGCGCACAGGTGCCGCGCGGCGCTGCGGCACTGCGCCACCGCGGCACCGAGTTTGTACGCCAATCGGCGTCATCCCCCCGCGCATGGACGCCCCGCTCCGTCTGCTCCTCGTCGCCGACCCGGCCGCTGCGGCGCAGGCGGTCGAGCCGCTGCAGCGGCACACCGTGGTTGAGGCGGCGCTCGCCCCCACGCCGGCCGTGCTCGCGGCTGCCCTCCGCGATGCCGTCTGGGACGCCGTCCTGCTCGTCCCCGGCGGCCCCGTCACCAATGCAGACGCTGCGATCCTACTCGCGGCCTCGCACGACGCGCCGCCGCTGATCGTCGTGACCGACGGCGGCGTTCCGCCCGCGCTCGCCGCCGTCGCCGCGCTCGCCCTGCCGCCCGACGGCATCGACGCGCTGCCGTTCGTGCTGACCTCCCTGTCCGCCGAGCGCACGGCCGAGGCGCTGGAGGCTGGCGGCGACTCGGCGCCCGCCTTTGTCGCGACGGCCAACGCGACCCTCGCCGCGAGCGTCCGCGCCGAGCCCGGCCTTTCGGCTGGCTTCGCCGACCTCGTGCCTGCCGCCCCCGCCTCGCCCTCCAGCGTCTTCGTCGCAGCCGCCAACGCGACCCTCGCCGCGAGCGCCCGCGCCACGGCGGCCCTGCCCGAGGCCCTCGCCGCCGCGTCGCACGCTCCGGCGGAAGCCTCCGAGCCGGCGCCCGCTACGGCCTCGGATACGCCACCCGGAACGGTCCCGGAGATGCCGCACGCCGCGCCGCGCCGCCCGCTCCCCATGATGACGCGTGAGGCCGAGGCGCTCGCCCAGAGCCTCCCCGTCGGCGTCTACCGGACGTCGCCCGACGGCCGCATCCTCTACGCCAACCCGGCCCTCGCCGAGGTCCTCGGCGTCGAGAGCGTCGAGGCCCTCGCACGGATCGACGTCCGCCGCGACCTCGGGTATCCCCGCGACGCCTTCGCCGACGAGTTGCTCCGCAGCGGCGCTGTCCGCAACCACACGGTCGGGTGGACGAATCCGCGCGGCGAGCGCGTCTACACGCGCGAGAACGCCCGCGCAGTCCTCGACGGCGCTGGCCGCCTCGTGTGCTACGAGGGAACAATGGAGGACGTCACGGCCGAAGTCCTCTCCCGGGAGGACGAGCGGATGCGCGCGCGCCACCACGAGGCCATCGTGCGCTTCTCCGAGGCCGCGGACGTCTCGGGCTCACCCGACGGCCTCGCCCGCGCAGCCGTCGATGCCCTTCTCGCCGCGACGCAGGCCGACTGGACGCTCCTCGTGCTCCACGACGCCGCCGGCGACGGGGTCGGCCACGGCCGCAACACCGTCGCGGCCTCCGCTGGCCGCCTCCCCGACGATGCCGCCGCGGCGCTCTCCGCCGACCCGGACTTCGGCAGCATCCCGGTCATGCCCGAGCCGGTCCTGCTCCGCGACGCCGAGTCGCCGCGCGTGGGGTGGCTGCCGGCATCGATCGCCGAGCTGCTACGCGCGCACCGCATGCGCGCGCTCGGTTGCTTCCCGATGCGCCGCGCCGGCACGCCGCTCGGCGCGCTCGTCGTCGGCTACAGCACGCCGCACACGTTCTCGCCCGGGGAGCGGCAGGCGGCCGAGGTGCTCGCGTGGCACCTCGCAGGCCACCTGGCGCGGCACCGCGCCGAGCAGGACCTCCGCGACTCCGAGGCGAGCCTCCGCTTTATCGCCGCCCGCTCGGCGCAGACGCTCTACCGCCTGCGCTACACGTCCGGCGAGCCCGTCTTCGACTACCTCAGCCCCGCCGTGGAGGCGCTGACCGGTTACGCGCCCGCGGAACTCGCCGCTGTCGGCGGGCTCGCCGCGCTGGTCGAGCACCGGACGGTCTTCGCCGGCGCAGGCCTCTTCAGGGGGCCCGACCCGAATGCGACGCACTACCACGCCGTCTACCGGTTCCGGACACGGTCTGGCGGGACGCGGTGGGTCGAGAACCACGCCTACCCGTGGCACGACGATGCCGGCGAGACGGTCGGGCTCGTCGGTGCGCTCCAGGACGTGACCGAGCGGCAGCTCCGCGACGACGCCCTCGCCGACGAGGCGCAGCAGGCGCTCGCGCGTCAGAGCGCGCTCGTCGAGCTCGCGCGCCTCGACCGCGCCGAGGACGCCTTCCGCCGCGCGGCCGAGCTCGCCTGCGAGGCCGCCGGCGCCGACGCCGCGTCCGTCTGGCTCGCCGACGGCCCGGCCCTCGCCTGCCGCGCCCACTATGCGACGGCTGCAACTCAGGCTCCGCCGGCTCTCCCGGCCGGCGCCCTCGCAGTCGTTCTCAGCGCCCTCGACGGGCAGCGCGCCCTCGCCATCGACGATGCCCAGACCGATGCCCGCCTCAGCACGGCCGCCGGCCGCGCCCTCGCCGCCGCCCTCGGCGGGCGCGCGTTCGTCGCCGTGCCCGTCTGCCGCGGCACCGAGACGGTCGGGCTGTTGCTCGTCTGCCGCACCGACGCTGCGCCCGACGAGGCCCCGCCCGCGGCGTGGACCGAGGCTGAGACCGACTTTGCCGGTGCGCTCGCCGACGCCGTCGCCCTCGCGGCCGAGCGCGCCGAGCGTGCCGCGGCGGAGCAGGCGCTCAGACGCTCCGAGGCCCGCTACCGCGTCCTTTCCGACCTCACGAGCGACTACGCCTTCGCCGTCAGCACCGACGCCGCGGGGCAGTCAGCCGTCGAGTGGGCGACGGACACGTTCGAGCGCATCACCGGCTACATCCCCGGCCGTACGCTCACCCGCGAGAATCTCGGCGCGCTCATCCACCCCGAGTCGCGCGATGCCGTCCACGAGGCCCTCGACGAGCTCGCCCGTACGGGCCAGATGCGCGTCGAGGCACAAATCACGACGCGCGACGGCCAGACGCGGTGGCTTCAGCACAGCGCCCGCGTCGACGCCCGCGCCACCGGCGGCGGTCGACTCGTCTATCACAGCGGCGAGGACGTCACCGAGCGCAAGCAGTTCGAGGCCGACCTCGTGGCCGCGCGCGAGGCCGCCGAGGCGAGCCGCGCCGAAGCCGAGACGATGGTCCGCCTCAAGACGGCCTTCCTGGCCAACATGAGCCACGAGATCCGGACGCCGCTCACGGCCATCCTCGGCTACTCCGAACTGCTAGGCGAGGAAGTCTCGGGCGAACAGCGCGCCCTCGTCGAGTCGATCTCGTCGAGCGGGCACCGCCTGCTCGACACCCTCAACTCGGTCCTCGACCTCGCCCAGCTCGAAGCCGACGGCGTCCGCCCCGAGCTGCGGCCCGTCGACGTCGCGGCCGGGGTCCGGCAGGCCGTCGGCGCGCTCGGCGCGCTCGCGACGCGCCGCGGCCTGAGCCTCGACGTGACCACCGACGGAACGGCCATGGCCGCCCTCGACGCGGCGTGCCTCGGGCGCATCGTGACGAACCTCGTCGGCAACGCGCTGAAGTTTACCGAAACCGGCGGCGTCGTCGTGGCCGTCGACACGGCCCCGCTGCCCGACGGTAGCGGGCCGGGCGTCCGCCTGCGCGTCCGCGATACCGGCATCGGCATCCCCGAGGAGTTCCGGCCCCACCTGTTCGACGAGTTCCGCCAAGAGACCGACGGCGAGGCCCGCAGCCACGAAGGCTCCGGACTGGGTCTCGCGATCACGCAGCGCCTGACGCGGCTCATGGGCGGTACCATCGCGGTCGAGAGCCGCCGCCCCGGCGGCTCGACGTTCACGGTCACGTTCCCCGCCCTCGCCGCCGCGCCGCCCGGTCAGGACGACCCCCCGCTCGCGAGCACCGCGCCGCCCGCTGCCTTGCCGGCCGACGTTCTGCCCGTCGATTCGCTCCATGCCCGGGCTTTATTCCCGGCCGGTCCGGCCGATTCCTTTCCGGGAGCGGCGACGCTCTCGCCCCCGAGCCCTCCTGCCCCGGACCGGCTGCCCGCTGTGGCACTCGATTTGCGGGGCTCCACCCCATCGCCGTCTCTTCCGGCTGCCCCCGCCCAGACCGCCATGTTCGATTTCCGCTTCTCCTCGTCGCGCGCCCCGTCTGCCCCCCCCGCTCCGGCTGCTCCGAGCCGCGAGCCGGCGCCCGAGGTGGAGTGGACCGCCGAGCCACCGGTGCCCGCCCCGGCCCGGTTCGCCCCGCCGGCTATCGACGCGTCACCCGCGGCGGAGCCGGCCGTGGTGCCGCCGACCATGACGGAGCCCTCCGCGGCGCGCGCCTCTGACTCGGCCGTCCCCGAGGCACCCGCCGCCCCGGACGCCCCGCGCCCGGCGTGGCCCGTGGACCCCGCCGCGGGTGGCCAGCCGCCGGTGATGATCGTCCGCCCGGCGCGGCCGGACCCGCCCCGCGCGGAGCCGCCCACCGAGGGCCCGGCCGTCCCAGAATCACCCGCGCTGCCCGTCGAGGGCGGCGAGCCGCGCCTGCCGATCCTCGTCGTCGAGGACAACCTCGACACGCGCGTCCTCCTCGACCGCATCCTGCGCGGGGCCTACGCCGTCACGGCCGTCGGCGACGCCCGCTCCGCCCTGACGGCGATGGCGCAGACGCGCTTCCGCGCGCTCGTGCTGGACATCAACCTCGGCGGCAAAGAGACCGGCACGGACATCCTGCGCGTCGCCCGCTCGCTCGACGGATACGGCGACGTCTTCGCTGTCGCGCTGACGGCCTACGCCCTCCCCGGCGACCGCGAGCGCCTGCTGGAGTCGGGCTTCGACGAGTACATCTCGAAGCCGTTCACGCGGCAGTCGCTCACGGACGCGCTCAGCCTCGGCATCCGCTCCTAGACGCCGGGCGGGGCGCCACCAAGGGACGTCGGGACGCGTAGTCTCTGCCGTCCCTGCGCCCGCCCCGATGCCGTCCCGCACCCGCGATCTTTTCGAGCGCCTTTTCGGCACCGCCGAGAGCGGCGCGCCCGACGACCCCGCCCCGACGCCCACTGCGCCCGGTGCAGGCACGGCGCTCGCGCTGACGGGCGGCGGCGCGCGCGCCGCGTATCAGGCGGGCGTGCTGCGCGGCCTCGCCCGCGCCGCGCCGGGCTTCCGGCCCGACCTCCTGACGGGCGTCTCGGCCGGCGGCCTCAACGCCGCCTTTCTCGCCGCAAGCGCGCACCTACCGTTCGACCAGGCGACCGCCGGCCTCGTCGAGATCTGGCACGACCTCCGCGCCGAGCACGTCTTTCGCCTCGACCGGCCCGGCGTCGCCGGCACGCTCGCGCGGCTCGTCCGCCGTCCGGCCGCGCCCGAGCCGCCCGCCGAGGGCGGGTTTCTGGACACGACGCCGCTCCATGCGTTCGTCGAAGGGCACCTCGGGCCCGTTGGGATGCCCATCGCACGCATCGGTGAGAACCTCGCGGCAGGGCACGTGCGCGCGCTCGCCATCACGGCCACGTCCTACGACACCGGCCGGTCGGTGACGTGGGTCGAGGGCGGCCCGCCCGACATGCCGGGGCTCGTCCGCGCCCGCATTCGCCCCGAGCACGTCCTCGCCTCGGCCGCGCTGCCGTTCTTCTTTCCCGCCGTGTCAGTCGCCGGTGGCACCGGTGAGACCGACCCCGGCAGCGCGTGGTACGGCGACGGCGGCATCCGGCTCACGGCCCCGCTCTCGCCCGCGCTGCGCCTCGGCGCAGACCGCATCCTGTCGGTCAACACGCGCGCGGCGACATCGTCGGTGGAGCCCGGCGACGTGTATCCGCCGGCGAGCCGCGTCCTCGGGGTCCTCATGAACGCCGTCTTCCTCGACGTGCTGGAGCAGGACGCCCGGACGCTGCGGCGCATCAACGACCTCGTCGCCGGCCTGCCGCCGGCTGCACGCGGCGGCTTCCGGCCCGTCGACCTGCTCGTCATCCGGCCGTCCGAGGACCTCGCCCGCCTGGCGAGCGGCTACGAGCCGCAACTGCCGCCGTCGATGCGCGTCGCGCTCGGCCGGGCGGGCGCCGGGGAGCGGAGCCCGGACTGGCTCTCGATGCTCCTCTTCGACCGCGACTACGTCGAGCACCTCGTCGCCCTCGGCGAGGCCGATGTCGAGGCACGGGCCGACGAGATCCGCGCCTTTCTCGCCCCCGGCGCGTCACCCGCCGGGCGGACCGGAACGTCCGACCGGAACGCCGTCACGCGCGGTCCGACGGGACCGGCGGGCCCGACAGGATCTGCCGCAGCGGACTGATGTCGAGCGCCTCGGCAGGCCGGCCGTCCACGAACACCGGCCTCCCGAACGCCTCGGCGTAGCGCACGATGCGGTGCCCGACGTGCGCGTGGTCCGGGAACGTCGGCGGCAGCACGAAGCGCACGCGCCGCCCCAGCCGCCGCCCGACGACGTCGATGCCCTCGCCGACGTCGATCCACGTCACGTCGCTCCAGGCGAGCACGCACCGCCGGCCGCCGACGTCGTGCCCGACGACGTGGTGCACCGAGAGGTCCAGCCGCCAGACCGCCCGCCGCGCGCGCCGGACCTGCCACACGAGCCACGCCGCGTGCCCGACGAGCAGGGCGAGGGTCGCGAGCGCGACCGCCATCGACCACCCGGGCCAGGCCAGCGCCGTCACGGGCGCCGCAGCGACGAGCGCCCCGGACGCGAGCGCGAACCCGACCGCGAGGCGGCGTACATGCTGCTCGGCTGCGGTGCGCGCGGCCGCGTCCTCATAAACCTCGAACCACTCGGCCATCGCTGCGGTGTCGTGCGGCGGGGGTGTAGACCTCGGCGCCGTGCCCGGTTCCGCCGACCGGCTCTGCTATCCGACTACACCGGCACGGTCGTTTCCGCGACCTGCACCAGCGCCTCGCAGGCTCGCGCCGCGCCGGCGTCGTCCACGTCGAGGTGCGTGATGAGGCGGACCGTCTCGGGGCCGAACGCCGACGCGAGCACGCCGAGGGCGGCGAGCGCCGCGACGACCTCGGCCGCCGGCCGGCCGGGCGTGTCGAACAGGACGATGTTGGTCTCGGGCGGGCTGACGAGCCGGAACACGCCCGTCGACGTGACCGCGTCGCCGAGGCGTGCCGCCCGCGCGTGGTCCTCGGCCAGGCCCTCCCGGCGTTCGAGCGCGACGAGGCCCGCCGCGGCGAGGATTCCGACCTGCCGCATCCCGCCGCCGAGCAGCTTGCGCGCGCGCCGCGCCTCACGCATCGCGTCGCGCGAGCCGGCAAGGACGGACCCGACGGGCGCGCCGAGGCCTTTCGAAAGGCACACGTTGACGGTGTCGAACGGCGCGGCGAGATCGGCCTCCGTCTCGCCCAAGGCGACGGCCGCGTTCCACAGCCGCGCGCCGTCGAGGTGGAGCGCGAGCCCGTGCTGCCGCGCTGCATCGGTGACGGGGACAGTTTTCTTCAGGCCGACGGCCACGCCGCCGGCCTTGTTGACCGTGTTTTCGAGACAAACGAGCCTCGTCCGCGCCTCCCAGTCCTGCGCGCCCTGCACGACCGCCTCGATGTCGCCCGCGGCCAGCACGCCCGACAGGCTGCCCACGGGCCGCAGCCCGACGCCCCAGAGCGCTGCCGGCGCGGCGCCCTCGTAGTGGTAGATGTGGCTCCGCTCGGCGACGACGACCTCGTCGCCGGGCCGCGTGTGGACCCGGATCGCGATCTGGTTGCCCATCACGCCCGATGGCACGAACAGCGCAGCCTCCTTGCCGAGCAACTCGGCGACGGTGGCTTCGAGGCGCACGACCGTCGGGTCCTCGCCGTAGACGTCGTCGCCGACCTCGGCGTCGGCCATGGCGCGGCGCATGGCGGCCGTCGGCCGCGTGACCGTGTCGGAGCGGAGGTCGATGGGAGGCAGGCTGGTCATCGGGCCGGGATGTGCTGGCTGAGGCAGTGGCACGCGCCGAGCCCCCAGACGAGGCTCCGCGCAGGGATCGGCGCGACGCGGCGGTCCGGGAACAGGCGCTGCACCGTCTCTATTGCGACGGCGTCGTTGGGGTCGTCGAAGACGGGCAGCAGGACGGCCGCGTTGGCGATGAGGAAATTGGCGTAGCTCGCCGGTAGGCGCTCCGTCTCGCCCGCGGCCGTCGTGTGGAAGACCGGCGCGGGCATCGGGAGCGTCACGACGTGGAGGCCGCGGCCGTCGCGGCCGTGCCACCCGCGCAGGCGGGCAAGGTTCTCGGCGAGCGGCGCGTGGTTGGCGTCGTCGGGGTCCGCCTCGACGGCCGTCACGACGGTCCGCTCGGCGACGAAGCGCGTCATGTCGTCGACGTGGCCGTCCGTGTCGTCGCCCGCGATGCCGTCGCCGAGCCAGATCGTCTCGTCTGCCCCGAAGCCCTCGGCGAGGACGGCCTCGATCTCTTGCCGCGAGAGGTCGGGGTTGCGATTCGGGTTGAGCAGGCAGGACTCGGTCGTGAGCACGAGACCCGCGCCGTTGACATCGACCGAGCCGCCCTCCATCACGACCGGGAGGACGACGCGCTCGGCGTCGTGGACGGCCGCCATCGCCGCCGGGACGGTGTTGTTGCGCTCCGTCCGGTCGTACTTGCCGCCCCAGGCGTTGAAGACCCAGTCGGTCGCGATGCGCCCGCCGCGGCCGTCGACCAGAAAGACGGCGCCGTAGTCGCGGATCCACTCGTCGTCGGTCGGGAGGACGTGGAGGGCGACGCCCGAGCCCGGGCCGGTCGGAATGCCCACGGTGCCAAGGAGCGCGGCGACGCGACGCGCCTCGTCGGCTGAGGTCACGGCGATGTGGACCGTCTCGCCGTGGCGCAGCGCCTCGACCATGGCGACGTAGGCGGGCTCGGCCGCGACCGTCAGGTCCACGTCGGGCCACGTGTCCGTGCAGTGCGGCCACGTCAGCCACGTCGCCTCGTGGCGGGCCCACTCGGGCGGCATCCGGAAGCCGCGCGCGGCCGGCGTCGGATGGGGGAGGAGCGTGCGAGACGGAACGACGGTGGGCATGGACGCGCGCTTATTTCCCGTAGCGGGACGTGAGGTCGCCGTAGGCGTCGATGCGGCGGTCGCGGAGGAAGGGCCAGCCGTGGCGGATCGCGTCGATGTCGCCGACCGGGGCCGGGACGACGAGCACGCCCTCGTCGGTCTCGTTCATCTGGGCGATGATCTGGCCGTCGGGCCCGGCGACGAAAGACGAGCCCCAGAACTGGAGCCCGCGGCCGTGCGCCTCGGCATCCGGATCGACCTCGTTCGTCGGCTCGAAGCCCGTCCGGTTGACGGCGACGACGTAGACGCCGTTGGCGACGGCGTGGCCGCGCATGGACGTGATCCACGCCTCGCGCTGGGCCGTTCCGTAGACATCCTTCTCGCCCGGGTGCCACGCGATGGCCGTCGGGTAGAAGAGAACCTCGGAGCCCTGCAAGGCCGTCAGGCGCGCGGCCTCGGGGTACCACTGGTCCCAGCAGACGAGCACGCCGAGCTGCCCGGCCTGCGTGTCCCAGTTCTTGAAGCCGAGGTCGCCGGGGGCGAAGTAGTACTTCTCGTAGAACAGCGGATCGTCGGGGATGTGCATTTTGCGGTACATGCCCACGTAGCCCGCCCCGGCGTCGATGACGGCGGCGGTGTTGTGGTACAGCCCGCGGGCACGCTTCTCGAAGAGGGACGCGACGATCACGACGCCCAACTCCTTCGCGAGCGGTTCGAGCGCCTGTGTCGTCGGGCCCGGGACGGCCTCGGCGAGGGCGAACACGTCGGGGTCCTCGCTCTGGCAGAAGTAGCGCGAGAGGAACAGCTCGGGCAGGCAGACGACCGTCGCGCCCTGCCGCGCGGCCTCGCGGACGTGCGCCTCGGCGCGGGCGAGGTTGTCGGCGCGGTCGGCCGACATCGCCATCTGGACGAGGCCGAGGGTGAGAGGCGGGGCGTCAGGCATTCGGATGGGGCGGGAGCGGGGACGCGTCGCGTCAGCCTTCGAGGTAGGTCGAGGCGGGGAAGAAGGCGCGGTACTGCTTGAGGATCTCCTGCGCCTCGCGCGGGCGGATCGTGCCGGCTTTGGACTTGTCGCGCAGGATCGCCTGGACGCGCTGCTGGAGGTCACTGGGGAAGTACTGGACCGTCGCGAGCATCTGCTCGACGGTCGTGCCGGGCAGCATCTCTTCGAGGAAATAGCCGCCGGGCTCGTCCGTGTCCACGTAAACGTGCGCCTCGCTTACGCCGCCGAGCAGGTTGTGGGCATCGCCGAGAATGTCCTGGTAGGCGCCGACGAGGAAGACGCCGAGGCGGTACGTCTCGCCCTCGGCCGTCTCGTGGAGTTCGAGCGAGCGCTTGTTGCCGTCGGGCGAGATGAAGCGCGCGACCTTGCCGTCCGAGTCACACGTGATGTCGACGAGGCGGGTGCGGCAGCCCGGGCGCTCGTCGAGGCGCTGGAGCGGCATGATCGGGAAGCGCTGCCCGAGCGCCCAGTGGTCCATGAGCGACTGGAAGACCGAGAAGTCGCACAGGACCTGGTCCACGAGCGCGTCATCGAGTGCGTCGAACTCGGGCGGGAGCCAGTCCGCCCCGGCAGCGTGGACGCGGGCCTGGATGGCGCGGCAGACGGTCCAGAAGAGGCGTTCGGCGAGGGCCTTCTGACCGAGCGGCAAGTAGCCGTAGCTAAAGAGGTCTTCGGACTTTTTGCGCTGCTCGAGCGTGTCGTGGTAGACCTCCAGCAACTCGCCGAGGCCGCGCGCGGCGGCCGTGGCGGCGAGGAACGAGTGCAGCAAACGCACGATCTCGTGGTCGTCGGCCGCCGGCTCGAAGTCGTCCGCGACGCCGGGCTTGGTCATCGTCCCGAGCGTGTCGACGACGAGGACCGAGTGGTGCGCCGTGAGCGCGCGGCCGTTCTCGGAGACGATGCGCGGGTGCGGGACGCCCTCGGCGTCGCAGACCTCGCGGACGGCGTAGACGATCGCGTTGGCGTACTCCTGCGTCGAGTAGTCCACGCCGCCGGACTTGGCGCCGCCGAACGGGTGCGCGTCGTAGTTCACGCCGAGGCCGCCGCCGACGTCGAGAAACTCGACCTCCAGGCCGCGCTTGATGAGGTGCGCGTAGATCCGGGCGATCTCTTTCACGGCGGACTTCAGCGCCTGCACGTCGCCGATCTGGCTCCCGAGGTGGAAGTGGAGCAGCTTGAGGGCGTCCGTGCGGCCATCTGCGAGGAGGCCGTCGACGGCCTCGACGAGGTCCGGGAGCGGCACGCCGAACTTGGACAGGTCGCCCGAACTGGTCGCCCACGGGCCGTCGGCGACGGTCGAGAGCTTCACGCGGACCCCGAAGCGGGCCGGCTGCCCGGCCTCGTCGGCGAGGCGGAGGATCTCGCGCAACTCGGTCGGCTTCTCGACGATGGGGAGGACGCGCTTGCCGAGGCGCTGGAACGTCCCGATGAGGCGCAGCATCGCCTCGTCCTTGTAGCCATTGACGAGCAGGAGGGTGTCGTCCGAGTCCAGCCGCGGCAGCGTCGCGACGAGCTCGGCCTTGGAGCCGCACTCGAGCCCGAAGCCGTACGGCTTGCCCGCCTCGACGATCTCGTCGACGACCTCGCGGAGCTGGTTCACCTTGACCGGATACACGCCCGTGTAACCGCCCGTGTAGCCGCTCTCGGCGATGGCCGTCTGGAAGGCCTCGTTGAGCAGGCGCACGCGCGTCGCGAGGAGGTCCTGGAAGCGGACGACGGCCGGCAGCGAGAGGCCCTTGGCGACGATCTCGTCGACGACGTCGGCGAGGTCGATCGCGATGTCCTGCTGGGGGTCTGGCCGGACGGCGACGTGGCCGCGGTCGTTGATCTCGACGTAGCCCTCGCCCCACGCGGCGACGTGGTACAGCTCGGCCGCGTCCTGCGGCGTCCAGGCGGCCGCTGCGTCGGCAGGCGCGCCGTCCCCTCCAGGAGTGCCGGCGTGCGGGTCGTCCAGTGGTGAGACGTCGCGGGCGGGCGGCGGGGGCGGAGCGTCGGGGCGCTCGGCGTGCGCGGCGCGCGCGGCGGAGGGGTCGTCCAACGGGGCGGGGTCTGTGAGAGCCCGTAACGTACCCGCCGCGCGCCTAGTTCGCCGAGACGCCGCCCACCGACTCTGTGTGAAGGTGCACCTGCTATCGGCCCCGGGGTTGGCCGGGCGCTGCACTGAGCGCGCCCGGCCTGGACATCAGCGAACGAACGAGAAGCTGCCTTCCCACGCGCCGTAGGGCTCCGACTGCACGCCGTTGCGCGTCGTGCCCGAGTAGCTGGACTGGCCAGACTTGATCTGCAGGACGACGCGCCCGCCGCGGGCGAACGAGATCAGGCCCATGTGGACGCCGGCCGTGCAGACGGATGAGTCGTCCGAGTAGACGTCGGTCCCCCAGATCGTGTATTCGGAGCCTCCGGCCGGGCAGTCGAATGCGACGCGTGCGCCGACGCGGTCGCGGTACTCCGTGACTGCGGTCTCCCACGACGCCGCCACGGCGGGTGTGTTGGCCGTCTGGGCCGCGCCGGCCGCATCAACGGCGGCGTTCATGAGGTCGGTCGCGGCCGCGCAGCCGGCGAGGGAGACGAACGAAAGGAGGAGGAGACGGCGCATAGAAACGGGGGAGGGTGGGGGTGCGACCCCTGCGCGAGCGCCTCCGGAGGCGGGCGATGTCGCAGGGAACCCAGAAGGTAGAGCGGACGGGCCAAACGGCCTGCACACGCCGGCCGGATGTCCGAACCCGCTTGCCTGTCACGCGGTAAGACAGGGCGCACACACGCCCGCCCCGCCGGGTGAACCCGAACCCATGGCCGACACGACCGTCTCCAACTTTCTCAAGCACCACTACCGCCACTTCAACGCGGCCGCGCTCGTCGACGCCGCGGAGGGGTACCGGGCGCACGTCGACGCCGGCGGGACGATGCTCGTCTCGCTCGCCGGGGCGATGTCCACGGCCGAGCTTGGGCTGTCGCTCGCGGAGATGATCCGCAAGGACCTCGTCCACATCATCTCGTGCACGGGCGCCAACCTCGAAGAGGACCTGTTCAACCTCGTCGCGCACGACCACTACGAGCGCGTCCCGAACTACCGCGACCTCACGGCCGCCGACGAGCAGGCGCTCCTGGACCGTGGCATGAACCGCGTCACGGACACGTGCATCCCCGAAGAGGAGGCCTTCCGGCGTCTCGAAGGCGCGCTCGTGGACGAGTGGCACGCGATGGAGGCCGAGGGCCGGCGGGCGTTCCCGCACGAGATCCTCTACCGGATTCTCCGCTCGGGCCGGCTGGAGGAGCACTACCAGATCGACCCGAAGGACTCGTGGCTGATGGCGGCCTGCGAGAAGAACCTGCCCATCGTCACGCCGGGCTGGGAGGACTCGACGACGGGCAACATCTTCGCCTCGCACGTCCTCCAGGGCGACGTGAAGAGCCCGCACCTCGTCAAGCACGGGATCGAGTTCATGACGTGGCTCGCGGACTGGTACACGGAGAACACGCAGGACGCAGCCGTGGCGCCCGGCGTCGGGCGGGGGCTGGGCTTCTTCCAGATCGGCGGCGGCATCGCGGGCGACTTCCCGATCTGCGTCGTGCCGATGCTGGAGCAGGACATGGACCGGCGGACGCCGCTGTGGGCCTACTTCGCGCAGGTCTCAGACTCGACGACGAGCTACGGCTCGTACTCGGGGGCGGTCCCGAACGAGAAGATCACCTGGGGCAAGCTCGCGGCCGAGACGCCGAAGTTCATCGTCGAGAGCGACGCGACGATCGTGGCGCCGCTGATCTTCCAGTACGTGCTGGAGACGTCCGAGCGTGCGGCGCGGTCGGGCGAGGCGCTCGGCGCCGAGACGGAGGACGGGCTGGTGGCGGACGAGGCGGCGAGCTCGACCTAAGCGGGCCCGCGGGGGCTGGTTCTGTTCGCCGGCCCCGTGCGGTTCGGGTGCGGCTGGCGAACCGCCCCCTGCCCTGCGGGCGGCCCCCGCGGGGGCGGTTTATTCGCTGGGGCGTTGCTCAGAGGCCGACGCGGGCGGCGGTGGCGGGGTGCTCTTTGTAGGCGATGGCGAGGCGGCGGCGGGTCTTTTTCATCCAGCCCATGAAGCCGCCGTAGGCGTCGTCACGCTCGTCGGTTGAGCCGCCGTGGGCGCCGGTGGCGGAGGTCTTTTTGCCGGCGGCGGCCTGGAGGTCGTCCAGGGCGGTGCCGAAGGCGTCGAGGTCTTTGGTCTTGAAGCCGGCGGGGGCGACGGCGTCGGCGTAGGGGGGCTGGCGGACGGCGGCGAGCGTCGCGCGGGCCTGTTCGAGGAAGGTGTCGCGGTCGTCGGGGGCGTGGGTGGTGCTGACGCCGAGGCGTTCGAGGTGCTCGGGGTCGTCGGCGTACTCGTCGCGGAGGAGGGTGCGGAGGGTGCCGTAGGTCTTGCGGGCGGCGGTGTCGGCGGCTTTGAGGGTTTTGCGGGCGCCGGTGCGGGTGCCGGTGGCATCGTCGCGCTGGCCGTACTCCTTGAGGTAGGCGTCGGCGAGGGTGAGGCCGTGTGTGAAGTGGGTGGCGTCGCGGTTGCGGGCTTCGGCGAGGGTGAGGGCCTCGGGGTCGTCGAGGACGTTCTGGAGGATCTGGCGGTTGCGCGAGACGGTTTCGAGCTGGCGTGTGTCGTTGGGGCCGCGCGGTTTGCGGGGCGCGGGCTGGCCGGGAGCGGTGGTGTCGGGCATGGACGGCGGAGGTGAATGGGAGATGAAGGTGCGGGTGGGTGAGTTGAGATGCAAGCGGCGGGACGCCATCGTGCGGCCAGATGGTGTCTGCGTCGTGCTGGGTGGAGTTTGCGTCATGCCAGGGGACGCGTGCGTCGCGCGGGGGAGACCTAGCGTTGTGCCGGGGGAAGCTTGCGTTGTCCCGGGGAGAGCTTGCGTTGTCCCGGGGAAGGTCTGCGTGATGCCGGGGAGTGCGTGCGTTGTGCCGGGGCGAGTCTGCGTGGTGCGAGCGGGGTGGGCCTGTGCTAAATCGGACATGGTGGGGGGGCATGGAGTATGTGCGTGGGGTATGGGGTAGACTCCCACGTCTCAACGAGATCGGCGCCGGCGGCTGGCCTCTTCGAGGACTCGGCGCGGACGGCCTGTGTGGGGGCGTCTGCAATTCTTTCGTCCAGCCCTCTCTACCCGATGAGCGTTCTGCTCTGCCTGTCTGTTGCCGTTCCGTTTCTGATCGCCGTGGCTCCGTCCGGGGCGGGTGTCGCGTGGTGGCGCGCGGTGGGTGCGCTCGTGCTGCTGGCGGGGACGCTCGGGGGGGCGGCGCATGCGCAGACGCTCCGCCCCGAGGTCTACGTCACCAGCGGGACCGTCCGCGCGACGGCGCTCTCGGAGGACGAGCAGACGCTCTACATCGGCGGCACCTTCACGTACGTCGGGCCGAGCACGGGCAGCGGTGTCCGCCTCGGCGAGACGAGCGGGACCGTTCTGCCGGGTGGGCTTTTCGTCAATAACGCCGTTTACGCAACGGTGGACGACGGGGCCGGTGGGTTCTACATCGGCGGTGACTTCACGACGGTCGGCGGCGTCGCGCGGAACGGGCTCGCCCACATCAACGCGGACGGGACGCTCGACGCGGCGTTCGGCCCGAGGGTGAACAGCTCGGTCACTGCGCTCGCGGTGAGTGGGGGCGTGGTCTACGCCGGGGGCACCTTCACGCAGGTCAACCAGGGGCAGGCCACCAGTGCCACGCGCAACTACATCGCGGCGTTCGACGCCTCGGGCACGGTGACGGCGTTCGACCCGAACGTGAACAACCAGGTCACTGCGCTCGCGGTGAGCGGGGGCGTGGTCTACGCCGGGGGCGTGTTCACGCAGGTCAACCAGGGGCAGGCCACCAGTGCCACGCGCAACTACATCGCGGCGTTCGACGCCTCGGGCACGGTGACGGCGTTCGACCCGAGCGTGAACGACCAGGTCACTGCGCTCGCGGTGAGCGGGGGCGTGGTCTACGCCGGGGGCAGCTTCTCGACGGTCAACGAGGGGCAGGCCACCAGTGCCACGCGCAACCACATCGCGGCGTTCGACGCCTCGGGCACGGTGACGCCGTTCGACCCGAACGTGAGCACCGCAACCAGCTCGGTGAACGCGCTCGCGGTGAGTGGGGGCGTGGTCTACGCCGGGGGCAGCTTCACGACGGTCAACGGGACGACGCGGAACCGGCTGGCGGCGTTCGACGCCTCGGGCGCGGTGACGGCGTTCGACCCGAGCGTGAACGGCACGGTCCTCGCGCTGGCGGTGAGTGGGGGCGTGGTCTACGCCGGGGGCACCTTCACGGCGGTCAACCAGGGGCAGGCCACCGGTGCCACGCGGAACCGGCTGGCGGCGTTCGACGCCTCGGGCGTGGTGACGGCGTTCAACCCGAACGTGAACGGCACGGTCAACGCGGTCGCGGTGAGCGGGGGCATGGTTTACGCCGGGGGCACCTTCACGACGGTCAACGGGACGGCGCGGAACCGGCTGGCGGCGTTCGACGCCTCGGGCGTGGTGACGGCGTTCGACCCGAACGTGAGCACCGCAAACAGCTCGGTCAATGCGCTCGCGGTGAGCGGGGGCACCCTCTACGCCGGGGGCGCCTTCGGGGCCATCGGCGGGCAGCCGCGGCAGGGCCTCGCGGCGTTCGGCGGCCTCCCGCAGACGGCCACCGTGACGCAGGGCGGCCTCTTCAACCCGTCGAGCGCGTCCGGCGACGGACGCGGCTACCGCCTCCTCGGCGCGCCCGTGGCCGGGGTCACCGTCACCACGCTCGCCGGGCTCAACCTCGTCCAGGGCATCCCCGCCGGTGCCAACGCGACAGCCAGCCCCGCCCAGTACCCGCTCGCCGGCCACAACGTCTTTCCGACCTACACGGGCGGCGGCAGTAGCATCGCCAGCTACCCCCGCCCGACCGGCACGGACGCCGTGCTCGCGCCCGGCCGCGGCTTTTTCTGGTACCTCTACGACCAGACCATCGCCGCCTCGTCCGGCTTCGGCGGCGGCACGAGCGCGAGCCGCGAACTGACCGGCTTCACGCTCTCGGCGACGGGAGCGGCGGCCACGGCCAACGTGAGCGTGCCCTTCGTCGACAACACCGGCGCGGGCACGGACGACTTCCAGATGCTCGCCAACCCGTTCGCGCGGCCGCTCGCCGTCTCGGGCATCACCGTCTCGGGCGGGATCATCCAGGGCGGCGACGTCTTCCAGGCATTCAACCCGAACGGGCAGACGTACGTGCCGCTGATGACCGGGAGCCGGCTCGCCGTCTGGCAGGGCGTCTTCGCCGAACTCGTCCCGACGACAGCGGGCACGCCCGTGACGGTGACGTACAGCTACGCGGCGACGGACACGAACG
This sequence comes from Rubricoccaceae bacterium, assembly GCA_036399715.1. Lineage (GTDB taxonomy): Bacteria > Bacteroidota > Rhodothermia > Rhodothermales > Rubricoccaceae > DASVSE01. The sequence goes on from DASWMO010000028.1 coordinate 24,987, forward strand.
CGCCGCCGACGTTCTACGGCAAGACCGACGAGGCGACGGCTGCGGCGAGCGTCCGCTTCGCGCTCGCGGGCACGCTCGCGGACGGCACGGCCGTCGCCGACGAGGCAGCGGTCGTGCGCCTTGCCGCGGACGGGCAGGCCGGGTGGGACGGCCTCGACGCGGGCAAGCTCACGCCGCCCGTCGCCGCGTACGCGCTCGTCGCGCCGGTGGCGCTCCGCGACGGGGCCGCGACGCGGCTCGCGGTCGACACGCGCGCGGCGGACGCGGCGGCGTCGGTGCCGCTCGCGCTCACGGCGACGGCGGGGGGCACGTTCACGCTCTCGTGGACGGCGACGCTGCCCGAGGGCTGGGGCGCCACGCTCCGCGACGGGGTGACGGGCCAGACGGTCGACCTCGTAGCCGATTCGTCTTATGCGTTCACGCTCGGCGCGGCGCAGGACTGGGCGACGCGTTTCACGCTCGACCTCGTGCCGCGCGGCGCGACGGCGGGCGAGGGCGGGGCGGCGGCCGTGTTCGCACTCTCGGCCCCGCGCCCGAACCCGACGACGGGCACGGCCGCGCTGACGCTCACGCTGGACCATCCGCAGCACGTCCGCGCCGTCGTGCTCGACGCGCTCGGCCGCGAGGTGGCCGTGCTGCACGACGGCGAGGCGGCGGGCGTGGTGGCGCTGAGCGTCGACGGGCGCCGGTTCGCGCCGGGCGTGTACGTGGTCCGCGTGGCCGGAGCGACCGAGACGCTCGTGCGCCGCGTGACGGTGGCGCGGTAGGTGGTCAGGGGCGGCGCATGCGGGAGAACGGGTAGCCGTTGCAGCCCGTCCGCGGCGTCGCCCGGTCGGCCGCGGGCGTCGCCTCGGCGGCGTCGCGGGTGGGCGCGTCGTAGGCGGTGAGGCAGAAGGCCCACGTGTACGGGGCCATGCCGTCGAGGCGAACCCAGTCGATGCGGGTCCAGAGGCCGGGCGCGTGCGTGTTGGCGGTGTCGTTGCGGGCGATGAGCGTCTGCGCGTCCCAGCGGACGATGTGGAAGCGGCCGTGCGGGAGCTGCGTCCACGTCTCGGGCGTGATCGCGAAGGCGTTGCCGTAGTCGTCCACGAACGCCCCGAGGAGGTCGGGCGGCATCGGGTGAATCCGAACCGGGGCGGGGGAGAGGGCGGCGCGGGGGGCGCAGCCCGGGAGGGCGCAGGCCGCGAGGAGGGCGACGGCGGCGAGGCGGAGCGGCATCGGGCGGGGGCGGGAGAGGCCGCAGGTTCGCACCGACGGGCCGTCTGCGAAGGCGGCGCGCGGGCGCGATATCTTGGCCGTCCGTGAAAGCGCTTAACCCGCCCCGATATGTCTGAATCGACCCTCGCCTGTCCCCGCATCGCCTACTTCTCGATGGAGTTCGGGCTCGACGACTCGCTCAAGCTCTACGCCGGCGGCCTCGGCATCCTTGCCGGGGACCACCTCAAAGGGGCCCACGACCTCGGCCTGCCGCTCGTCGGCATCGGCATTCTGTGGCGGCAGGGCTACGTCCGCCAGACCATCGACCCCGACGGGCAGCCGGCCGACACGTACCGCTCGCACGCGTACCCCGCCGACGTCGTCGTCGACACCGGCGTCGAGGTGACGGTCCCGATCCAGGGCGACGACGTGCGCGTGAAGGTGTGGAAGGTCGAGGCGTTCGGGAACGCGCCGCTCTACCTGCTCGACACCGACCTTCCGGGCAATGCGCACCGCGAGACGACGTGGCAGCTCTACGGCGGTGCGCCCGAGGTCCGCGTCGCGCAGGAGGTCGTGCTCGGCATCGGCGGCGTGCGCGCCCTCCGCGCACTCGGCATCCCGGCCGACGTGTACCACTTCAACGAGGGCCACGCGCTCCTCGCGGCCGTCGAACTCGTCCGCGAGAAGACCGCCGACGGATCGAGCATCGAGGCTGCGATGGCCGCGACGCGCGAGGAGGTCGTCTTCACGACGCACACGCCGATCCCGGCCGGCAACGAGACGCACCCCATCGACCGCCTGACATACGTCGGGGCCGACCTCGGGCTGGGCGCGGAGTGGCTCGAAAGCCTCGGCGGGAGCCCGTTCAACATGACCGTCGGCGCACTGCGCATCAGCCGGTCGGCCAACGCCGTCGCGCAGCTCCACGGCGAGACGGCCCGCGACATGTGGAAGGGCATCGACGGCGCGCCCCACATCGGCGCGATCACCAACGGCATCCACGTCCCGACGTGGGTCGACCCGGCGATCCTGGACGCCGCGGAGTCCGGGACCGACGAAGCGCTGTGGGAGGCGCACCAGGCCAACAAGCGCGCGCTCATCGCCCACGTTGAGGCCGCGACGGGGACGCGGCTCGCCGAGGACCGCCTGCTCGTCGGCTTCGGCCGCCGGGCGGTCGGCTACAAGCGGCCAGGCCTGATCTTCGAGGACGACGCGACGGTCGGGCCACTGCTCCGCGAGGGGCGGCTGCAACTCGTCTTCTCGGGCAAGAGCCACCCGCTCGACGCCGAGGGCCGGGCCATCGTCGCCGGGCTCGTCGAGAAGGCGCAGGACTTCGGCAACGCCGTCGCATTCGTGCCGGACTACTCGATGGCGACCGGGGCCGCGATGACGCGCGGGGCGGACGTGTGGCTGAACAACCCGCGCCGCCCGAAGGAGGCCTCGGGCACGAGCGGCATGAAGGCGGCTATGAACGGCGTCCTCAACGCGTCCGTGCTGGACGGCTGGTGGCCCGAGGCGTGCCAGGACGGCGTCAACGGCTGGGACATCGGCGGCGGCTTCGAGACGGAGGACGAGGCAGCGCACGACGCGCACGACCGGACGGCCCTCGTCGAGGTGATCGCCCGGAAGGTGCTTCCGCTCTACGAGACCGACCGCGCGGGCTGGATCCGCATGATGCGCGCCTCCGTCGCGACGACGCGGGACGCGTTCTCGGTCGAGCGGATGCTCCGGCAGTACGTCGAGACGCTGTACCGGGGGTAAGGCGGGCGGGGCGGAACCGGACCGGGTCCGGGCGTCGTCTGCGGCTTTTCCGCTGCCCCATGCCGCCCGACTCCGCCCAGCGCCTCGCCGACCTCGCCGTCGTCGCCCTCGTCGTCGGCGAGGGGACCGACGCGGACCTCGATCCGCGCGAGTCCCGGGCCGTCGTTGAGCGCCTCTGCGCGTCGGCCGAGGCGCTGACGGGCGAGCCCGTCAGGACGGTCGCCGTGATGGACCAGGTGCAGGCGGCCGTCGAGCGCTACGGGCGCCTGACGGTCCCCGAGTTCGAGGCGCTCGTCACCCGGACGGGCGAGGCCCTCGGCGACGCGGCGCGCGTGGCCGCGTTCTCGGTCCTCGTCGCCGTCGCCGAGGCGGACGGGGCCGTGACGACGATGGAGCGGACGCTGCTGCGGCACATCGCCGGGGCGTGGAACGTGACGACGCTGGAATAGGAGCTAGCCCTGACTGCGCCGGGAGGAACGCGCGCGGGCTGGCGCGGCGTTTGCACAGCCCTTCGGCACTCTCTCCCTCCTCGCCATGACCGCCTTCGTCTCTCTCCGGCGCGCCCGCCTCGCGCTCGCCCTCTCGCTGTTCACGCTGGCCGGTTGCGCGACCCTCGGCGGCCAGAACTACTACACCGTCGAGCAGGAGTGGCAGCTCGGCCAGCAGATCGAGGCCCAGCTCCGGACCGAGCTGCCGCTCACGAACGACGCCACGCTGACGCGCTATGTCTCGGATCTTGGACAGCGGATCGTCTCGCAGACCGGCGCCCGCAACCTGCCGTGGCGCTTCTACGTTGTCCGCGACCCGTCGATCAACGCGTTCAACGTGCCCGGCGGGCTCGTGTACGTCCACACGGGCCTGATCGCGCAGGCCAACAGCGCTTCTGAGCTTGCCGGCGCGATGGCGCACGAGATCGGCCACGGGACGGCGCGCCACGGGACGGCGCGCCTCTCGAAGGCCAACGAACTGAACACGGTAGCCGGGGCGGTCCTCGGGCAGAGCCCCAACGCCGCCGCCGCCATTGCGGCGCAGATCGCCGCCCAGGGCGCCTTCGCGCGCTTCTCGCGGGCGGACGAGCGCGAGGCGGACCGCCTTGGGGTGACATACATGGCCGCAGCGGGCTACAACCCGGACGGTCTGGCGAGCCTCTTGGAGCAGCTTGCCCGCGAGGAGGGCAGCGGTGGTGGCGCCGCCGGGGCGTTCTTCCGCTCGCACCCGCTCTCGTCCGAGCGCGTCCAGAACGTCCGCGCGCTCGCCCGAGGCGTCAACCGCGCCGGCCTCCGGACCGACGACGCCGGCTTCGCCGCCGCGCGCCGCCGTGCCCAGAGCCTCGGCTGAGAGACGCGCAGGAGGCCCGCTCGGGACATCCGCCCTGCCTGGGCGGACCGATCTTGACCGGGCCTTCTGCCGCCTCGCCATGACCGACTTCGACCTCGACGCCTACGACTTCTCGCTCCCAGCCGATCTTATCGCTCAGCGCCCGCCCGAGCGCCGCGACGGCGCTCGGATGCTGGTCCTCGACCGCGCGACGGGCCGCATCGAGGACCGCCACTTTGCCGACCTGCCCGAACTCGTCCGACCTCACGACCTCGTCGTGACCAACGACACACGCGTCGTGCCGGCGCGGCTCGTCGGAGCGCGGGCGGGGGGCGGGAAGGCCGAGCTGTTCCTCGTCCGACGCGTCGGGCCGGGCGTGTGGGACTGCCTCGCCAGGCCAGGCCGCAAGCTCCGCGCGGGGGCGCGCGTCGCGCTCGATGGTGGCCTCGCGGCCGAGATCGACCACGTCGACGAGGCGACGGGCCACCGGCGCGTCCGCTTCACACTCGGAGGCGCGCCGTTCGCGAGCGACGCCGACGAGACGGCCGCGCTGGACGCGGCCGGCCAGATGCCACTGCCGCACTATGTCGCCCGCGACCGGCCGGACGACGCCGACCGCGAGCGCTACCAGACGGTTTTCGCGCGTGAGCGAGGCGCCGTCGCCGCGCCGACGGCGGGCCTGCACTTCACGCCCG
>DASWMO010000029.1:0-28313 GCA_036399715.1 Rubricoccaceae bacterium
CAGCCCGCCGCACGCCGAGGATCATCAGCCACGCGACCGCACCGACGAGACTGGCGGCGAGAACCGTGAGCAGGAGCCAGGAGACCGGGACCATCAGGACCTTCGGAGAGACACAGCAGGGGCCGCAACTTAGGCGCCCCGCACGTTTCTGCACCCGACAGGTCCGAATTAAGTCTGCGCTCCTTACCCGTTTGCTGCCTCGAAGCGCTCCATGAAGCCGACGAGCGCCTCGACCGATTCCAGCGGGACGGCGTTGTAGATCGACGCCCGGATCCCGCCGACGGAGCGGTGGCCCTTGAGCGCGAGCAGGCCCTCGGCCGCGGCCTCTTTCACAAACCGGGCTTCGAGATCCTCGTCCGGCAGGCGGAAGCAGACGTTCATCTTGGAGCGGCTGTCCGGCCGGACGGTTGGGCGGTAGAAGTCGGTCGCGTCGAGGGCGCCGTAGAGGTGCGCCGCCTTGGCGTCGTTGGCCGCCGCGACGGCGTCGAGGCCGCCCTGCCGCTCGATCCACCCGAGCACCTTGTCGATGATGTAGACCGCGAACACGGGCGGCGTGTTGTACATCGTCCCGGCGTGCTTTCCGTAGTCCAGCATCGCCGGCAGGCCGTCCTTCTTGCCGGCCATGAACGAGTCGCGGACCATCACGGCCGTCACGCCGGCCGGGCCGATGTTCTTCTGGGCTCCCGCATAGATCAGCCCGTAGCGGTCCGTGTCCATGCGGCGGCTGAGGAAGTCGCTCGACGCGTCGCACACGAGCGGGACGTTCGCCTCGGGCTCCTCGGCGAACTGCGTGCCGAAGATGGTGTTGTTGGACGTGTAGTGCAGGTACGTCGCGCCGTCGTCCAGCGACCACGTATTGGGGGGCGGGATGAACGTGTACTGCTCATCCTTGGACGACGCGGCGACGTTGACGCCGCCGATGAGGCGTGCCTCCTTGATCGCATTCGCGGCCCACGTGCCCGTGTCGAGAAAGTCCGCCGAGGCGTCCGGGCGGAGAAAGTTCAGCGGCACCTGGTGGAACTGCATCGACGCGCCGCCCTGGAGAAACATCAGCGTCCAGTCGTCGCCCATCCCGAGCAGACCTTTGATGCGCGCGCCGGCCCGCTCGTAGATGGCGTCGAACTCCTTGGACCGGTGGCTGACCTCCATGATCGAGGCGCCGAGGCCGGGGAATACGGGCAGCTCGTCGCGGACCTCGACGAGGACCTCTTCGGGGAGCGCGCCGGGGCCGGCGGAGAAGTTGTGCTGGCGAACGGTCAGGTCGGCGGACATGGAGCGGGAGTCGTTGGGAGTGGAAGTGAGGCGTGGCCGAGGGCCGGCGCGTCAGTCGCAGCCAGTCCGGCGGGTGTCGCCGATCTGCAAGATCCGCCAGCCCGACGCGTCCTGGACAAGCGTGAACGCGTCGACGCCACAGTGAATGAAGCGCCCGCTGACGTAGAGTCGGTAAGCCGTCCATGCGGTCGCGAGGCCGTCGTCGAGGCGGACCTCTAGGTCGCCGATGCGCTCGTCCCACCCGACGGGCGACGCGCCGAGAGCCGCGACGAACGCGTCGAGCGAGCCTTCTTCGAGGCGGTGCCCCTCGCCCTCGCCGACGACCGTGTGCAGGCGGGCATCGGGGTGGAGCGCCGAGCGGACGGCGGAGGTGTCGCGGGCGCGCATGCCGTCGAAGAGGCGCATGACCGTCGCCCGAACGGCGGCGTCGGGATCCTGCGAGCCAGGATCGGGCTGCGCAGACGCGGGCGCGGCGGCGATGAGACAGGCGAGGGCGGCGAGGCGCATCATGGGCGGGGCGAGGCGAGCGCCTCGGCGGTGAGCATCTGCATCCGGGCGACGGCGGTCCGGGCGAAGCGCCGCTGCAGGTGGCGCCCGAAGATCGCAAAGCCGACGCGGTAGAACGGGTTCGCGATGCGGTCCTGCTGGGAGACGGCGTCGATGTGGAACGTGACCGCGCCCGTCCGGAGCATCTTGCGGACCCGGAACGTGATCTCGCCGCGCTCGAAGTGGCCCGGCAGCGTCGCGTAGCCGTAGCCCCAGTCGCGGGCGGGCCCGTCGGGCGTCTCCACCGTCTCGTCGATCTCGTCGCCCACGCGGACGCCGAACCAGAACGTGACACCGAGAAAGCGCGCGCGCAGCAGCATCGGGCGGCCCGCGACGGGCCCGTCGGGTGCGAAGAGGCCCGTGATGAGGCGCGGGTCCGGGAAGGCGTAGTCGCGGACGAGGCGGCAGGCAGCCGCCCACGACGCGCCGGGTGTGCCGGCCGGGAGCGGCTCGCCGGGGGGCTCGGGCGGAAGCGCGCCGGACGTGTGGTCCACGTGCCAGCCGGCCTCGGCCGTGAACGTGTGGCGCTGCGCGAGGTCGACGGTGACCGGGAGGCTCCGAAGGGCCTCAATGCGGTCGCGGTACCGTTCCCACTCGGGCCGGCGGTGGCGCGGCGAGCGGACGTCGGCGCCGAGGCGCTCGGGCGCGACGGGCGGTGCGACCGTCAGGCCCGGCGCTGCGTCGCCGGCATGCTCGCCCGCGTGCTCCGACGTGTCCCGCCGCGGCACCTCGGGCTCGGGCTCCCGCTCGGTCAGCACGTCGACCGGCCCGAGGCGGCGGCCACACTCCGCCGCGACGGACTGGCAGAGGAACGTCCATGTCGCCTGCTGGGCCGCGCGCGCGACGCCGAGCGTGTCGTAGGCGACGTTCACGGCCGGCGTCGCGGAGCGCGCCCACGACTCGACCGTGAACACGACCGTTCGGGCGCCGTGCGAGCCCGGCGCGGCCGAGAAGCGGATGAGGCCCGCTTCGAGGTGCCCCTCCAGCGTCGCGAGCGTGAACGAGCGCTCGTCGCACGCGGCGACGCGCACCGGCGCGCGCCACGGGCCCGTCGGATGGACCTCGTACTCGTCGCCAACCGCGATGGGCCCCGGCTCGCCGTAGGTCTTCTCGAAGCGCGCCGTCTCGGTCGGCACGAACGCATCGGGGTTGGTCGCGAGGCGGCCGATGACCTCCTCTGGCGAGAGCGCCGAGTCGCCGATGCGGACGCGGTAGCGGCGGTGGAAGCGCGGGCCGCACCCGTCGGCCTCGGTCTGGACGGCCGGGCGGCCCGGCGCGGCGGGCACGTCGAGAATGGGCGGGTCGGGCAGGCGGGCCACGTCGCGGCGCCGCTCGCGGACCGGGAAGTGCCAGCGCTTCCAGAGGACCGCCCCGAGGGCGGCGGATGCGAGCGCAGCGCCGGCGGCGACGAGCGTGGATCGACGGGGCACAGGGGGGGCGGAGGCGATCGAGTCGGAACGCGCCGGCCTCCGGCGGGGTCCTCAGGGCCGCCCTCACCCGCTGCTCGTGACCAACAAAGCCCTCGCCCGACACCTCGCCCTCGCCGCCGACCTCGTCGAACTCACGGGCGGGAACGCGTTCCGCTCGCGCGCCTTCGCGCAGGCCGCGCGCGCCGTCGAGCGCCTCGACCGGCCCGCGGAGCCGCTCGTGCTCGACGGCACCATCACGGACGTGCCGGGCATCGGCCGCGGCCTCGCCGCCGACCTCGCCGAGTTCGTCGCGACGGGCTCGACGCGGACCGTGGCGGCACTGCTCGAAGCCCTCCCGCCGGGCATTCCGGACGTGCTCCGCGTCAAAGGGCTGGGCGTCAAGAAGGTGCGCCAACTGTGGCACGAGGCCGGTGTCGTGTCGCTGGACTCGCTCGAGGTGGCCGCGGCCTCGGGCCGCCTCGCGGACCTCGGCGGGTTCGGGGACAAGACGGTCCAGAACATTCTGGCGAGCATCGAGCAGCTGCGCTCGTACGCCGGGCGCGCGCACCTCCGCGACGCGTGGCGCGAGGCGCGGTCGGTGTGCGAGGTGCTGCGCGCGGCCGGCTTCGCGGCCGAGCCGGCGGGTGAGGTTCGACGGCAGTGCAACGTCGTCGCGCAGGTCGAGGTCGTCGCGGCCGGCGCGCTGCTGGCCGTCGCGGAGGCGCTGCGCACGGCCGGCCTCGCGTCGCGCCCCGACGCAGGCGACGTCGGCGAGGCGCCTGCGGGTGGCGTCCCACCGGGCGGCGACCAGTCGGTCGCGGCGACGCTGCCGAATGGTCAGGGCCTGACCGTCTGGACGGTCGCGCCCGAGCGTTTCGCGCGTGCACTGTGGAGCCACACCGGCCCCGACGCGCACGTCGCCGCCGTCGAGGCGCGGGCCGACGCCGGCGCATTCGCCGCAGCCACGACCGAGGCCGCGATCTACGCCGCCGCCGGCCTCTCCCCCATCCCGCCGCCGCTCCGCGACGACGACTGGTTCGCCGAGGCCGAAGCGGGCACGCTGCCCGCGCTCCTCGGCACGGCCGACCTCCGCGGGACGGTCCACAACCACACGACGGCGAGCGACGGCGCGCACACGCTCCGCGAGATGACCGAGGCGGCGCACGCCCGCGGGCTGGGCTACTTCGGCGTCTGCGACCACAGCCAGAGCCTCAAAATCGCCAACGGCCTGACGCCCGCACGTCTTGAGGCCCAGATCGCCGACGTCGCCGCCCTCAATGCCAAGGGTGGGCCGGTCCGCGTCTTCTCGGGCTCCGAGGTCGACATTCTCGCCGACGGCCGGATGGACTTCGCGGACGACCTCCTCGCGCGCCTCGACGTCGTCGTGGCCAGCGTCCACACGGGCTTCTCGATGAGCGTCGACGAGGCGACGGCGCGCGTCGTGCGGGCTGTCTCGAACCCGCATGTCGACATTCTCGGGCACGCGACGGGCCGCCTGTTGCTCCGCCGCGAGGGCTACCCGCTCGACCACGCGGCCGTCCTCGACGCGTGCGGCGCGCACGGCGTGGCCGTCGAGCTCAACGCCAACCCGTGGCGGCTGGACATGGACTGGTCGTTCATCCGCGCCGCCCGCGCGCGCGGCCTCTACGTCTCCATCAACCCTGACGCGCACGCCGTAGACGGCCTCGACGACACGGCGTGGGGCGTCGCGTCCGCCCAGAAGGGCGGCCTCACGGCCGAGGGCTCGCTGACGAGCCTCGACGCGGACGCCTTCGCTGCCTGGCTCACCGCCCGCGGCTAGCCCGCACACCGTTCGGCGCGGCGCGTCTACCTTCGGGCCACCTCGACTCAGACCGAATGCGCGTAACTCTGCTCGTCCTCACGCTCCTCGCCGCTGCGACGGTAGTGCACGCACAGGCGCCAGCCCCCGGCGACCTGATCCTGAACGAGATTCAGTACGATCCGCCGCAGACGCCGGAGACCAACTTCGAGTGGGTCGAGGTGTACAACCGTTCGGGTCGGACGATCGATCTTAACGACGTCCAGTTCGGTGACGCGGCCGCCCTCGTCGAGATCACGAATACGGCGACGCCGCTTGCCCCGGGTGCCTATGCGGTCCTCGTCCGCGACGCGGCGACGTTCAACGCGACGTTCCCCGGCGTCGCGGGCGTGATTCAGGTCACGAGCTTCCCGACGCTCAACAACACCGGTGGCGACCGCCCGCGGCTGGTCGCCGGCACCGTCGAGATCGACGCCGTGCCGTACCAGCCGTCGTGGGGCGGCGCGGGGCGCTCGCTCGAACGCCGCGACCCGGCCGGGCCGAGCACGGCAGCCAGCAACTTCGGCTCCACGACGGACCCGGCCGGCGGCACGCCGGGCCGCCAGAACTCGATCTTCGCCGTCGATACGGCCGCGCCGGCGCTCTCGGGCGCGGAGGCGCTCGACGCGACGACCGTCGAGGTGTCGTTCTCTGAGCCCGTCACGGCCGCGACGGCGCAACAGGCGTCCAACTACTCGATTTCGGGCGTCGGCACGCCCGTCGCAGCCGTTCTCCAGCCTGGCGGGACGACCGTCCGCCTGACGCTCGGCGCACCGCTCACGGGTCCGCGGAGCTACACGCTGACCGTGACGGGGGTCGCGGATGCGGCCGGAAACGCCATCACGAGCGCCCAGACGACGTTCTTCTTCGGCGCCTTCGACGTGCCCGGCCCGCGCGACCTCGTGATCAACGAAATAATGTTTGATCCGCCGCCGAGCCAGCCCTCGACGAACGAGTGGGTCGAGATCGTCAACCGCACGACCGACCGCACCTTCGACCTCTCGGCCCTCCGCTTCGCCGACGCCGCCAGCGCGCCGCTCGCAATTCCGGCGACGTCGGTCCCGCCGGGCGGGTTCGTGGTAATCGGCCGCGACGCGGCAGCCTTCGCCGCGGCCTACCCCGGCGTCCCGTTCGTGCAGGTCGCGGGCTTCCCGACGCTCAACAACGACACCGACCGGCCCGCGCTCCTTCTCGCCGACGGGACGATCATCGACGCCGTACCGTACCGCAGTACGTGGGGCGGCGTCGACGCGTCGCTGGAGCGGAAGGACCCCAATGGCCCGAGCACCTCGGCCCGCAACTTCGCGTCGTCCACGGACCCGTCGCGGGCAAGTCCGGGCCGGCAGAACAGCGTCTTCGCGCCCGACACCGCCGGCCCGACGCTCGCAGCCGCCGCGGCCTCGCCCGACGGGCGCACCGTGACCGTCACGCTCGACGAGCCCGTCGATCCGGCGACCGTCACGGCTTCGGCCTTCACGGTCTCGGGCGCAACCGTCACCAACGCTGTCTACGACGCCGACGCGCTGACCGTCACCTTGACCCTCGCCGCACCGCTCGGCGGCAACGCGACCGTCACGGCGCGGAACCTGCGCGACCTGCTCGGCAACACGACCGCGACAACAAGCGTCGCGCTCACGTTCACGCCCGACGCGACGCCGCCCGGCATCACGGCCTTCGCAACCGACGCGACCACGGTCCGCGTCGAGTTCACCGAGCCCGTCACGGTCGCCTCGGCGCAGAATGCGACGTACACGCTCGACGGCGGACTCGGCGCACCAGCCTCGGTCGCGGTCGAGACGGACGGCGGATTTGCCGTCGCTGCCGTCCTCACGTTCGCCCGCCCCCTCGCCGAGCGGCAGGTGTACACGCTGACCGTCTCGGGCCTCACGGACCGCGCGGGCAACACGCAGACCGGCGCGACGGCGCGCCTGCTCTTCGGTGCGACCGACACGCCACTCGCCGGGCAGCTCGTCGTGACTGAAATCATTTGATACCGGGCGTTCGAGCGCCTATCGAGCGAACCCCGAAGCTGCCCTATCGACACCAAGGAAGAGGGTTTGAGATTCGAAGCACAGCGGTTGAGTTCCAGTGAGCCCGGGATTACCTTTACCCATTCACTTACCCGGGGTGAGCGGTGGCGAAGGTGACTCCCCTGCTCCTGAAGCACAAGACAGACGCGAAGGGGCATCAGCCCCTCTACCTCCGCGTCGCTGACGGGAGCCGCACGCTCTATGTCTCGCTCGGCGTCCGGCTACACCCGCGCCACTGGAACGACGACGCCAAGCGGGTCCGCAAGGGGCACGACCACACTGACCGGATCAACGCACTCGTCCAGCGCCGCCTCTCTGAAGCCGAGGACGAACGACTGCGGCTGCTGACAAGCCGCGAGCCCGTGACGGCAGAGCGGATCAAGGCTGCGCTCTCGCCGGAGAAGGAGAATGGACTGGTGGACTTTCTGGACTTTGCCGAGCAGCGGCTGAAGGAGGTTGAGCGGCGTGGGCTCATTGGACGAGTCCGAACAGAGCGGGCGACTTTGACCAAGCTCCGCGCGTTCGCCGGCTCGCCTCTTCCCTTCTCGCGGCTGACGACCCAGCTTGTCCGCGACTTTGAGACCTATCTGCTCACAGTCAAGAAGAACAAGCCGATCACGGTTCACGCGAACATGGCCGTGCTCAAGTCTCATTACGGTCGGGCACTGAGGGACGGGCTCGTCTCGCGCGACGATGACCCGTTCTTCGCGTTCAAGCCTGTCCGCGCCGGGCAGGCCACGAAGGGCCGGCTGAGCATGGAAGAGATCAAGGCCATTGAGGCGCTCGACCTCGGGCCGGGCGGCCCGTCCGGCTCTCCCCTCTCCCGCGTACGCGACCTCTTCCTCTTCGCGCTCTACGCCGCCGGCGTCCGTCTCGGAGACATCGTCAACCTCCAGCGCGAGAACGTTACGTCGGCGGGTGAGGGTCTGCTGCGCCTGGCGTTCACCGCCTCGAAGACGGGGAAGAGGACCGCGGCACTCCTTCCCCAACCGGCTACACGGGTCCTAGCTCCGTACCTGATCAGCGCCGACGGCGAGCCCAAGAAGCCAACCGACTCCCTCTTCGACGTCCTCGGCGGCTACGACCTCTCGACGCCGACGAAGGCACACCGAGCGAAGCAGAGCAGGACGACGTTCATCAACCGCCAGTTGGGCTTGCTGCAGAAGCTGTCCGGCATCTCGACGCACCTTTCATTCCACGTCGCACGGCACTCATTCGCCGACCTGGCCCGGAAAGGAGGAATGGACGTGTACGCGATCTCGAAGGCGCTCAAACACTCCAACCTCGGCATCACCGAGCGGTACCTCGCGAGCTTCGACTCTGACGCGCTCGATGGGCAGCTAGGCACCCTCTTTCCTGACCCGCTATGACGGGCGACCTCGTGCCGGGTCTCTCGTTTAGAGACGCCGCCAACATTCCACGCCTCTACAAGCTCGGTGAGCCAGCGCGCGAGGAGGAAGCACTCGCCGAAGTAGTTCAACTTTTCAGCGAGTATGCCCGTCGGATCCTCAATGGAGAGGGCGAGCGGCTCGCCCGAGCGCGCGCCGAATTACTGCCCCTAGCTGATCAAGCAGCAGCCGAGCGCGACCGGCTCTGGAACGAGTGGCGGTCGCTAGACAAGATGCTCTCGGACGTGAACGCGATGGGCAGGCACTACGGCCCCGACGCACTCGTCCGCGACTCGGCCGTCTACGATCCGGGGACGGGGCGGGACAGCACCTCACACCTCTCTGACCGGTGGCACGTGGCGCGGACGCGCCAGCACCTACAGCCGGACAACATTGCGCTTTGGCACCTTCGCAAAAAGGGAGTAGATGCCTGCGAGCGAGGGCGGTGCGTTCCGGGAATACGCACATGGCTCCAAGCTGAGCAGGGGCTGCACGCGACCCTAGAGAGCCTGGATGGCCAGCACACGACCGTCTCTGTGGAACACGCCGACCACGCTAGGACTGTCGCCTTGATCACTGCCGCACTTCGGGCGGAGGCCATGCGGCGGTTCTCTGCTGCTGACTATCCGGCTGAAGAAGAGACGCGGACACCGGAGGCCGAAAGTGGATTGCCGTCTTGGGCTGTTGTGCTCCCTCCGCCGCTAGAGCGCCGTGCAGCTGAGCCAGGTACGCTCCGTGCCTCTCCTCGCCTCCTACCGGCAGCGAACCCGTTGGCAAAATGGAAGCGGTTGGCGGACTTCATCGAGCGCGTGGTGGGCACGGGCACCGAGTCGGGCCAAGCAGCAGAGGCCCCCCGCTTGTGGGCTCTGATCGAACAGAATGACGCGGCGGTCAAGTTCTGTGAGGACCGCGGCATCACTTTGGACTCTCTCAATGCCCTCCAGCCGTCGACGTGGACGGGAGTTCGCAAGGCCGGCTTGGAGCGCAGGGCCGAATTGGAGCGCGGGCGCAGATGAGCGCGAGCGAGTAGGCCGGTCGCGCCCCGAAATCTTACGGGGCTCACTCCGAACCTCTTCGGAGTGCCCTCCCGGATCCTACGTGCGGACCTGACCCCCGCCGCACGTGGAACCGACCTACATCACCGCCCAGAACAAGCTGACGGCCACTGTCGAAGCCGCCGCCGAGAAAGCCCTCCGTCGTCTACTCGATACCCTTGCGTCGGCCCAAGCAGGCGACGTGCTCGGCGGCAAGGACTGGCTCACGAACCGGGAGGCTCAGACCTACCTCGGGCTCTCGAAGGCGACGCTCGCACGCTACCGCGCCGACGGGACGCTGGCGTACTCGCGCCTGAACAGCTCCGTCTACTACCGGCGCGCGGACATCGAGGCGCTGCTTGAGCGCCACGCTGTCCGCGCGGGCTACGGCGACTCAGCCGGCGTCGACACGCTTCCGGTGCTCGCGTCCGAGCATGCCACCCCCTAACACAGCACCGCCGCCCGGCTACCACGGCCGGGCGGCGGTTGCTCTTTTCGTACCCCGGCACCCAGACCGCCAAGTCATCACGGGTGCCTCAGCCCTTACAGCTGTGCAGCAAAGTACACCCACTGCGCCCGATCCGATCCGCGCGTCGCTCTTCCCGGCCCCGGCGCTCCCACGGACGTCGCCCCTGCCCCCCACGGCCCCGAGCCGCCCTCCGCTGGGTGCCCCTCCGCGCCAGACGGAGTACCGCCCGCGCGTCTCCGCCGTCGCCACCGGCGCCTTCAAGCTCGGCCGCGCCCGTGTCGCCACTGTGGACGTCCACGTCTTCGGCGCCGTGTTCTCGGTGCTCGTCCGTGGGGAGGTCATCGTCGCGCCGGTCATGCGCGGCGAGACCGCCGTCCGGTTCACCGACCCCGCCCTCGACCGTGAGGTTCAGCGCGTCGCCGTCGAAGCGGCACAGTATGCCGAGGCGCGGGGCTGGCTGGCATGACATACGACGCCTTCCTGAACCGCCTGCAGGGCGTTCGCCGAAACGAACGGGACCGCACGGCTGCGGCCCGCTGCCCGGTTCTGGCCCACGACGACCGAAGTGCTTCGCTCTCCATCACGGAGGGCGAGGACGGTCGCACCCTGCTCCACTGCCACGCTCGATGCACGGCCGAGGCCGTCGTCGGTGCGTTAGGACTCCGCATGACGGACCTGTTCCCGGACGACGGGCGCACGGCCGACCGCGCCCCGGCGTGGGATCCAAAGCGCGACGGCTACGACGTGGCTGCGCGCTACGTCTACACGGATGCCGAGGGCACGCTCGTCTTCGAAAAGGAGCGCCGCGTACCCAAGGCCGGACATCCCGCAGCAGGCCGCGCCAAGACATTCGTGGTGCGCCGGCCGGACCCCGACCGCCCCGGCCGGTGGCTCTACAAGCAGGGCCCTGAGCGCCCACTCTACCGCGCGGAGGACGTGCGCGCGGCGCGCGAGGCAGGCCGCATGGTGTTCGTCACCGAGGGCGAAAAGGACGCCGACAACGTCGCTGCGCTCGGCCTCACAGCGACGACGAACGACGGCGGCGCGGGTACGGGCAAGTGGCACCCGGAGCACGCCGAACCACTGCGGGGCGTGCGCGCCATCGTGCTGCACGACCACGACGCAACGGGCCGGGCGCACGCGCGCAACGTCTGCCGCTCGCTCGTGGGGGTGGCTGCCGAGGTCCGCCTGCTCACGCTGGACACGCTGCCGGACGGCCGACCGATGCCCGTCAAGGGCGACGTGTCAGACTGGCTGGACGCGGGCGGCACGGCCGACATGCTCAAGGAAGCGGTGCGGACGGCTCCTGTGTGGTCCGAGACGCTGCTCCCCGAAGACGCGCCGGTCGAGGCAGAGGCGCCGAAGCCGGTTGCTGCCCCGCCGTTCGTGCCGTTCCCCACGTCGGCCCTCCCGCCCGCGCTCGCCATGTACGGGGCGGCGCACGCGGCCGCGCTCAACGTCGACGAGGCTGCTATCTGCGTCCCCATGCTGCCGGCCGTCGCGGCGGCCGTGGGCAACTCGTACGAGGCCGAGCCCCGGCCGGGCTGGCGCGAGCGCAGCACCGTCTGGGCGACGCTCATCCAGCCGTCCGGCACTCTCAAGAGCCAGTGCGTCTACCTCGCCGTCGCACCGGTGCTCGCGCTGGAGAAGGAGGCCGCCGAGGCGTTCGCGGACGCTCAGGACGAGTACGACCTGAAGATGGGCGAGTGGAACACGCTCCCGAAGGCCCAGAAGACGGAGGACGCCAAGCCGGCCAAGCCGCGCCGGCGCCGCTACCGCGTCGGCGACACGACCGTCGAGAGTGTCGCGGCCGTCCACTCCGAGAACACCCGCAGCCTGCTCGGCTACCGCGACGAGCTCTCGGGCTGGCTCGGCTCGATGAACCAGTACAACCGCGGCGACTCGGACGCGGCCAACTGGATGGAGATGAACGGCGGGCGCCCCGTCGTGATCGACCGCAAGAGCGACGAGCGCGGCGTGCTCTACATCGAGCAGCCCAACGTGTCGATGGTCGGCACGATCCAGCCGGCCACGCTCGCCGGCAAGATGGGACCGGGGCACTTCACGTCGGGTTTCGCCGCGCGCCTGCTCTTCGCGGAGCCACCGACGCGGCCGCGGCGCTGGAAGGAGGGCACGGCAACGGTCGAGGTGGACGCGGCCTACCACGCCACGATCCACCGGCTCTACGACCTCGAAGAGGGCTCGGGCGTGCTCCCCTTCTCGCCCGAGGCGGTGGCCATCTTCCGGGCCTTCTACGACGCGAACGGGGCGACCCTCGACCACCTGCCCGACGGGCCGCTGCGCGCGTCCATCTCGAAGATCGAGGGCTACACCGTGCGCCTCGCGCTCTCGTTCCACCTGTGCGACTGCGTCGCGCGCGGGGTCACGCCGGGCCCGGTGACGGCGGACGCGGTCGAGCGCGCCGTCGTCGTGGCCTCGTGGCTGCGCTACGAACAGGCCCGCGTCTACCGCCTCCACGGCTTCGACCGGCTCGCGCTCGACGCCGACGCCCGCAAGGCGCTCGAACTGCCCGAGGCGTTCGGGTGGCAGGAAGTCGCCGATGCGTGGTCGGTAGGCAAGTCCGGTGCCTATGTCGTGCTGGCGCGCCTCGTCGAGAAGCAGATCGCGGAGAGCGCCGCACACGGCAGCTTCCGCCGTCTGGACAGTGGACGACTGGACTTTGTGGACTATGGCATCACCTTCGACCCGTTAGTCCACAAAGTCCACCGGTCCACCGTCCAGTCCGGTGCTCTTGCAAGCCCTCTGGAGGGCTCAACGGGCGACGGTGCCAAGACGGCCCCGCCGGTTCTCGCTCCGCCGTCCGGCATCCCGGACGGCGGCTATCCGCCCGAAGACCCTTGCCCCTTCTGACCATGAACCTCAACCCAGCCCCGCTCCCATCCGAGACGTTTGCCGCGCTCGACGCGGCGATCTGGCCCATGTCGACGCCGGCCGACCGGGCCCGGCTTCTGGCCCTGGCCGTGGAGATTCTCCTGGGCTGCACCGATGCCGAACGGGACGGGGGCGCTGTCGCACTCGCCTTCTGGCTCGTGCTCGCCCGGACCTACGGGCTCGGCGCCGACGTGGCTGACGCCCCGCTCTGGCTCGCGCTCCGGCTCGGGCTCGACCACGCCGCTGCGGTCGCATGCGTGGAGTTCGGGCAGCAGGTCGGCGCCTTCCGGGTCGTGCCCGGCCTCGACGGTGCGGGTCCCGTTGTCCGGCTCGTCTGCCCGTCGTTCGCCTTCCTCACTCTCCTCACCCCTGCGGAAGAGACCTCCGCTGAGACGCCATGACGCCCCGCTCCCGCCGCCTGCTCCCCGACCCGCTCGCCGTTGACCCGCTCGCCCTCCAGGTGGACGCCCCGGTCCCTGTCGAGGCCGAGCCGCTTCTCGCCTCGACGAGCCCCCAGCCCGTCAATACGGGCGTGCTCGGGGCACTCACCCGCTTCGCTGAGGAGTACGGGGCCGGGGGCCTCCCCCCGGCGACCTCCCCGTCCGTCTCGCCTGAGACGAGTCCGGCCGTCGCCACCGCTGTGAACGGCGCGCCGACCTCGCCGCCCGGCGTAAGCCCCAGCCCCTCCGAGGTTAGTTCGCCGCTCGGGTTCGACCCTGCGGCGTATGGTCTGGAGCGCCCGGTCTACGACGACCGCCGAGCGAAGCGGCTCCGGACGGCCGGGCTCCTCGCCTCGGTGGCCGGGATCGGCGCCGGCTTGCTCACCGGCGAAATGAACCCCGTCACGGCAATCGCGCAGGGCATCGCGGGCGGTGCAACCAAGGAACTCGACGAGATGGACAGCGAACGCGTCACCCGGGGAAATGCGTTCGCTGAGGGGATCCGGCAGGTGGCCCTCGGCAGGGACCAGATCCAAGACCGCGAAGCCGGCCGCGAGGCCACGGCCGAGCTAGCGGAGGAGAACCGCCTCGCGACCGACGCTCGGGCCGAAGGGATCGCAGAGGCCGCAGCCGACCGGCTGGAGCGGCAGCTTGAGGCGGCCGCGGAGGAGGACCGGCTCGACGCCCTGGAGAAACAGGCGGCATCGGCGTGGGAGGTCGGCGACGTCGACGCCTACACCTCGATCATGACGGGTGAGTTCGGCGCCGACGAGACCGCTACCCGGAGTGCGATCGAGGCGCGGGCCGCACAGGTCACCCGCGCCGCCGCGATCCAGGACCGGGACTACCAGCTCCGCGTCCGTGCGGCCGGTGTCCAGGAGGGCAACCTCGCCGTCTCGCGTGCGCGCCTCGCCCACGAGCAGAGCCGTCCGCGCCCGGCCGCTGGGTCTTCGGGCGGACGGGCCACCGGCGGCCGCACGACCGGCGCGCGTCGAACCGCGGCGCCGACCGCGGCGCCGCGGTCGGCATCCCCCGCCCCGTCCACGCAGACGGTCCGCCGGGACGTGCAGGACGGCGGCCGGTTCGACGCCCAACTCGACCGGGTCGCGTCGCGCATTCAGGGCGCCCCGCCGGAACGTGCCCGGGCGGCACTCGCTGAGTTCGTCGACTCGCTCGCCGACGATGTCGCAGCGGGCACGGTCGACCAGGAGACCGCCGACGTCATCGAGGCCGCCCTTCTCGACCGCCTCGGCTACTGACGGCCCTCACCCCTCGCGGACGCCCGCGAACCTCCCCCCTACCCGTGGAAGTCCTCCCGCTCAACGAACGCCGCCGCCGCGCCCTCGCCGGGCTCGCCACGGGTGACCCTGCCCGTTCCTCCACCGCGCCCCCGCCGGCTGATGCCGGCAGCGACGGGGCCCCACTCCCCGCCGTGCCCCGTCTCGCCGACCGCCGGGCCCGCGCGCTCGCTGGCCTCGCGGGGGACCGCGGGCTCGTTTCGCCTCCACCATCCCCCGCGAGGCCCGTCACGGCCCCCGTCCCGGCGTCCGAGCCGTCGCTGCTGGACACGGCGCGCGGCTACCTGCTCCCGCCGTTCGACGGCCCCGCCACGCCTGCACCGGAGCCCGAGCCCTTCGCCGTCTCCCCCTCCGGCCCGCGCGTCGCCGCAGCGCGCCCGTGGGACACCGTGCAGGAGCTCGCCCGCGAGTACGGCGTGACGGCGCAGAGCGAGACGCTGCCTCCGGAGTACCGCCGCCGCGCGCTTGACGCCCTCCGGGGCGACGACTCGCCCGAGAGCGCACTCTACAGCGAACACCTTTCGGGCGCGATGACGGCGGAACAGTACCGCGCCGCCGCAACCCGTCAGCCGGGCGGAGTTCTCAGCACGGATGCGCTGGCCGGCACGCTCGGAGCGCGGCCCGAGACCGAGCCCGTCGCGGCGGACGCCACGCGCCCCGGTGGCCGTGGCCCGCTCACGCCCGCCGACGTGCCCCTGACGCGCCTCGACGCCTACCGCGCCCGCACGGGCGACGAGCGGACAGACGAGGAGATCGCGGCGTCGCTCACGCGCGCCGCGGACGAGACAGCGCAGGCATGGCCGGAGCAGGCGGTGCTCGGTCGCGGTGCGGGGATGCCCGACCCGCTGGACGCTGTGGGCCGGGCCGTCGCCCGCGACGCCGCGCTCGACGCGCTGGAGGCGCGGGCGCGGGCCGAAGACGACCAGGACACGAGCCCGGAGGCGCTGCGCCGCCGCCTCGCCCGCTACGAGGACGAGACCGGCTTCGTGGAGCGGCTCGGCAACCGGATTGGCATGGGCGCCGACGGCATCGAGACGACGCGCGAAGTACAGCGGCTCGTGACGGCCTACGACCGCCTCGACCGACTGAAGGCCATGCGCGACGCCTCGCCGTACGGTGGGGGCATGACACGAGCGCAGCTGCAGGACGGCGGCGCGTTCGAGCAGATGGATCTGGCGCGCGACCCGGACGCGCTCGCGGCCGAGATCGCGGAACTGGAGCGGTGGATCCCTGAGCGCACGGCCGTCCTCGCCCGCGTGCAGGCGCGCGGACAGGCGCGGCCCCGCAACCCGGCGGCGAGTGCCCTGTCTGACGCGGACTCGTTCGGCGCGGCCGGGCGGGCGTTCGCGGCGGACCCGCTCGGCGTCATCGGCGAGATCGCGATTCCGTCCGCGGTGCAGATGGCGCCGGCGCTCGCTGTGGCCGGCGCGACCGGCGGTACGCTCGGGCTTCCGGGCGTCGCGGCGAGCATCGGTGTCGGGTCGGGCATGGACGAGTACACGTCGTTCATGGTCGGGCGCATGGCTCAGGCCGGCGTGGACGTGACGGACCCGGAGGCGCTCACAGCTGCGTTCTCGGACCGTGCGGCGATGGCCGAGATGCAGCGCGACGCCCGGACGCGCGGGCTCGTCGTGGGCTCCGTAGACGCGCTCTCGAGCGGGCTCGCTGCGGCGCACGTCCTGCCGGCGGCCGCGCGGTCACGCCTTGCGGGGCGCCTCGCCGACGCGGTCGGTGCGCTAGGCGTCCAGGCGGGGCTCGGAGGTGCGGGCGAGGCCCTCGGGTCCCTCGCGGTCGGGGACGACGTGAGCGCCGGGGCAGTCGCGGCCGAAGCGATCGGCGAGCTGGGCAGCGGCGCCGGGGAGATCCTCGCTGCGCGCAACGCGGAGGCGGCCCCGGTGTCCGAAGGCGTCACGCTGGCGGACCTCATGCGCGTCGACCACGATGCGGTGCTTGAGGGCGTCGGGCAGATGCCCAACCCGGCACAACTCGCCCCGCAGGCCGCGGAGGCGCAGAGCAACCCGCTCGGGCAGCGTGCCCGCACGTACGGACGTGCGCCACAGGGGGACCCCGCCGAGGTGATCTCGCCCGAAGTGGTCGCGGAGGTAACCCCCGTGCCGCCCCTACCGGCTCCGATCGAGCCCGCTACCCCGGCAGAGCCGACGGCCCCGACGCTGAGCCCTGAGGCGCAGGTTTGGGCCGATGCACTGCCCTTCGCAGCAAATGAGGAGGAGCGCCGTATCGTGGAGGCCGAACTCGCGCGTCTCACGAATGCCCCCGCCCCTGCACCCGATGTACCTGCTGCTGGACCCGCTGCGGCCGGACCGGATCGGGCGCTGGGTGCGGACGCCGCGGCCGTCGCGGCACCGCTGCCCGCCGGAGGACGTGCAGGCGGTGATCCTGTCGACGCCCCCGGCCTCGGCGGACGGCCCGTGGCCGCTGTCGTGGCACCCGCTCCCGCCGATGCCCCGGCCGTAGCGCCGCGCACGCTCACGCAGGGGGATCTAAAGGCCCGCGTCGCGGCGGATGGCAACCTATCCGCGCTAGAGACCGAGGTACGAGCCGCTGTCGACAGCGGAGCGCCAGTCACGCTCGTGCTGGCCGACATGGGCCGCGAGAAGCGCGTCGAGGTCGTCCGCACGACGCCGCTCGGGTTCGCGGACAACGACGGCAACTCGTGGGGGCTGATGCCGCTGGCAATGACGCCCGGCTCACGGATCGAGATTGGGGCCACGTCTGAGCAGGCGGTTGTCGCACCGGCCTCAGCAGCGTACGCCTTCGACCTCGACGCCGAGGGGAACCCCCTACCGTCGGCGCCCGAGATCGTCACGCCCGCCCCCGAAACCGCCACGCCCTCCCGCACCGCTCCCGCGCGAGCCGAAGGCCAGCCGGTCGCGTCCTACGTCCAGGCGAACAGCGCGGCCCTTCTCGCGGACGCTCAGGCCGAGATCGCCGAGGCCGTCGACCCGGCGGACTACGCCGATCCGGCAGCGGTGCAGGAGGCGCAGTTCGACGCCGCGACGCGCTCCGAGAACCCCGTCGTGCTCGCCGAGGCGTGGCGCCTCGCCCGCGCGAGCGAAGACCTGATGCTCGACCCGTCGGGCAGCGCCGAGGGCGCCATCGCGGCGCACATCGGATTCATCTCGACGGTCGACCTCGCCGACGCGGGCGCGGACCTGCCCGTGCAGGCGCGCAAGGCGTACTTCCGCCGGAGCACGTTCCAGGGCGACGCCTCGGTACGGTCGGTAGTCGAGGTGGCGGAGCAGATCAGCGCCGAATCGGGCGTCGCGGTGACGGCCGAGGACGTGCTGGACTTCGTGCGCCGCTACCCGTCCGGGACGGCTCAGTACCGTGCCGACGTCCGCCGGCCGCGTCGTCAGGTCGAGGCGCGCTGGCGCGAAGTGACAGGCGAGCCTGTGACCGAGAAGCGCGTGACGCGCGTGCTGGAGGCCCTCACGCCGCCCGCAGCCGTGCAGACGGTGGAGCCCGCGCGTTACGGCGAGCAGAACCGCGTCGTGACGCAGGAGGCATACGAGCGAGCCCTTGCCGGGCTCGGGCGGATGGACCTGTTCTCCAACCCTCTGCCGGACGCCGAGACGCTGAACGCATGGGCGACCATCGCCGGCTACCACATCGAGGCTGGCGCGCGGTCGTTCGCGGACTTCTCCGGCCGGATGCTGGCCGACCTCGGGGCCGCCGTGGGGCCGCACCTCGACCGGCTGTTCGCCGATGCCGGCGGCACGACCGATGCACCAGAGGCGCCCGCACTGGAGACGACAGAGCCCGCCACGCTGACGGCGCAGGACGTGCTGGCCCGCATTGCCGCGCGGCGTGCCGCGGGGACACCGCCACAGGCGCCCGCTACACCCTCCGTGGCGCCCGCTCCCGGCGTGCCCGCCTCTGAGTCCGCCCCGACGCGTGAGGCGCCCCCTGTGGCGCCCACGGCGCCAAGCACGTACGCCGATCCGGTTTCGCTCACGAAAGCCGACGGTGCCCGCATCCGCGAAGCCCTCGGCCTCGACGCGCTCCCGGCCGCACAGCGCCAGACGTGGACCGAGACGGTTGAGCGCGTGGTTGCGTCGGGTCTCGTCGCCGAGATGGACGCTCGCGCGGCGCTGATCGTGAGCGCCCCGAAGGGAGAGCCTGCAGCCCCGCTCTCGGCCGACGAACACGCCGCGCTCCTCGTGCGGCTGGCCCAGGTGCAGGCGCGGTACCGCGAGCTGGCCGACGCCGTCCGGGAGTCCGACGCCCAAGGCGTGCCGGCCGACGAGATGCGCGCCCGGGCGGTCTCGCTGCTGCACCTGATCGACTTGCTCACCCGCGCCTCGGACATGGCCGGGAGCGAGGTGGGCCGGGCCCTCGCCGTGCGCAGGCTGGCCGTCCAGAACGCCGGCGAGTCCTTCACCGTGGCTTCCGCCGTCCGCGACGCCGAGACAATGAAGGGGGCACCGCTCACGGACGCCGAGCGCGACCGGATCGCAGTGCTCGCGCACGAGGCCGACCGCGCCGCGGCTGCGCTCCGCGCTCACGACGACCGCCGGCAGGACCGCAGCACGGACGCCGCGGCGGCCCGCGCAGATGCCGCCGTCGACGCTGATGCCGAGGCAACCCGTACCACCGAACGGGACTCGCTCAAGAGCGACGCCGGGCGGGTCAAGCGGGAGGCCGCGATCCGCGCGCTCCGCGACGAACGGGCCCGGATCAAGGCGGACCTTGCAGCCCTCGGGCTCCGGGTCAACGATGTGATCGGGCTCACTGTCGAGGGCGCGGACCTCGTGCGCCGTCTGGCCCTCAACTACGCCCGCGAGCACGCATACACGCTCGCTGAGGTAGTCAGCCGCGTCCGGGCCGACCTGCCGGGCCTGAGCGGAGAGGACGTCGTGCGTGCAATCGCAGGGCCGCAAACGACGCCCGCCGCGGCTGACGCGGAGCGGGTCGATCTGCTCGTGCGGCAAGCCCGTGCCCGCAACGCCGTCCGGGCCGCTCAGCGGGCGCTCGTCACGCCTACGATCGGCGAACGGCTCTGGGAGATCCCGAATCTGGCCCGCACCGTGATGACGACCGGCGACATGGGATCGGTGTTCAACCAGGCGGCGCCGCTCGCGTCCCGGCATCCCGTCCTCGCCACGCGTGCCTTCGCGACAGCATGGCGGGCGTTCTTCCGCGAGGCGAGCGCCGAGCGCATCGACGCCGCCATGCGTGCCGACGCCGCACAGGCTCGCCGCGAATCGGCCGGGCTGTTTCTCGCCCCGCTGGGTGACGCCGCCGACGCGGTCCGCCCTGACATGCGCGAAGAGGCGTGGCAGTCCCGCCGGCTCCAGCGTCTTCCCGCGCCCGTGCGTGCTGCGATCGGCGCCGTAGCAGGGGCCGCCGTCGGGACCGTCAAGTACGGCCCCGGGGTGGGCACCGTGTTCGGGGCTGCCGGCGGCACGTTCACGGGCCTCACGATGGAGGGGTCGGAGCGGCATATGGTCGTGTTTCTCAACACGCTCCGCGCCTCGGTGTTCGACCTCCTCGCGGACGGCGCAGGCCCGGACGTGTCGCTGCCCGACTTGAAGCAGACGGCGCGGCTCGTCAACCTCACAACCGGCCGTGGCGAGATGACCGCCGAGATGGCGCGCAAGCTGTCCCTCGGGCTGTTCTCGGCCCGACTGACGGCCGCCCGCTTCCAGGCGCCGCTATTCGCCTTCCGCAAGGGCGTCCCCCGCGCGCTCCGCATCGAGGCGGCTAAGACGTTCGGCGCGTTCGTCGGGTCGCGCCTCGTCTTCCTGACGGCCGCCAAGATGCTCGCGGCCGCGTTCCAGGATGAGGGCGACGACCCGCTCCTCGTCGGCGACGACCCGCGCGACGCCGACTTCGGAAAGATCGTCTGGGGCCCGCTCCGAATCGACGTGTGGGGCGGCTATGCGACGCAGGCGCGGATCTTCCTCCGGGTCGCGCTCGCCGGCAGCGACGCGTACGGGTTCAGCGAGGCGCCTGCGCACCGGCAGGACATCGACCCGATGACCGAGGCCGGGCGCTACGTCAACGGCAAGAAGGCCCCGTGGATCGGGACGCTGCTGGCGCTGCTGACGCTCAAGGGGTTTGACGGAAAGCCTGCGACGCCCACCGAGACGCTGGCGGATGCCTTCTCGCCGATGGGATTCGCTTCGGCCGCCGAGGCATACCAGACCGGGGATACGGAGCAGGAGCGCGAGCGCGGGGCCGGGTGGCGGCGCGCGTTCGCGGCGTTCCTGAGCAACTTCTTCGGCAACGGAGCCGACGCCTACGATGACCCCACGCAGTCGTCGAGCGTCAAGCCGTTCTTCGAGCGTGCCGAGTACCGCGCACTGCCCGCGGCGCCGGACGGGCTGACGCCGGCCGACAAGGACGCGTACGAGGCCGACTTCCGGCGGCGTCTCGCGGGGTTCGTCGAGCGCGACGCCCGGGACCTCGCTCGGATCGCCGAGCGTGACGACCTCAAGGAGCGCCTCGAAGGGCTCGTGCGCACGGCGCGTCTCGAAGCCCGTGGACAGGTCACCGGGGATCCGCTCCTGACACCGGATGTGGTCGCGCTCTTTGGACGTGCCGACTACACGCCGGCGCCGTCTCCCCCGGCCGACCTTGGCGGTACCGCTCGGGCCGCGTACGAGACCGACTTCCGGCGCCGGCTCGCGGCCGGCATCGAGCGGCGCAGCGACGTGCTCGCACTTCTCTCGGGCGAGAGCCTCAAGGAGCGCCTCCAGGAGCTCGCCGGCGCCGCGCGTGAGGAGGCCCGCGCCGAGGCGACGGGCGACCCGCTCGGGCCGGTCCTGGGGACGTTCCAGCGGGCCGACTACCGCGCCCACCCGTACGCCCCGGCCGAGATGCCCGAGGAGGAGCGCGGCGCCTACGGGGCCGACTTCCGGCGGCGCCTCGCCTCGCTGGTGGCGGCCGAGGGGACCGCGCTCGACGACATGGCGCTCGAAGACCTCAAGGACCGCCTCCGCTCGCTCGCCTCGACGGCTCGCTCGGCGGCCCGCGAGGCCGCCGGCTACTAGACCCCCGCACCTATGCCCGATACCCCTCCGCTCCCACCCACGTTTCTCCTCGGCGTCGATCCCGGCACGACGACGGGCCTCGCCGTCGCCTGCGCCGAGACGGGCACGCTCGCCCTCGTGACGTCTGGCGGCCCGCTGCGCGCGGCGCGCCAGATCGAGGCGTGGGCGGCCTCGGGCGGGCTCATAGGGGCCTACGTCGAGGACGCCCGCGCGCTGCCGATCTACGCTCGCCACGGCGGCGCCAACCGCGGCGAGCGCGACCGCATCGCCCGCGGCGTCGGAGGCGTGGACCTGCTGACGGGCCTGTACCTCGATTTGCTCGCCTCGCTCGGCGTGCCGGCCGTCGCCGTCGAGCCCGTCCGCGCGGCCAAGTGGGACGCCGACGCGCTGCGCCGCGCGACCGGCTACGCCCGCCCGACGAACGAGCACGGCCGCGACGCCGCACGTCACGTCTACGGCCGCACCTGCCTGCCTGCCACACAGAGAGGGGGGGGTGCGCCTTCCTCAGAGCCCTCCTGACGATGCCCGCCCCGAAGACCCCGAACACAGCGCCGGCCCGCATCAAGAAGGCCCAGAATCGCCGTGCCGCGGCCGCCGCGACGGGCACGCTCGACGACGTCAAGCTGAAGCTGTGGACAGCTATCGAGCGCGTCGACGGCCTCATGACGGACGCCGACACGCAGACCGTCCTGAAGGCCACCCACGCGCTCGTACAGGCGTGCGGGGCCTACACGAAAGTGCTGGAGGTCGGCGAAATCGAAGCCCGCCTCGCAGGCGTGGAGGCCCGTCTTGCGGAGTCCGCACCTGCCCCCGCCGCTCCGCCGCTCCGGCGCGTCGGCTGATCCCCCACCCATCCTTCCCTTCAATGCCCTCCCCCCTCTCCCGCCGTCTCGATAAGGCCGAGGCCGCCGCTGGCCTTTCCGGCCCCAACCCGAAAGGCGCGCGGCACGTCGTCGCGTCGGCCCGCGACTTCTGGCCGACCGTCGCTCTCTTCCGCTCACCCTTCTCCCTCCCCCCTCCCGATGAGCACGTGCCCCCAGCGAATCCTCAGGCGAGTGTCTACGAACGGCTGACCTACGGACAGGCGCGGGCGGCCGGCATCGTCTACGAGGCCCCCGGTGTGCGTGCCGAGATGGAGGCCAACCGCTCACACTACTTTGCCCCGTCGCCGGCCTGACGCTTGGGTGGGTACGGACGGCGACGTGCTCGCCGTCACGGTGACAGGGGTTCGCGTCAGTGTGGCGACACGCGCTTCCACCGCCGGTCGAATAGGCGCTGCGGGGCACCAGGGGTTCCCCCTGTTTCCTCCGGGTCCCAGGCCAGGTGGAAGGTCCCCGGTTGGAATGGCGGCGCCTCGATGACGAAGGAACTCGGTCCTCTCCGCCGGTCGCTGTCCAGCACCATGTCGAAGTCGAGGTGCATCGCGTGCGCGCCGTCGTACAGACTTACCCGGTCCACTCGGAGCAGGCACCCTGCCCTCGACAACTGGATATAGCTGGTCGTGTCGCGATGGGCAGGCCGCGCGCCGAAGCGTTCGCGTAGCCTCTCGTCTCTCCGGGCCGGGGTCGTGACGACGCTGTCCAGAGAGGCCGGGGCGATACGTTGCCCGGACGCGTCCCGGACCTCGAGGCGCACCTCGACCGGCCAGCAGCTCTGGGCCCGCGCGAAGCCAGCCGTACCCAGGAGGGTAGCGAGGGCGAGGGCGAGGCGGACGTTCATAGGACGTGACTCGGGGGCGCCCGGAAATCTACAAGGGGCCCTGGACTTCGGTCCATCGCCAGTGCCGGGTACCTTGCTCAGACACCCGCGGGCTCGTCCGATCATGCGCCTCATCGTCGCCGGCTCCCGCACCATCACCGACGCCGCCCTCGTCGCGGACGCGATCGCAGCGAGCGGCTGGACGCCGACCGTCGTCATCGAGGGCGAGGCCAGAGGCCTCGCCCTGCTCGCGCGCGCGTGAGTCTGAGGAGCGCGGGATCCCGGTCGAGCCGCACCCGGCCGGCGCTACCGCAGCCAGCCTCTCCATGCGCGGCCCGGCGTGCAGGCCCTGCGCACCAGTGTGCACAGCCTGCTGAGGGCGGGGTCTGCCCGAGCTCGTCGCTCGCTCGACGGAACTCCCGAGCGGTCTGGCACTCTCCTTGGAGGGGGAGGCTTCACTTCCAGGCCCCGAGCCCGCCGCTCCCCGTCCACCCCCCCCGGTCCGACCGCCCGCACGATGCTCCTTCGCTCCCTCTCTCTGCTCGCCGTCGTCCTGACGGCCCCCACGGCCGTCGGCCAGGCCCTCCCGGTCGCCCCCTGCACTGGCCCGACCCAGATCGCGCAGACGCTGTGGAACGCGCCCGCGATCGGCGTCGGGGGAGGCAAGAATCCGGCCCTCGGCCAGAGCTTTACGGTCCCCTGCACCGGGACACTCCGCGCGCTCTCGTTCTACGTCTACCTGCACCCCGTCACGGGGCCGATCGACGTGACCGTCTATCGGGGGGCCGGCCGTAGCGGCCCCGTCCTCGCCACGACGTCTGTCAACGTCACGAGCGCCGGGTGGAAGACCGTCAGCCTCGGTGCGCCCGTCCCCGTTACTGACGGGGAGGTCTATACGTTCGTGCTGACGGTCCCGTCCGGGCAGAACACCGACCTCGCCCTCTACACGTCGTCAGCGAACCCATACGCGGGCGGAAGGGAGTACCACGCGCTCTTCGGCCCCTTCATCGCCTTTGCTGAGGACGACCTCATGTTCCGCGTAGACATCGACGCCGCAGCGGTGAGTGCGGAGTCGGGGGCAGCGAGAGCAGAGGAATTCGTCCTCGGTGTCGCCTCCCCGAACCCAGCCGATACACGCGCCACAGTGACGCTGACGATGGCGCGCGCTCAGGCCGTCACGGTGGCGGCGTACGACGCGCTCGGCCGCGAGGTCGCCGTGCTCCTCCATGGCGAGGCGCCTGCTGGCGGTCACACAGTCGAGGTAAACACGTCGGGGTGGCCGGCCGGCGTCTACGTCATCCGCGCGTCCACCGCCGGGGCGTCCGTGTCCTCGACCCGGCTCGTCGTCGCCCGGTAGTTCGCCTCCTCTGTGCGCCTCGTCGTCGCCGTCTCCTGCACCATCACCGACGCGACGCTCGTCGGTGACGCAGTCGCGCAGGCCACGTGGCGATCCTCCTCTGGGCGTGTCCCAGGTACGTGGGGTGCCTGAACGGAGCAAGGGAACGCGGACCGTGCAGGGAGGCAAGGCGGTGAAGCGTTTCGCCAGACCTGGCCGTGCGCTAGCCAGCCGAGCGGCCCGTCACGAGTCGGTGGCCCGCCACCGGGTGAGCGCCGCCTCAAGCCATGCGGGGACCCCCTCCATCGGCGGCTGCGGGGACGTCCGGGTCAGCTCGTCGGCACGGCGGAACTGCTCCGCGAGCGGCGGCACGTCCCATGCAGCCCGATCGGCGTCCGTCGTCGCCGGCTCCACGTCCCAGAGCCGGTACCGGACGCCGTCGGGGGCGAACTGCGTCCCGTACCGCTGGGGCCGCCCCTCGTACATGCACGAGCGGTCGTAGGCCGCCGCCGCGAGCCAGCGAGCCGGCGCGTGGCCGCGCTCGGTCGCCTCCCGCGCAAGGTCGTGGGCCCGTCGGGCCTCGGCCGCGTGCTCCCCGTGGTTGAAGAGCCACGCCGCGTGGTAGAGGTCGACCGGAGAGGGCGGGCCTGACGTACGCAACGCCGTGAGCAGTGCGTCGGCGTGCTCGCGCCTCTGACGGTCGCGCTCGCGAAGCGCGCGGTATGCGGCCGTGCCGACCGGTGGGACGTCTGCGTGCTCGCGCCGGTCCTCGGCGTAGAGTCCCGCGAGGACGGCCGAGGGGCTCGTGGAGGCGGGGCGTAGCGGCTGCATCATCGGTCGCCGAGAGTTGACGAGAATGGCTGGCTAAGCGGACGCGACACCGTTGCCCGGGGCCGTCGGTGGAGAGGGAAGGTATTCCCGGCCCGCACGGGCTCTAGTTAGGCGAGGTCGAAGCCTACGCAGACCTGCTTCGCGGCGGCACCGAGGTGCTGGTGGGTGAATGACATGCTGGCCGCTGCGCTAGCGCCCATACGCGCCGACCCACGCCGGCGCGGCCGGCTCCATCTCGACCGGCAGACCACGAGCGATGCCCCACCGGTGGATCCACGACACTCCCCTCGCCCCTACGTAGGTGTCCGGCCGGCCGTACGCCGGGTCGACCATCGCCTCGTCGAGGGTGACGAACCGATACCCGCGCCGGACCAGCATCTCGGCCACACTCCCGATGTGGTCCGCGTTGAGCCAGTTCGCGTGAAGCAGGAGCACCTGCGGCGGCTCGTAGCCCAGCACCGCGAGCGAGCGCGCCTCGTGGTGCGCCACGACGGTCTCGAGCCACGGCGCGTACGCCCGGCCGATCCGCTCCATCCCGGCCGTGTCACCACGTGCGAGCGCACGCGCGTAGGCGGCCGCGAATGCCCACTCGTCGTTGTCGAGCGTGACCGGCGCCGTCACATACCCCGTTTCGTCTACGAGACGGGTGTAGGCGGCGTGCTCGTCCGGCGTGTCCCCCGTACGGAGGTACGGCGGGCGGAAGTAGCGGAGCCGCCGCCCCCGGGCCTCCAGAAGCCGCCGGGCCGTGGCAGCCCCGCGCTCGACATCGGCGGTGTACTCGGCCGCCCCCGTGCGGTTGAAGTCGGGGTGCGAGAACGTGTGGTTCGCCAGGTCGTGCCCGCTGTCGAGCCACTGGGTGAGGGCGTCGGGGAGGACCGACGGCCGGAGCGCGTCGCAGACGTTCCCCTCGGTGACGAAGGCCGTCGCGGGTACGCCGTGCCGGGCGAGCCCGGCGATGAGCCGGCGGTTGAGCTCCAGGATGGCGGGGCCGTCGCAGGCGTGGCCTGCCGGCCCCTGCGCGAGCGGGAGGTCGTCGAACGTGACGGCGACAACGCGGGCCGGTTGAGCGGCCGCGTCCCGGTAGGGGACCATCGGCTCGGAGATCGACTGCGCAGACGCCGGCGCCGTGAGGAGCGCCCAGAGGGCAAGACAGGATGCGAGGCGCATGCGGGCTGGAGTGGTGTGGCGGGAGCATACGGGTGGCAGAAAGGCGTCCCCTGCTCTTCTCAGCGCACGACGACGATCCGCAGCGCCGTGACCTCGACGCCGAGGTGCGCGCGGACGACGTACACGCCCGGAGCGAGCGCGCTCGCGTCGAGACCGAGCCGCGTCTGCCCCGCACCGAGCGGCCCGTCGTGCAGCGTGGCCACGACGCGCCCGAGCGCGTCGACGACGTCGACATGCGCCGCGGCCGACTCGGCGAGCGTGAGCGCGAGCGTCGTCGAGAACCGCACCGGGTTGGGGCCGGCGAGGCTCAGCGCGAGCACGTCCGCCACCGTACCGTCCTCGCCCGCGACCGTCGCCGGGCGGTACGCGCGCCGTGCCAGCGTCGGGTCGACGACGAACGGGTTGCGGTTGCCCTGGAGCCGCTGGTTGTACTCCATCCGCGCGTACTCCGCCGCGTCGACCGGGTCGGCGTCGTTCCACGCGACGAGGTCGTCGATCTGCGGTGCGAGGAAGCTCTGGCTCGCCGACGGCCACCGCATCGCGAAGTAGAGCATCGCCCGGGCGACGTTGCCCTTGTGGTCCTCGCGCGGCTCGAAGCGCGTCGAGCCCTGGCGCTCGCTCCACTCGGCAATCGCGACGGTCGGGATGGTCGTCTGGTTCGTCGCGAGGCGGTACCAGTTGGTCGAGGACGCGTCCGGGCTCTCACCGAAGGGCAGGTTGCCGCGCGACGAGTTGACGTTGTCGCGGCTCGGGAAGAGGTTGTGCATGTCCGACATGGCCGGCTCCGAGCCCGCCCCCTGCGACTGCGGGTACGTGTGCTCGGCGTTGATGCCGAGCGCGAAGACGTCCGTCGAGGCGTCGTGGCCGGGGCCGAGCGTGATGGTGACGGTGTGGCCGGTGTAGACGCAGCGGACGCGGCCGTAGGTGCGCTGGTCGTAGGTGTACATGCTGTCGCGCGCGGGTCCGTAGCCGAGCGTGTGCGCGGCGGCCTCGTTCGTGCGGAGCGCGGTCAGGAGCGCGGTGCCGGTCTGGCCGGGGTAGAGGGTCTCGGACGGCACCTGGGCCGAGGCGGCGACGGCGGCGAGTGTGAGGACGGCGAGAGCAGCGAGGCGCATGTGTAGAGGCAGTGTGGGCGACGAGGTTACGTCTACAGGCCGCCTGCGGACCTTCTCGGCCAATGCACGGCGGCCGCTCCCCCACCACGAGAGGACGGCCGCGATCTCCGAGATCTTGGAGCACTCGAGCCGCGATTCTAGAGAGATAGAAGGGTTGCAGGAGAGAATTTGATCTTCGGGTTCACAACCCCTTGACAGGAATCCGGCCGCACCCTATTCTCGTCCCCGCTCGCGTCAAGCCCCGTGTCTCAGGGAGATACGGCTGGTCGAGGAGAGCCACCACGCTCCCACTGACGCGCAGGGACTATACCTGCCGATTTGGACTCGGGGCACATCCCGGACTGTCACCGGCGAAGCCTTGGTCTGTCCTCCCCAATGATCTAGGAGGGTTCATAGTCGGCGATTATCTATTCCAGGGGCCATGTAGGCCTCATTGTGTCTTTCTCATCTATCCCATACATAGTTATGCGTACTTCGTACGCCTTCGCGCTGCTCGCAGCGCTCACACTGTCATCCACCCTTGTCGCATGCGACATGGAGTCTGATGACCCCA
>DASWMO010000030.1:0-14246 GCA_036399715.1 Rubricoccaceae bacterium
TCTTCGACGTCGTCCGGGACCTGCTCGTGAGCTACGACCCGCACGTGCGCATCGAGGCGACGGGCGGCGGCGGGCTGTCGCGGCCCGACACGCTCGCGGCCCTCGCGCGGCTCGACGCCGGCGTCGTCTCGGCGACGCCGTTCGTCGAGGGCCAGGCCCTGCTGACGGCAGAGGCGGCCGGGACGCTCAACCAGGTCGTGACCGTCCGCGGCGTCGACCCCGGCGCGCTCGACGCCGCCGTCGGGGCGGCCATCCGCGATGGGGCGTTCGACCTCGCCCGCCGCGGGTCCGAGGCAGGCATCGTCGTCGGGCAGGCCCTTGCGACGCGCACGGGCACCTTTGCTGCGTCGCCCCCCGGCTCGCCAGCCCGCGTCTCGGGCAGCCGCGTGACCCTTCTCTCGGGCGTCGCGCTCGAACAGGCGCTCGCGCTCTACCCGTTCGGCCTGCCGGACCAGCGCGCCTTCACGGTCCGCGGCACCTTCGAACTCGAGCCGACCTACGACCAGACGCACGTCTTCGTCGCGCTCGCGGACGCCCAGCAGATCTTCCGCATGGGCGGGACCGTCAGCGGCGTCGACGTGCGCCTCGCCGACCTCGACCGCGCCCCGGCCGTCGCCGCCGCGCTCCGAGAGCGCCTCGACGCCGCCGCGCCCGGCCGCTTCACGGTCCGCACGTGGTCCGACCTCCAGGGCTCGCTCTACGGCGTCATGCGCGCCGAGAAGTGGGCGGCGTCCGCGATCCTGCTGCTCATCGTCGTCGTGGCCGCCTTCACGATCGTCGGGGCGCTGACGATGATCGTGATCGAGAAGCAGCGCGATCTCGGCGCGCTCCAGGCGATGGGCGCCTCGCGAGCCGACGTGCGGCGCATCTTCCTGCTCGAAGGCCTCCTCGTCGGCGGCATCGGGACGGGCATCGGGCTCGTGCTCGGGCTCGGGCTTGCGTTCGCGCAGAAGGCCTTCGGCTTCGCCAAGCTCGCCGACCCCGGCCAGTTCGTCATCGACGCCTATCCCGTCTCGGTCCGGCCATTCGACATCGCGCTCATCGCGCTTGTCGCCGTCGGGCTGTGCGCCGTCGCGGCACTCTACCCCGCCTCGCGCGCGGCGCGTGTCGATCCGGCCCGTGCCGTCCAGGGCGCCTGACGAGAGGCGGGCCAGCCCGTCAGGGCGCGACCTCGACGACCGTCGCCGGGCTCTCGTTGCCCGCGCGGTCCACGGCCGAGACGGCGACGGCGTCGATACCCGCCGGGACGGCGTGCGTGCGGTCATCACCGGCCGCGATCTGCCAGTTCCACACGCCGCCGCGGCGCATCCGGACGACAAAGTGCCGGACGGTCTCGCCCGCGCGCGGCGCGACCGTGACCTCGCGGCCCGAGCGGCGCGCCTCGACGCTCACGCGTGGAGCCGGCGGCGGGGCCGCATCGAGCCACGGCGACGGCGGCACGAGCGCCGGCTCCGAATAGACCGCCTCGGCGAGGTCGCCGCCGAGCGCCCGGCTCTCGACGAGCGACTTGAAGCTGTAATGCACCACGCCCGTCGAGACGCCCGACGTACGGGTGGACTCGACCTGCCCGACGATCTCGGCCGGCCGCCACGTGCCCACGTCGGGCATCGTGCGGCTGTCGAAGAGGCCCGGCCAGAGGTGGCGGCCCTGCGTGTTCTCCCCACCCCACCAGCCGAGCAGGCGGTCGAAGCCCTGCCCGCGGCTGTCGCGGGACCAGTAGAGCTGCGGCGCGAGGTAGTCCAGCCAGCCTTCGCGCAGCCACAGCCGCGCGTCGGCGTAGAGGCCGGCGTAGGCGTCGAAGCCCGTGATGCCGGCCGGCGAGCCGGGCCGCCAGATGCCGAACGGGCTCAGGCCGAGCAGCACGTCCGGCTTCGCGGCCCGCACCTCGCCGTACAGCCGCTCGACGAAGCGGTTGACGTTCTGCCGCCGCCAGTCCGCCCGCCCGAGCGTCTCGCCCTGCGCCTGCGCCGCGCGGTAGCTCGCCGCGTCGGGAAAGTCGGCCCCGGCGACCGGGTACGGGTAGAAGTAGTCGTCGAGGTGGAGGCCGTCGATGTCGTAGCGCGTCACGAGGTCCCGCAGGACGGCGAGCGAGTGGTCCACCGCGGCCGGCTGGCCCGGGTCGAGCCACGTGAGGTCCCCGTAGCGGACGGTCCACTCGGGGTGCGCCCGCGTGACGTGCGCCGCGTCGTGCCGCCCGACGCCGGGCATGGACGCCCGGAACGGGTTCGCCCACGCGTGGAGTTGCAGCCCGCGTGCATGCGCCTCCTGGACCGCAAACGCCAGCGGGTCGTAGCCCGGCGCCTCGCCTTCGCGGCCCGTCAGGTACGCCGACCACGGCTCCAGATCCGACGCGTACAGCGCGTCCGCTGCCGGCCGCACCTGAAGCACAACCGCGTTGAGACCGATCTCGACCGCCCGGTCGAGGATCGCGACGAGCTCGGCCTGCTGCCGCTCGGCCGGCATCCCCTGCCGCGACGGCCAGTCGATGTTGGCGACCGTCGCGACCCACGCGCCGCGGAACTCGCGCGTCGGCCCGGGCAACCCGGCGACGTCGAGCGTCGGTTGCATGTCGTCAACCTCCACAGGAGCGGAGACGGGCGCGGCCGGACCCGCAGACGGCGGCGCGGGGCGGTTCGTGTAGATGATCGTCGCGCGGTGCGACTGGCACCCGGACACGACGACGAGGGCGGCAGCGACCAGCCACGCGGAATACAGGCGACTCACGGCGATCTCGGGCGGGGGGACGCCAAAGGTAGCGGCCGCACGGACCGGCCGCGCGACGGCGGACGGCGGTTTAAGCACCTCGGCCGGGCGCCGATAGGTACCCGAGCCAGCCTCCCGCGCTCATGTCCGACCCGACCTGCCTCGCCGATCCCGCCGCCGCGCTCCGCGCCGCGCTCGGCGCCCACGTCACCGACCTGCTCGGCGAGGACGACCCCGACTTTGTCGCCGAGCTCTCGGACACGTTCTGTACGTCGGCGACCGACCTCATCGCGCGGGCACGGGAGGCCGCCGCCGCGGGCGACACGGCCGCGCTGAAGACCGTCGCCCACCAGATGCGCGGCTCCGCGCTCAACGTCGGCTTCGCGAGCCTCGCCGCCGCGTGGGAGCGCGTCGAGCACGGGACGGACGCCTCGCCCGAGGCCGCCATCGCCGAGGCCGAGGCCGCCGTCGACGCCCTCGCCGGGTAACCCCCGCCTACCGCGCCACGACGAGCCGCGCCGTCGCCGTCCGCGCCCCCGCCGTCGCCCGGACGACGTACACGCCGGGGGGCCACGCCCCCGGCTCGACCGGCACCGCCGTCTCGCCGGCCCCTGCCGCCCCGTCGAGCACCACCGCGACCTCGCGCCCGAGCACGTCCACCACGGCCACGCGCACCGGCCCCGCCTCGGCCAGCGTCAGCGCCACGAGGGCGCGCCCCCGCGCCGGGTTCGGCCGCACCGACACGCCCACGCCTGCGGCCTCGTCCGGCCCCGCCTCGCTAGCTACGTACGGCGCCACCGTCCGGAACGCCCAGCCGGGGTTGCGTCCGCCGAGCCCGAACCCACCGACGTACAGCCGCCCGTCCGGCCCGATGAAGGCCCACAGCACGCGCGCGTTGCGAGTCGCCTCCGGCCCTTGGTCGATGAGTGAGCCCGGCACGACACCGACAATCGCCCACGTCTCGCCTGCGTCCTGCGTCTCCCAGATGTGCCCGCCGTTCATCGCGATGAGCGCCCGGCCGCCCCCTATGTCCACGACTTCCGACGCCGCCGCGTTCGGGTCGCCGGTCAGCCCGAACGTCTCTCGCCACGTGTCGCCGCCGTCATCAGAGACGATCACGCGTGAGATGCGGCCCGGCCGCGTCGGGTCGATGATCGCGGCAACGAGCCGGTCCCCGCCGCCGGGCGCGGCACCGCCGAGGCAGGCGATGGCGTCGCCCTTGAAGCGGAAGTACTGGTAGTAGCCTGGCACACGCTGGAACGAGACACCACGGTCATCGCTCGTGGCCAAGCCCCAAGCGCCGGCACCAACAATGCGGCCGGCATGCGGCCCGGTGTGGACGACCGCGAGGCGGCGAGCGCTAGGGCCCTCGCTATTTGGGTCCGGGAACAGGGTCCGGTGCCACGTCGCGCCTCGGTCGTGCGAGTAGACGGACCAGAACGTGAGGGGGCCGTCAGCCGCGAGGAGAGTGCCGGCGCCGGGCACGCCCGCCGGGATCTCGGTGTAGTAGTTGACTCGTGCCACGTCGTCCGACGGGACGCCCTGGAAGGTCACGCCGTTGTCGAGAGACCGAACGAGACCGATCCGGGTCGAGATGAGGGTGTCTTGGCCGAGCGTAAAAACGGGATCGTTTGTGCTGTAGGTGTGCTCGGTCCAGAGCTGATCGGGCCCATAGGGGGGCCTCAGGCTACGCACCCTCGAATTGCCCGACGACCACATCGTCCCGTCGGGCGCGATCGACGGCCGCTCGGGGTCAATGGTGCTGGCACCCACGCGCTCCCATGAGAGCGTCTGTGCTGTCGGTGCCGTTGCTCCCACGCCGAACAAAAGCACGAAGAGTGCGAAGCTCGCCACCGGCCCGCTGCCCTGTCTTGATGTCCGCATGGCCCCGCCGCGCTATGAGCCCGAAGGGTACCCCGTCCCGCACCTGCCCGCAACGCCCGACGCCTTTCCGGCCGCCCAAACCCCCTTTCCGACCATACCGATACACTTTCTGTCAGGTCCGACCTCCTTTCCGGTCGACCCGACCCGCTTTCCACTCAACCCGACTGACTTTCTGACCGACCTGAGTTCCTTTTCGACCGACCCGATCCGCTTTCCGACCGATTCGACCTGCTTTTCAGCCAACCCGACCGCCTTTCCGACCGACCCGAGTATCTGCACCTCATATCGACCGAATCTGTATCCTCTCCGGTCCACACATCACCCCACGACCGTGCCCGCCTTCCACAACATCCCCGGCGCCGACCTCCTCGTCCTCACCACCCGCATGTACACCGGCGTCCGAGACAACGCCGAGATCGCCGCCGCGCTCAAGGACTACGGCTACGGCAAGACCGCCGGCGACGACGGCCTCGCCCTCGTCGCCGCCCTCCGCGACGCCATGCGCATCCAGTCCACCGAGAACGACGAGAAGCTCACCGCCGGCAAGGCCTCCACCATCGCCACCGCCGCCGTCCGCACGCCGCTCGTCCGCCACCGCCGCCTCGCCCGCCGCGCCCACCCGCGCGGCTCCGCCGGCCACGCCGCGCTCGCGCTCGGCGGCCCGCTCCCGACGTACGAGACGGACGTCTTCGTCGCCGCGCGCCGCTTCTACGAGGCCGTCCGCGACACCCCCGCCCTCGCCACGATCCGCTCGCTCTCGCCCGAGGCCATCACCGCCTCCCTCGCCCGCCTCGACGTCGCCGAGTCCGCCGAGGACGACCAGATCCGCGAGGCCGGCGAGTCCCAGCGCGCGACCGCCCTCCGCCAGACCGCCGAAGCCGCCCTCCGCGCCGAGGCCGCCGAACTCGCCGAAGCCGCCACCGACGCGCTCCTGGACAAGCCCCAGCTCCGCGAAGTCCTCGGCCTCATGGAGCGCGGCTCCTGACCCGCCCCGGACGCGGGACCTTCGCCCCCCACCCCGCGTCCGATCCCGGCACCCGATCCGGCCCCCGCCCCGCATGGCGTCCCCCCTCCTCCGCCTCAACGCCGACCTCTGGCGCTACCGCTGGCTCATCGGGCCCGGCCTCGTCTGCGCCCTCGTGTCGAGCCTGCTCGCCCTCGTCGTCCCCGTCACCGTCCGCGAGGCCGTCGACGCCATCCCGCGCATGGTCGCCGTTCACGGCCTCGTCCGCGGCACGCCCGCCGAGGCCGCCGTCTACGCTCATGCACGGAGCGCGCTCGTCCTGCTCGGCGCCCTCGCCGTCGCCCTCAGCGCCCTCTCGGGCCTGTTCGTGTTCCTCATGCGC
This sequence comes from Rubricoccaceae bacterium, assembly GCA_036399715.1. Lineage (GTDB taxonomy): Bacteria > Bacteroidota > Rhodothermia > Rhodothermales > Rubricoccaceae > DASVSE01. Next base: position 5,934 of record DASWMO010000030.1, read on the forward strand.
CGCCTCGTCGTCGTCGCGAGCCGCCACATCGAGTTCGACCTCCGCAACCGCCTCTACGCCCACCTCCAGACGCTCTCCGGCTCCTTCTACCACCGCTACCCCACCGGCGACGTGATGACGCGCGCCACCTCAGATATCGAGCGCGTCCGCCAGTACGTCGGTCCGGCCCTGATGTACCTCGCCCGGGCCGTCGCCGCCATCGTGACCGCCCTCGCCGTCATGATCGCCATCTCGCCCGAGCTCACCTTCTGGTCGCTCCTGCCGATGCCGATCCTCGCGATCGCCGTGTTCTACGTCAGCCGGATGATCCACGTCCGCACGGACGAGCGCCAGCGGTCCTACTCCACGCTCACGAGCCGCGTCCAGGAGGCCCTCTCCGGCATCCGCGTCGTCAAAGCCTACGCCCAGGAAGAGACCTGGGCCCGCCGCATCGACGAGACGAGCACGGACTACCAGGACCGCTCCCTCGCCCTCGCCCGCATCGACGCCGTCTTCCGGCCCGTCCTGATGGTCCTCATCGGCGCGAGCACCGTCCTCGTCGTCGCCGTCGGCGGGCGCCTCGCCATCGCCGGCGAGCTGTCCCTCGGCAACATCGCCGAGTTCCTCATCTACGTCACGATCCTCACGTGGCCCGTCGCCTCGTTCGGCTACGTCGTCTCGATGATCCAGCAGGCCAGCGCCTCCATGTCGCGCCTCCTCGACGTCCTCGACGCCCAGCCCGATGTCGCCGACTCCGAGGCAACAGACCCTGCCATCACGTCCGCCGAAGGACGCCTGACGTTCGACCACGTCACCTTCCGCTACACCCCCGACGGCCCGCCCGTCCTCGACGGCGTCTCCCTCGACGTGCCCGCCGGCACCAGCCTCGGCATCGTCGGCCGCACCGGCGCGGGCAAGTCCACGCTCGTCCAGCTCGTCCCCCGCCTCATGGACCCGACCGCCGGCGCCGTCCGCCTCGACGGCCGCGACGTGCGCGAGGTCCCGCTCGCCACGCTCCGCGGCGCCATCGGCGTCGTCCCGCAGGAGGTCTTCCTCTTCTCCGACACCGTCGGCCACAACGTCGCCTTCGGCGCCCCGGACGCGACCGAGGCCGACATCCGCCAGGCCGCCGACGAGGCCGACCTCACGGCCAACGTCGAAGACTTCCCGCAGGGCTTCGACACGGTCGTCGGCGAGCGCGGCGTGACGCTCTCGGGCGGGCAGAAGCAGCGCACGGCCATCGCCCGCGCCCTCATCCGCCGCCCCCGCGTCCTCCTCTTCGACGACGCCCTCTCGGCCGTCGACACGCGGACCGAGGCGACGATCCTCGCCCACCTCCGCCGCCAGTTCGGCCAGCGGACGGTCGTGATCGTCTCGCACCGCGTCTCGGCCGTCCAGGACGCCGACCAGATCGTCGTCCTCCACGACGGCCGCATCGCCGAGCGCGGCACCCACGACGAACTCGTCGCCCGCGGCGGGACCTACGCGACGATGGCCCGCAAGCAGCAGCTCGAAGCCGAACTCGCCGACGCCTAGACCTCGGGCCAGCAACTCGTCGCCGAACCCGCCGACGCCTGACCGTCAGGCGCCGGGCGCGGTCCGGATCGCGTCCAGCAGGCGCCGTGCCTCGGCCGCGCGGTAGCTCTGCTCGCGGACGAGCCCGGCGAGCAGGCGCACGGCCTCGTCGTCGCGGGACTGATGCAGGCGCACGCGGGCGAGGGCGAAGCGCGCCTCCTGCGAGACGGACGAGCCCGGGTCGGCCGCGCTGCTGATCCCGGCCAGGTCGACCGCGGCCGCGTCGAGCCGGGCGCTGTCGAACCGGGGGAACAGGCCGAGCGTCGTCCGGCGCGCCTCCTCGACGCCGTCGAGGGCGGCGTCGAGGCGCGCGGCGAGCGGGTCGGCGTCGGCGCCGCGCGTCTCGATGGGCGCGTAGGACGCGAGGTCGGCGAGATCCGCGAGGCGCGCACGGTCCGTCTGCTGCGACGCCGAGACGGCCGCGAGGCCGCCGTAGGCGACGAGGAGGGCCGCGGCGAGCACGAGCACGCGGCGACCGGCGCCCGAGCGGGCGGCCCGAGGCGGGGCGGCAGCCGTCCGGTCGGCAGCCCGGTCCGCGGACGTGCGGGCCGCGTGGCGAGCGTTCCCGTTCCGATGGGCCTCGCGCGGCGCCTCGGGGGACGGCGCCGCGTCGGGCGGGGAGAGCGTGTGGCCGAAGAGGCGCTCGAACTGCGCCTCCGCAGACTCAGCCCCAGCGGTGTGAGCGTCGAGGTTCGCGAGTCGGGCCCGCATGCGGTCCGCCGCGTCGCGGAGGCCCGGATCGGCCGCGAGCGCGGCCTCGACGCGGTCCGCGTCGGGTGGGACGAGCCCGAGGGCGTGGTCGGCGAGGTAGGCCGCGAGGTCGTCCTCAGAGACGGCCCGCCCGGGGCGGGCGTCCGCGGCGGCATCGAGGAGGGACGCGACGGCGCGCGCCTCGGCGAGCCGGTCGGCGTGCTCGGGCAGCGCCGCGGCGTCGCGCGCGGCGGCCGCGCGCTCGTCAGGCGGGAGCGCGGCGTAGTCGTCGAGGCGGTCGGAGAGAGAGGACACGGGAAGGGAGGGGTGGACGCCCGGCGAGACTCGGCCGGCGGCCGGACGTAACCATCGCGGCGGGATTTATCTGGCGAGCGCGCCTGGAGGCAGCACGTCGTCGAAAAAGTGGGCCCGCAGGTGCGGCGCCTCGCGCAACCGGGCGACCGCCTTCGAGAGGTACGCGCGGACGGTCGGGAGCGGGTGGCCCGTGGCCTCGGCGATGTCCTCGTATCCGACGGCGTCCAGAAACCGCATCGTGGCGACGGCCCGGACGGCCGGGGGCAGGTCCGCGATAGCGGTCACGACGTCACGACGTACGATCACGGCGTCTTGGTCGAACCGCTCGTCGTCGAAGGCCGGCCCGAGGACGGTCTCGTCGGCCTCGACCATCGTCCGGCGGCGGGCGCGGTGTGTCAGCACGGCGTTCTTGCAGACCTTGGAGACGTAGCTCGGAAAGCGCGCCGCATCCTCGACGGCATCCCAGACCTTTCGGACGCCCTCGAGTGCGCGCGTTTCGACGGCGTCCACGTCGCTCGGCTCGCCGACGCGCTCGGTCAGGAATTTGCGCGCGATGTAACGAAGCGTCCAGATGTACGCCCAGAGGTCGGCATCGCGGCGAGCGCCCGCATCGCCGGAACGGCCGGCCGCGAAGGCGGCGGCCGCCGCATCGGTGTCGTCCAGCGAGAATGGGAGGGCGGCAGCGAGGCGGGCGAGGTCGCGCACAGACAGCAGGCAGGCGAGCGGTCAAGATAGAGGTGCGGCTCTACACGGGGAAGAATGGGTTAACCCGCCCATCGACTGCCTTTGCGAAGGTCTCTCGGTTGCCCCCGGAGGCCCCGGCGGTCTAGCTTCCCCGGCTCTACTGCCCACAGCCGTGCACCCGCGCGGCCCGCCCCTTACTGCTGGCCGAGCCGGCATGCGGGCGGTTGCGTCTCCGCCCGCCGCGTGGCGGCCCTGCCCTCGCGGACCGAGTCCGCCTCCGACATGAACACCACCTCGTTCAAGACCTTCTCCGCGAAGCCGGCCGGCGTCCCCGGCGGCATCGACCAGAAGTGGTACGTGGTCGACGCCGAGAACGAAGTCGTCGGCCGGCTCGCCGCCCGCATCGCGACGATCCTCCGCGGCAAGCACAAGCCCGAGTACACGCCCCACGTCGACACGGGCGACTTTATCGTCGTCGTGAACGCCGACAAGGTCCGCTTCACCGGCAAGAAGGAGACCGACAAGCAGTACTTCCGCCACACCGGCTTCCCGGGCGGCGTCAAGCTGTCCTCGCCGAAGGAGGTCCGCCAGGCCAAGCCCGAGTTCATCGTCGAGAACGCCGTCAAGGGCATGCTCCCGCGGACGAAGCTCGGCCGCCAGATGATCTCGAAGCTCAACGTCTACGCCGGTCCGGACCACCCGCACGCGGCCCAGCAGCCCGAACCGCTCACCTTCGAGCGCTAGGCGCCCGCCCCCGATATCTCCTATGGCAACGTCCATCGCAAACCAGTTTCAGGCCGTCGGCCGCCGCAAGACGGCCGTCGCGCGGGTCTACCTCCGCCCCGGCTCGGGCAACGTCGTCGTCAACAAGAAGCCGCTGGCCGAGTACCTCCCCACGGAGATCCGCCAGCGCGCCGCGACGGCGGCCCTCGACCTGACCGAGCTCCGCGGCCAGTTCGACGTGCTCGTCAACGCCAAGGGCGGCGGCCTCACGGGCCAGGCCGGCGCGATCCAGCTCGGCATCGCCCGCTGCCTCGTCGAGTTCAACGACGAGCTCCGCAAGCCGCTCCGTGACGCCGGCTACCTCACGCGCGACCCGCGTATGGTCGAGCGCAAGAAGTACGGGCAGCCCAAGGCCCGCAAGAAGTTCCAGTTCTCGAAGCGCTAAGGCGCTTCGCGGGTGCGGAGTCTCCGGGCGCTCGGCGTTGCTGTCCGCTCGGGCCCTTCGGCCTGCCATTCAATCCCTCACCCTGCCCGACAGCGTTCCGGGTGTCCCGCTAGCCTCTCGTAAGGCGACACACGGGATCGGAACGCTGAACGACGGCAGGGGCGGTCAACCTCGCGCCTTTCGGGGTGCACACCCGCAGGCCCGGCCTGCTACGCAATGCCTCGCGTCTCAATCGAAGACCTCCTCCGCGCCGGCGCCCACTTCGGGCACCTCACGAGCCGGTGGAATCCGAAGATGGCCCCGTACATCTTCATGCAGCGCAACGGGATCCACATTCTGGACCTGAAGCAGACCCAGCAGTTGCTCGACGAGGCCGCCGACGCCGCGACGCGGTTCACGAGCCGCGGCCGCAAGGTCCTGTTCGTCGGGACCAAGAAGCAGGCCCAGGAGGTCGTCAAGACCGAGGCCGAGCGCGCGGGCCAGCCGTTCGCCGTCGACCGCTGGCTCGGTGGCATGATGACCAACTTCCAGACTATCCGCGGCTCGCTCAAGCGGATGGAGACGCTCCGCCGCCAGGAGGCCGACGGCACGGCGGCGCAGCTCAAGAAGAAGGAGCGCCTCATGCGCTCGCGCGAGCTTGAGAAGCTCGACCGCGTCCTCGGCGGCATCGACGACATGGGCAAGCTCCCCGGCGCTCTCTTCGTCGTCGACGTCAAGCGCGAGCACATCGCCGTCGACGAGGCGCGCAAGCTCGGCATCCCGATCATCGCGCTCGTGGACTCCAACGTCGACCCGGACCTCGTGGACTTCCCGATCCCGGCCAACGACGACGCGATGAAGTCGGTCCAGCTCTTCACGCGCGTCATCGCCGACGCGTGCATCGAAGGCGCCAAGGCCGGCGACACCGCCCGCGACATGGCCGCCGTCGAGGCTGCCACGCGCGCCTCCGAGATGGCCGAGCTCGCCGAGAAGGGCCAGGCCGCGCAGGAGGCCGAGGGCGCCGACGAGCCCGTCGTGACGATGGCCGACGCCGAGGCCGGCCGCGGCGAGGCGTAACCGGCGGGGCCGCGTGCCCCGCTTCCGCTCCGAGAGGAGGGAGGAGAGCCGGCCCGCCGACCCTCTTCTCTCCTCTCCCTATTTCTACCCCAGACTCTCAAGACAATGGCAATCTCCGCCAAAGACGTGATGCGCCTCCGCGAGGCGACGGGCGTCGGCATGATGGACTGCAAGAAGGCCCTCACCGAGGCCGACGGCGACTTCGACCAGGCCATCGACCTGCTCCGCAAGAAGGGCCAGAAAGTCGCCGCCGCCCGCTCGGACCGCGACGCGACCGAGGGCGCCATCGTCTCGGCCGTCTCCGCCGACGGCACGACGGGCGTGCTCGTCGAGGTCAACTCCGAGACCGACTTCGTCGCCCGCAACGCGGACTTCGTGTCGTTCGCCGAGTCGCTCGCGGCCCTCGCGCTCGAGACGCGCCCCGAGTCGCTCGACGCCTTCCGCGCGGCGACGCTCGACGGCCAGTCCGTCGCCGACGCGCTCGTCCAGAAGACGGGTCAGGTCGGCGAGAAGATCGACGTCCGCCGCGTCGCCGTCCTCACGGCGGCCGAGGGCGGGACGGTCGTGGACTACATCCACCCCGGCGCCAAGCTCGGCGTGCTCGTCGAGATGACGGGCTCGGACGTGGCCGATGCCGGCCGCGACGTGGCCATGCAGGCGGCGGCAATGAACCCCATCGCTGCGGTCCGCGCGGACGTGCCGCAGGAGGTTCAGGCCAAGGAGCTGTCCATCGGCCGCGACCAGGCTGCCGCGGAGGGCAAGCCCGAGGCGATGCTGGACAAGATCGCCGAGGGCAAGCTGAACCGCTACTTCAAGGACAACGTCCTCGTCGAGCAGCCGTTCGTCAAGGACTCCTCGATGACGGTCGAGAAGATGCTCGCCTCGAAGGGCGCGGGCCTGCGGCGGTTCGTCCGCTTCGCGCTCGGCGGCTGAGCGCCGCTTGGTGCACGCTCTGCGGGGGCGGTTCGGCGACGCCGGGCCGCCCCCGCGTGTGTTTATACCGGGACCGTCTCCGCCTCGACCGCCTCGGGGAAGTGCGTCCAGACGAGCACGGCCATGAGCGCCATCGTGGCCGCGGAGGCGAGCGCGTTGGCCGTGAACCCGTAGCGGCCGTAGAGGACGCCGCCGAGCGTCGCGCCGAGGGCCGTGCCGATCTGCCCGACGGCGATCGTGAGCGAGAGGAACGCGCCGCGCTCGGAGGCCGGCACGAGGGCCGTCAGCAGGGCCTGGAACGGCGCCATCCGCATCGCGAAGAGCGACATCAGCACGACGTACAGCACGACCGCCATCCAGCGCTCGGCGAGCACGAATGGGACGAGCGCCGCGAGGACCGTCAGCCCGACGCTCGACGCGAGCACGAGCGGCCGCCGCCCGACGCGGTCCGAGAGCGCGCCCGCCCGCGGACCGATGAGGATGCTCGCCAGCCCGCCGGCGAAGAACAGCAGCGCGATAAAGTCGACGGGCAGCCCACCGAGCGTGAGGGGCCGCCCGCCGAACGCGAGGGCGAGGTCGAAGCGGTCCGAGAGCCACGCCGGCATGTACACGATGAGCAGGCCGAGGCCGGCGTACATCACGAAGTACAGCAGTGCCGCCATCGCCGGCCCGGGCCGCCGGAGCAGGTCGCGGTAGAGCCGCAGCGCCCCGCCGACGGTCGGCCGCTCGGTCCGCTCGACGTCCGGCTGCGGGACGACCGTCAGCACGAGCACGAACGCGACGGCCATCACGGCCGCGAACGAGACGAACGGCGCGCGGAAGCCCAGCCCGACCGCCAGGATGCGCCCGACGGGGATGCCGAGGACGAGCCCGAACGGCACGCCGGACATCACCCAGCCCGTCGCCCAGCCGCGGCGCGCGTACGGGAACGCGTCGCCGACGTAGCTCACGGCCGCGCCGGAGAGCATCCCGCCGCCCGCGCCGGCGAGGACGCGGGCGACCAGCAGGCGCTCGTACGTGTCCGCGAGACTGTGGCCGGCGAGCACGAGCGCCAGCACGCCCGAGCCGATCGCCATGACGCGCTTGCGCCCGATGCGGTCCGAGACGGGCCCCATCACGAGCGCCGCGAGCGCGAGCACGACCGAGTACACCGACACGAGCGGCCCGAGCCCGCCGACAGGCACGCCCAGCTCGTCCGCGATGAGCGGCAGGATCGGCGTCACGAGGATGGTCTGGCTCGCGGCCGTAAAGACCATCAGCCAGAGGGCGAAGAGCGTGCCGGCCGTGCGGAGCGGGGACGTGGGCAGTGAGGCGCGAGTGTGTGTTGCAACAAGGAACGACACGGCGTGCGGCCCGATTGCGGATTCGGGGCGCATCCCGGGACACGCTGCGGTAACGGCACGAACACGCTCCGGTAACGGCGCGGACACGATGCCGCAACACGCCCCCTGTAGCCTGTCCGCCAGACGGGCACTCGGACTCCCACGGTCCGGTGGCAAGGCTCCCAGGGGCGCACCGTCGCGCCCGAACCCCACCTCCCATGCCGCTTGTTTCCCTCCGCCGCACGTGCCTCTGGCTGAGCGCGCTCGCGCTCGTCGCCCTCCTGTCGTCGTCTGCGGCGCAGGCCCAGCGCGGCGCCCTCGTCGGGACGCTCCTCGACGCCGAGACCGGCGAGACGCTCATCGGCGCGACGGTCGCCATCCCGGCGTTGGGGATGGGCACCACGACCGACCTCGACGGCGCCTACCGCCTCGCCCTCGATCCGGGCACGTACGCCGTCACGTTCTCATACGTCGGCTACGACGCGCAGACGGTGGAAGGCGTCGTCGTCGCCCTGGGCCAGACGGTCCAGATCGACCGCCAGCTGTCCCTGAGCAGCGCGGGCCTCGGCGAGGTCGTCGTGCAGGCCGAGG
>DASWMO010000031.1:0-12956 GCA_036399715.1 Rubricoccaceae bacterium
CGGACCTTTCGGAGCGCTTCCCAGAACCCGCCAACCGCTACACCGAGCCCGCCGGCTACTACGCCGAGACATCAGGTGCTACGATGAGGCTGCCGACTGCTACGACGAGACATCGGGGTACTTCCGTAACGTCCCGCGCTACCGCGCCTCGTCGGACGTGCGGCGGCGCTCGGCCTCGGCGCGGACCGTCGCCGCAACCTCGGGGTAGTCGGCCGCGACGCGCTCGAACGTGGCGTGGTCGAGGACGTAGAGGTCGCTCGGGGCGACCGCGCGGACGGTCGCCGTCCGCAGGGCCGACGTGACGAGGGCGATCTCGCCGAAAAAGTCTCCGCTCTGGAGCGTGTTCAGGACCGTCCCGTCGTCTGCGACGACCTCGACGGCGCCGCGGGCGAGAAAGAACATCTCGTGGCCGCGGTCGCCGGCCCGCACGATCACGTCGCCGGGCAGGCACACGAACGACGTCATCTGGAGGGCCACGTCGCGCACGAACGCATCCGAGGCGTCGCGGAAGAGGGGCACGTTGAGCACGAGGTCCCGGCGGAGGTGCAGCGCGACCTCCTCGCGGAGCGCCGGCGGCAGCTCGGCGAGCGTCGTGTCCTCGTCCGAGACGAGGTGCTGGTCCCAGAGGTAGTCGAAGTAGGCCTGCACGCGCTGCTGGATGGGCCGCGGGAGCGCGCGGTAGTGCATGAACGCCCCGAGGCGCTCCTGCTGCTGCACGTGGGCGGCCCGCAGCGGGTCGAGGTTGTTCAGCAGCGACGCGATGTTGCCGATGAGGAACGCGTAGACGCCCGCGCCGAGGAGCATCACCCCGATGGCGAAGGCCTTCTGAACGGGCGTCACGGGCGTGATGTCGCCGTAGCCGACCGTCGTGACGGTCATCACGGCCCAGTAGAGCGCGTCGAGGTACGGCGTCGCCGAGCCGCGGACGCCGCCGAGGGCGACGAAGCCGCACGTCAGCCCGTGGACGACGAGCGCGAGGCCGTACAGGAACGCCCCCAGTCGGAAGCGCGCCGAGAGGCCCGCGTGGTGCCGCGACATGTCGCGGACGACGCCCCAGACGCGGACGACCTTGAGCACACGCAGCAGGAGCCACACGCGCGGCGCGCCGAGCAGCACGAACGGGAGCGCCGCGGCGATGTCGGCCGCGAGCGCCACGCGGGACACGCGCCGCGGCGACGTCCGCAGCCGGACGAGGCGCACGCCCACGTCGAGCGTGAACACGGCCGTGAACACGGCCTCGTAGACGACGACGTGCAGGGCTGCGGCCGTCCCGCCGAGGAGGGCGAACGGCACGAACAGCGCCGCGGCGGTCGCGGCGACGGCCACGACGCCGTCCCACGCGAGCGTGGCCGTCCGGTTGGCCGGGCGAGGCAGGACGATGTCGGGGCGCGTAGACACAGGCAAGGGGGCGTCAGCTCGCGGGGAGCGAGCGGGCAGCGAGCAGGCGAGCGGCCGCGGCGAGGCCGCTGTCAAGGGCGAGGTGCGCGCGCCCCTGCCCGGCGACGGCGTCCCCGGCGACGAACACCCCGAGCACCTCGGCCGCCCCGAGCGCTGCGCAGGGCACCGCGGCGGCGGGCAGCGAGTAGCGCCACCGCTGCGAGTCGGTCCACAGCGGCACCGGCAGGGCGCGCCCCACGAGCGCCTCGACGTGCGCGCTCGCCGCCGCGACGACGTCCGCGCGGTCGTCGTCGTAGTGCGCGCGCGTCCACGGGTCCGACATCTGGGCGACGAGCAGGCCCGCCCCGTCGGGCGCACGGCCGGGCTTGCGAGTCTCGTCGGCGAGCCAGGCGACGGCGTGCGGCACCCGCCGTGGCGGGGCATCGGCGGCGGGCGGGCGGCCTGGCAGCGCGTTGACGAGCGCGTAGGCGCCGTGCGGCAGCCGGACCGGCTCGGCGAACGCGAGCACGACCGAGAACTGGGCGCGGTAGACGCTCGCATCGAGCGCCGCCGCGAGCGCGTCGCGCGTCGGTGCGTCGAAGTCGCTCGTGGCGACGAGGGCCGCCGCCTGCGGGGCTGGCGGGGTGAGCACGACGGCGGCGAACGGCCCGAGCACGACCGTCTGGTCTCCGACCGTCCCCTCGACGCTCCAGGCGTCATCGGTGCGCGCGAGACGCGTTGCCGTCGTGCCGAGGTGCAGGTCGAGGCCCGGCGCCGCATCGGCGAGCGCGCGGCCGAGCGCGGCGTAGCCACCCGCGACGGCGAGCCGCGGCGGGCCGGCCGTGCGGGCGTCGTCGGGCCGGAGGGCGCCGTCGTCGGAGAACGGGACGACGGGACCAGCGATCTCCGCGAGGGCATCCGGCGCGAGCACCGACCGCGCGAGACGGTCCGCGGCCGAGCCCGGCTCGGGCGTGAACACCTGCGCGCCGTGGTCCACGCGCCACCGGACGCTGACGCCGTCGGGGCCGGGCATGTCGCGCCAGCGCGTCGCCGCCCGCCCGCCGACGCCGCGGCTCTTGTCCAGCACGACGACGGGGACGCCGGCCGCGGCGAGCGCGTGGGCGGCGGCGAGGCCCGCTAGGCCCCCACCGAGGACGCAGACGAGGCGGGACGGGCCGGCAGAGCGGAGAGGCATCGGGCGGGGCAGGCGGGACAGGCACGGTACGGCGTCCCAGCGCGCCGGGTGCCCGCTCCGCGCGGGCCTCGGCCTAGGCTGCCTGGACGGCAGTCTGCTCGACGGCGACCGGGGGCCGGGGGCCGGCGATGCCTGCTGCGACCGCCGCGAGCAGCCGGTCGCGCGTGTACGGCTTGGTCACGTAGTCGTCGAAGCCGAGACCCAGGAAGCGGGCGCGGTCGCCCGCCATGCCGAACGCCGTCACGGCGACGACCGGGAGCCCCGCGAGGCGCACGTCGGCGCGGATCTCACGGAGGACGTCCTCGCCCGAGGCGGCCTCGCCGAGGTTGATGTCCAGCAGGACGACGTCCGGACGGGCCCGGCGGGCCGCGGCGAGCGCATCGGCGCCCGAGACGGCCTCGGTGACCGTGTACGCCGCGTCCAGCACGCGCGTCGCGACGAGGCGCGCCTGCTCGTTGTCGTCGACGACGAGGACGTGGGGGCGATCCGGCGGCGCCGGGGCCTCGGCGCCGAGGCGCGGGAACGTCAGCGTGAACGTCGTCCCGACGCCCTTGGCGCTCTCGACAGCGATCGTGCCCTCCATGCGCTCGACGAGTTGGCGCGAGATGGCGAGGCCGAGGCCGGCGCCCTCGTGCGTCCGCTCGACGCCCGTCGACTCCTGCTCGAACTCGCCGAAGAGGCGCGGCAGGAAGGCCTCATCGATGCCGATCCCCGTGTCGACGACGCGGACGACGACGTGCCCGGCGTCCTCGTCGACGTGGATCGTAACGCCGCCGGTCTCGGTGAACTTGAGGGCGTTGCCGACGAGGTTGTGGAGCACACGCGCGAATGCGGCGTCGTCGAGCGCGGCGAGGGCGTCGGGTGCGGCGACGCGGGCGGTGATGGTGAGACCGCGCTCGGCCGCGGCGGGCCCCATGAGCGTCGCGGCCTCCTCAGCGGCGGCGCCGACGCGCATCGGAACGCAGGCGAGGTCGCCGCGACCGGCCTCCAAGCGGGCGAGGTCCAGGACCGAGTTGAGCGTGTCCATGAGCCGGCGGCCCGAACGCGAGATGAGCTCGACGAACTCCTGCTGCTGCGGGTCCGTGATCTCGTCCGAGAGAATGTCCGAGAACCCGAGGATGGCCGTTAGCGGCGTCCGGATCTCGTGGCTCATGTTAGCCAGGAAGGTGCTCTTGAGGTGGGCGACCTCCTCGGCCTGGCGCTTGGCCTGTACGAGGACGGCCTGAGCGCGCTTGCGGTCCGTCACGTCGCGAAGGTTGAGCACGAGCCCTCCGACGGCCGGGTCGTGGTAGAGCGCCGTCCCGACACCCTCGGCATAGACGAAGTGGCCGTCGGCGTGTCGCAGGCGCAGCTCAGTCCGGGACTCAGGCGCACCCTCGGGGACGGTGCTTGAGCCTGCGGAGCTGCGCGACATGCGTGCGAGGCTCGCGCGGGCGGTGTCGCGGTCATCGGGGTGGACGAGCGAGAGCGCGTCGCGGCCGACGAGGCGCTCGGCCTCGACGCCGAGCAGGCGCACGGCGGCCGGGCTGACGTATGTCAGACGCGCGTCGTGGGCGAGGACCACGACGAGGTCCGACGAGTGCTGAACGAGCGCCCGGAAGCGGGCCTCGCTGTGGGCGAGCGCAGCGCGAGCGCGGCGCTCGGCCGTGATGTCCTCGGCGGCGCCCTCGTAGTAGAGCGGCTGGCCGTCCGGCGAGAGCGTCACGCGGGCGTCGATGCGCACCTGCCGCAGGCGCCCGCCGGGCGTGCGCCACTCGGTCTCGTAGCGCCGCACGAAGCCCGTCTTGAGGATGGCGTTCTGGAACGCCGTCCACTCGGCGGGGTCCGCATAGAGCGCCGCCGCGTTGAGGTCGAGGGCGGCATCGACGGACTCGGCGCCGATCATGTGCGCCATCGCGAGGTTGGCGAGCAGGACGCGGCCGTCGGGCGCGGTCCGGTACATCCCGATCGGGAGGCTGTCCACGAGCGAGCGGTAGCGCTCCTCGGACGCGCGGAGCGCAGAGCCCAGTTGCACGGCCTCTGTCTCGGCACGGTCGATCGCGGAGCCCGTATGGCGGACGTAAAGGGCACCTGCCCCGGCCGACAAGATGGCTCCGAGGCCCGGCACGGCGAACGCGTACCACGCGACAGCGTCGGGCGATGAGATCGGCTCCGGCGCCAGCCCGAGCACGTGGAGCGTGAGCAGCGCCCCTGCCCCTGCGATGCCCAGAACGGCGCTCACGATGGCCAGCCGCAGGCCGGACGCCATCGCGGCGACCATCGGCGCGATGATGATCAGCGCCAGAACAGGGTCACGGATGCCGACGTCGAGCGCGGCCTGCGCGACGGGGGTCGCGGTCAGCGTGAGGGTCGCCAGCCACGCCGCGGGCTCGACGTGGCCGCGCCGCAGCAGCCCCAGCGCAGCGACGCACAGCCCGACGGCCATGACAGCTTGCACGACCTGCGCGGGCGTCCCGGAGATGCTCAGCGGGACGGCCATCGCCGTGATCGTTGCGACGGAGAGTCCACTCACCGCGGCGACGATGCGGGCACGGCGGCGCAGGCCGGGTGCGTCCGCAGCCGCGCCCGGCCCGTCGGCGGCGAGCGTGTCGGGCACGAACCAGTCGAGCAGCAGAGCGGAGCGGGCGGGTTCGGCCATCGGTGAGAACGGAGCGCGGCGGAGCCGAATCGTAACACAGGCGTGCCGGTGCCCGTCGCTGCCCGGCGTGCGCAGCGGCCGGAGCCCGGCTCTGCGTTCCGGGCATAACCCGTACCATTCTCCAACTGTTGCGGTCGTAGGTTCGCCGCCCCATAGCCCACACAGCATTGTTTCGACTCCGCTTCCTGCTCGCCGCCGCGGCGCTCGTCGTGCCCATACTCTCCGGCTGCGGCTCCGACTCCAGCCCGGCGACTGGCACCAGTACCGGTCCGGGCACGCCCGGCATCGCGACGCCGGCGAGCACGGTCATCGTGGATTACCGCGGCACGCTCGCCGACGGGACCGTCTTCGACGAAGCGACGGGCGCCCGCTTCGCCCTCTCCGACGTGATCGACGGCTTTCGGACGGGCATCGCCGGCATGCACGTCGGCGAGACCAAGACGCTCGTCGTGCCGCCCGAGCAGGGCTACGGCGCGATGGGCTCGCCGCCGGACATCCCACCGAACGCGACGCTGACGTTCGTCGTGACGCTACAGGGCGTCGAAGGGTAGCAGACGCGTCCCTGCGACGGCCCCGAGGCGTCCCGGCCAGGACTCGAACCTGGAATCGACAGCTTAGAAGGCTGTTGCTTTATCCGTTTAGCTACCGGGACGGGCACCGCACCTGTGCGGGGCGGGCCGTCCGGGTCGGGGCGGCCGGATTCGAACCGACGACCTCTCGCTCCCAAAGCGAGCGCTCTACCGGGCTGAGCTACGCCCCGAACGCCCCGCAGCACGCGCCCCGTGGCACGGCCCGCGCAGGGCACGGCGTCAAGATACGGCCCCCGCGGCGCTCTACCTTCCCCGGACGTTCTCGCACGCGCCATGTCTGCTCCTGCCGCCCGTTCGCTCCGCGCCCTGTGGGCCGCCGTCACGCTCGGCGGCCTCTCGGCGCTGACCGTCCTGACGGTCCTAGCCGTCTCGGCCGAGACGCACCCGATGGCGGACCGCGCCGATGCGGCGTTCTACGTCTGCGCCCTCTACAGCGCCGCGGCGATGGTCGCCGCGTTCGCGCTCCTGGCGCGAATGCGGACCCGAGTCGCCGCGGCTCCCTCAGAGGCGGCGGCACTCGCGACGGCCCGCACGCATGGCGTCGCGGCCATGGCAGCCGCCGAGTCGTCGGCGATCCTTGCCGGCCTTGTGGTCTTTCTGACGGGCAACGTCCTCGCAGCAGCCTACGCCGTTCCGTTCGTCGCCTTCGCCGCGATCATGTGGCCGACCGAGGCGCGCGTCGCGGGCTGGCTCGCCGCGCGGCGCGACTGACATCCAGCGCCCTCAACGCGAACGAGGCGGCCCCACCGTGCGGGGCCGCCTCGGCGGCGGCGGGCACCCCGGGGGTGCGGCGCCGCGGGGGCGCATGCAGGGAACGCTGGCCGGTGAGCCTAGACCGCGCGGGCGGCCTTGAGCTCGTCCTGGACCTGGCTCGCCTCGACCATCTTCGAGCGGAACTCGAACTGGCCGTTCTGCTTTTTCGACGCGACGATGACCTTGGCCATCTGCTTCGCCTCGGCGCCGGCGCCACGGTTCGTGCGCTGGTTCTTCGAAACCTTCTTTGCCATCGGTGGGCGGGGATGTGTGCGCCGGGCGCACGGAGAAACGGAGGGAACGGCCTAACGCGCGAGCGTCCGGCATTCGCCTACTTGATCTCGCGGTGGACGGTGTGCTTGCGGAGCTTCGAGTTGTACTTCTTGAGCTCCATGCGCGCCGTCGTGTTGCGGCGGTTCTTCATCGTCGAGTAGCGCGACGTGCCTGGTGCTTCGGTGCACTCGAGGATCCCCTGGATGCGCGCGTCCTTGCCTTTTGCCATCGTCGTAGAGGGTGCAGCCGGCGCGTAAGCGCCGCGGCCGAATGCTTAGAGGGAGACGCCCGCGGCGCGGGCCTCGCGGAGAACGGCGGAGACGCCCTTCTTGTTGATCGTCTTGATCGTCTGCGCCGAGACGCGCAGCGTCACCCAGCGGTCCTCGTCGGCGACGTAGAAGCGCTTCTTCTGGAGGTTGACCTCGAAGCGCCGGCGGACCTTGTTGTTCGCGTGCGAGACGTGGTTGCCCGACATGGGGCCTTTGCCGGTGATCTGGTCTTTGCGTGCCATCGGAGCGGGGGCCTTCTGAGAGTCGGGACGTGCGCCTCGCCGGCGCGGAACGCGGCGAGAGTCGCCGAGGGAGCCCGACAACCTACGGCCGCCCGAGGGCCCGGGCCAAACCCGAAACGGCCCCTGCGTGTGAGACGCAGGCGAAGAACGGCTGCGGCGAGGCCCTTTTTGGCGTCGCCTCAGATGCGGCGGAGGCCCGTTGTCGGCTCGGGGCGCTCCACGACGGCGTCGGTCATCCAGCAGCCTGCGTACGCTCCGTTCGTCTGCCGCGAGAGGGCGAAGCCGAACGTCACGCGCCGGCCGTCGCGCTGCACGAGGGTCACCGGGACGACCGCACGGTCGCCGGTGATGCGCGGCTCGCCGTGCTCAGCGCGGGCGAAGCCGAGCAGGTCCGGGTAACCCTCACGGACCATCCGATCGAACCGCGGGAGGGGCCCCGTCGCAAGGCGGTTGCCGGGCGAGGCGAAGCGGAAGGCCGTCGCGATGCCCGCGCCCGGCGTCGGCTCGTCGTTGCGCTTCAGGGCCTCGACCTGGATCCGGACGACCTCGGCGGGGCTGAGGTCCGGCGACGGCTCGGGCGCCGGAGCGCCGGGCGGAAACGGCGCCGCGGCGGCCATCGCAAACAGGACGGCCGCCGCGGCGGAAGCGAGGGGCAGGGTCATGGCGCTGCGGGCGAGTGTGCCCGTTCAAGACGCCGCGCCGCGCGGGGATCCCGCCGGCCTCAGAAGTGCCTCGCTCAGAAGAGCCCGATCCGGAGGTTGACGGCGTGGTTACGGCGGCCCTGCTGCCCGAGCAGCCGGCCGTCCTCGACGCCGAACGTCGCGTAGTCGATGCGCACGAAGCGCGTCGAGACGCCGATGCCGGCCGACGGCATGCCCTGGCTCAGGCCGAGGCTGACGGCGAGTGCGCCGCCGAGCGTGGCCGTCGCGCCGCCGCGCAGGCCCGCCTGGAAGGACTGGTCGAACTCGGACGTCGAGGCGGACGTGTAGTCGGCCGCGACCGTGAGGTCGGACAGGCCCGGGGCCGAGAACGGCACGTGGTAGGCCGCGCCGAGGCGGAACGCCGAGGCGGAGCCGCGGCCGTCGAAGCGACTTTCCAGCCGAGCGATCTCGGCCGCGTCGTCGGGCGCGTTCTCGGGCGCCTCGATCCGGATCGAGTCGTCGTACTCCATGTCGAGCGCGCTGCCGACGTTCGTCAGCGCGAGGCCGACGTCGAGTCCGGGCGTGCCGACGTCGTGCGCGTCGAGGCCGAACCCGAGGCGGATGCCCGTGCCGCTGAAGAGGTAGACCTTCTCGTTGTCGGGGTCGAGCGCGTCGACGGCCTCGGCCTTGGCCGTGAGACGGCGCTGGAGGTAGGTCGCGCTCGCGCCGGCGTCGAGGCGGAACGGCAGGCCCGGCACAATCGTCGCGACCGTGAGCGGCACGAGGACGTCGGCCTGCGAGTAGAGGTCGATAAACGGAATGCCCGCGCCGCCGTCGGAGATCTTGGCCCGCGCCGTGCCGGCGCCGAAGACGCCGAGGCCGACAGCGACGGTCCCGAAGCGCATCCGCGCGCTCGGCGCGAATGCGGCGATGTCGGCCGTCTTCTGGCTCGTCCCGATGCGGAACGCCTCGTCGTAGATCACCTGGAGGCGGTCGGGGTTCGAGCGGCGGATGTCGTCGAGGCCCTCCTCGATGGCCGGCCCGAGGGTCTGGTCGTAGAAGTCGTACGTCTCGCGGACGTTGCCGCCGACGCCGGCCGTGGCCCCGATGATGGTGAAGCCGAGGCGCTGCGTGCCGGCCATGTGGGCCGGGTTGGAGAAGAACGGCGAGTCGGGCGTCGGCAGGGCCGCGACGGCACCGCCGCGGCCCATCGCGACGACGTCGAGCACTGCCGCACGGGCGTCCTGGTCGAGCGTCGAAAAGGTCTGGGCGGACGCCGGGCCGGCGAGCCCGGGGAGGGCGAGCGCAGCGGCGAGCGCAGCGGCGAGCGCGAGGGGGCGAAGCATGGAGCCTGAGGCTGGGGGGAAACGCCTGGCGGAAGAACGTGCGCGGCGGCCGAGCCTATCGGGGCCGGCCGCCGCGCCGGAGACTAGACGGAGGCGCAGTACTCGCCGAGGGCCTCGCGGATGTCCGCAAAGGCGTCCGTCGCGAGGTCGACGATGTCCGAGGCGCCGCCGAAGGAGCGGGCGCGCGTGTCGAGCGACGTCAGAGCGGTGCCGAGCGTCGAGACGGCGCCGCGCGTCTGAGTCAGGAGCGCGTCCTCATCGGTCGCGCAGACGCCGATGCTGCCGTCGGCGAGGCGGTACCACGACGTCTGCTGCGGGACCTCGGTCGTGACGAAGAGGTAGGCGCTGAGAAAGCGCGCGAGGGCGTTGGTAGCGAGCAGCTGGCTGATCTGGGCGTCCGTCAGGCCCGACGCGCGGAGCTGCGCCGCGACGGCGACGCGGTCGTAGACGAGGCTCCCGTCGGGGGCGATCGTCGTGCACGGGTCGAAGGAGCGCAGCGCGGCCGGCAGGACTGGCGTGATGATCGCGAGGACACTGTCGATGGCGGACTGGCTGGCCTCGATCTCGGGGAAGCCCTCGACGGCCGTCGGGTCGAACGGCACGGCCGTCGGGTCCGAGGCGAAGCGGCACGTCCCGCCGCGGGCGGCCGGGGCGTTTGCCGCCACCGTCGCGCCGGCGGCGCCGTCGACGATGAACTGCGAGATGCGGTCGAGGTCGAGCAGGTTGAGGTCCTCGCGGGCGAGGATCGTCACCCCGAGCTCCGTTCGGACGGGCGCGCTCTGCGGGTTGGCGGCGAGGGCGGTCTCGAGCAGGCGCACAGCCGTCTCGAAGTCGCCATTCTGGCGGGCGACCTGGGCGTCGCCAATGACCGACGCCTCGTCGGTGGAAACGCCGGTCTCGTCACAGCCGGCGAGCGGGAGGATGAGCACGAGGGCGAGGGCGGCGAAAGCGGTACGGAGCGTCATCGGAAGGAGACCGGTGGGTGGCATGGTGGGGAAGCAGGAATCGGCCGGCCGGAGGCCGAGCACAGCGCGCGGGGTTCATCGCCCACACATGGCGCGAAAGTATTCCCGCTGCGGCGCCGCGGTGGGAAGCGCGCGGCCAATTCTCGCCCGCCGCGGCGCGATCTTGCCGCCTTCCCTGCGCCCGTGCCCGCCGCCTTCTGCCCGTACTCCGTGACCCTCGTGCCCGGCGTGACGCTCGTCGAGGCGTCGGCCGGGACGGGAAAGACGACGGCCCTGACGGCGCTCGTCGCGCGCCTCGTCGTGGACCCCGAGGCGCGGGTGATCGACGACGCGGCGGGCCTGCCGGACCTGCGCCGCGCGCTCGCCGTCACGTTCACGAACGCCGCCACGGCCGAGCTCGTCACGCGCGTCCGGCGGACGCTCCGCGCGGCCGCAACGGCCTTCGCCGAGGACGCCGACCCGGACGCCGCGCCCGCGCCGGTCCGCGAGCTGCTCGCGCGGTGGGGCCAGACGCCCGAGACGCGGGCACAGAGCCGGACGCGCCTCGGCGCGGCCCTCGCCTCGGGCGAGGCGTCCGTGTTCACGATCGACGGCTTCCTGAAGCGCGTCCTGGAGCGGTCGGCGTTCGAGAGCGGCGAGCCGTTCGCGTTCTCGGTCGCCGACTCGGACGCCGAGCTGCGGCGGCGCGCGCTCGCGGAGACGTGGCAGGCGCGCGTGCGGCAGTCGCCCGAACTGGCCGCGGTCGCCGTTGCCGGCGGCGCGCCGTGGTCGCTCGCCCGCCTCGACGCGGCCCTCGTCGACATTCTCCGGCACCCGGGCACGCGGATCGTCCCCGCGCCCGAGCCGCTCGCCGTCGCCGTCGCGCGGTACCGCGCTGCCGTGGCCGGGCTCGCGGCCGTGTGGAACGAAGCGCAGGCGACGGCCCTTCTCGATGGCGCGCCACTGACGAAATCTGCCCCGGCGGACCCGGCAGGCCTCTTCGGGCGTGTCTCGGCGTTCGTCGCGAGGGGCGGCACGGCGCACGTGGATGCCGTGCTGGCTGCGGGCAGTGCCCGCCTCGCCGACGGCGTCCACAAGAGCCAGGGCAAGGCCGCCCGCGCCGAGATCCTCGGCCACGCCGCCTTCGGCGCGTGCGATACGGTCGCCGAGGCGGCCGAGGCGCTGCGGCTGGCCGTCCTCGCCGACGCCGTCCCGGCCGTCGACGCCGCGCGCCGGCGCCTCGGCGCGCGCGCGGGCACGCTGACGTTCGACGACCTGCTGTCGCGTGTCCACGACGCGCTGCACCACGCCCGCATCGGGCCCGTGCTGTCGCGCGCGATCCGCGGCCAGTACCGCGTCGCCCTCGTCGACGAGTTCCAGGACACCAACGCGCGGCAGGACGCCGTCTTCCGTGCAGCCTTCGACGGCGCGCCGCTCGTGCTCGTCGGCGACCCGAAGCAGGCCGTTTACGCCTTCCGTGGGGCCGACGTGTTCGCGTACCTCGGCGCGCGGCGGCACGCGGCGCAAACGTTCACGCTCGCGCGCAACTACCGCTCGGCGCCCGCGCTCGTCGGCGCCGTCAATGCCCTTTTCGAACGAGGCGCCGAGTCGGGAGCACGGCCGTTCGTCCACGACGGCATCCCATTCGTGCCGGCCGAGGCGGCGGTCGCGCATCCGCGCATCCGCGGCGCCCGGACGCCCGACGGATCCGCGGCGCCGTTCGTGTGGTGGAGCACGGCGCACCTGCCGCAGGGCCGCGGCGGGTCGATCGTCAAGGCCGTCGCGACGCCCGCGTGCGTCGCGGCCGTCGTCGCCGAGATCCGGCGCCTCGTGGACGATCCGGCCGTCGAGGTCTGCGAGACGGTCGACGGGACCGACGTGTGGCGCCGACTCCGCGCGGCCGACGTAGCCGTCCTCGTCGCGACGAACCGGCAGGCGGGCCTCGTCCAGAACGCCCTCCGGCGGGCGGGCCTCCCGAGCGTCATCGGCAAGGGCGGCGACGTGCGCACGGCGCCCGAGATGGCCGACCTCGAACACATTCTCCGGGCCGTCGACGCGCCCGGCAACCGCGTGGCGGTCCGCACGGCCCTCGCGACCGAACTCTGGGGCTGGGACGACATGCGTATCGCGGCCCTCGACGAGCCCGCGTGGGCGGACCTCACGGACGCGCTCCGGACGGTCCGCGCGCTCTGGCAGCGCCGCGGCGTCTTTCAGGCCGTCACGGCATGGGCCGAGGCGCACGGCGTCCTCGCGCGCCTGCTCGCGCGGCCCGACGGCGAGCGCCGCGCGACGAACCTCCGCCACGCGCTCGAACTCGCCCACGACGCCGAGGGGTCGGGCGCGCAGTCCGCGGACCGGCTCCTGCGCTGGATGCGGACGCGCCTCGCGCAGCCGGCCTCGGGCGAGACGGTCGAGATGCGCCTCGAATCCGACGAGCACGCCGTGCAGGTCGCGACGATGCACGGCTGCAAGGGCCTCCAGTACCGCGTCGTGTTCGCGCCGTTTCTGTGGGAGGGCCGCGAGAAGGCGACGTGGCACGGCTCATTCAGCGAGCTCGCCCCGCCGCGGCCGCACGTCCCGACCGAGGGCGGCGGGACCGAGATCGTCTACGACGTCGGCTCGCCAGACGTCGAGCACCACCGCGCGCTCGCCGACGCCGAGCGCCTCGCCGAGCACCTGCGGCTGACG
>DASWMO010000032.1:0-2723 GCA_036399715.1 Rubricoccaceae bacterium
GGCTCCGCCGCTCTCTCGGCCGCGCTCCGCAGCGGCGACGTTCGCTTCGACGGGGCGGCGGTCCGCCAGGGGGTTGGCGTTGCGGTTCCGCTCTACGCGCCGCCGGCGTGGGACGAAGGCGCGTCATACTCGCACCTCGACGAGGCCGCGTTCGCGCCGGCCACGCCCGACGGCCTGCTGACGCCGTTTCTCGCACGCGGCGAGGCGATCGACGAGCCGGGCACCGCCGTCTGCGGCGTCCTCGCCGACGTCGGGTGGACGCTCGCGGGTGACTGTGCGGCCCGCGTCGGGCCCCGGCCAGAGATGGTGAGCGGCCTCCGCGTCGAACGGACCGGCCCGAACCCCGTCGCGCGCCAGACGTCGATCCGCGCGACGCCCGCTGCCCCGGGGCGCCTGCGCGCGCTCCTCGTCGACGCGCTCGGTCGGCAGGTCGCCGTCCTCGCGGAGCGCAGCGCCGGGGCGGGGGAGGGCGTCGATGTGGTCGTGGACGTGCGTGGCCTTGCAGCGGGCGTGTACCGCGTCATCGTGCAGATCGGGGGCGACGACGCCGTCGTCCCACTCGTCGTCGTGCGCTAGCGCGACGCCCGGGGTTCACGGCGTCTTGGAGACGCGGCGGCGCGGGAGCCGCCGTATCTTGGTGGCACGCGCCCGTAGCTCAGCTGGATAGAGCGTTGGTTTCCGGTACCAAAGGCCAGTGGTTCGAATCCACTCGGGCGTACCTAAGAGGACGGTCGGTCTCCACGAGAGGCCGGCCGTCTTCGTTGTTAGCCTTCTTACAGCAGAAAGCCGATTGCCGGACCCGGCGGGGTGGTTTGAAAGGCAGCCCCCTCGTAGACCAGTCAAGAGGGGAGGTGAAACCAGCTGGCACCGACGGCACCTCGGTGTCCCCGGTCTTGCCGGCGCGGCCCGAGAGCCCGCCGAGGTCACACGCAAGCACGACGGCGGTGCGGATCCGCTCGGCCTAGGAGGCCGGGGCCGCACAGCCGCGCGGCCGAACTCAGCCGTTACATGCTCGATCTCGGCCGCGCACCGGGTGGCATCGGGGATAGGCAGCCCGTGCCCGGCATACCGGCACATCAAGCGGTTCTGTCGGCCGGTGCATGGACTAGCGAGCAGGAGCAAAGCGGCTGATCGTGCCCATCCCGTTGCCGCCCTCGTTGGCAATGTAGAGGGTCCCGTCGGCGGTGAATGCGAGGCCCTCGGGCTGAGCGTTGAGGGCCTCCGGGAGTTCGGTGACCGACGTGACCTCCCCGGCCGGGCTCACGACCGCGATGGCGTTCCGGACGGACGAGAGGATGTAGATCTCTCCGGTCTGCGGGTGGACGGCGAGCGCGGACGGCTTGAAGTGCTCGGCCTCGTCGAGCACCGTCCGCGGCAGGAGCAGGACCGGCGCGGCGTTCAGCGTCCGCGTTTCGAGGGTGAAGGCGTAGACCGCCTTCACCTCGTCCTCGCTCAGGCCCTCGCCCGGATCCTCCTTGCACGCGATCAGCAGGCGGTCCTGGGAAACGTCAAGGGCAAGCCCCTCGGCGTCGCACTTCTTCTTGAGGGGCGTGTCGTGCTCGTGCGGGGCGCTCCCGTCATCGGGGATCTCGTAGAGCGTCCCGTCGGCCCCGAGGACCCAGACGGCCCCGGCGGCGTGCTCGACGTCTTCGTAGTCGCCGGGGCCGGCGAAGGGCCGCTCATCGACGACGGCGCCGGTCGCAGCATCTAGCATGTAGAGGATCCCGGCCTCGTCCTGGACCGCGGCGATCCGGCCGTCGGGGAGGAAGGCGATCCCGGAGACCTCGCGGAGCGCCTCGACGAGCCGCATCTGCGCGGCTGGCGCCTCGAAGTCGTACAGAACTGCGGTCGACGGGCGAGCGGCCGCGGCGGGATCGGCCACCGCAACGGTGGATGTGGGCTGGGCCGAACCCGCCACCTGGGCGTTGGACGTGTTGTCCGGGCTGCAGCCGGCGAGGGTTAGCAGGGCGAAACCGGCAGCGAGAGTGTGGTTCATCTGGGATGGGGTGGGAGTTGTCTTGTAGACACCCGGCCCCCTTGCCGACCGCTTACTGACCCATTACAGACGAGCAAGGAAGGCGACGGCCTCCGGGGTGTCCGTACCCTCGGGCCATGCGCATCCTCATCGTCGAGGACGACGCCCACATCGCCGCGTTCGTCCAGAAGGGACTCCGAGAGGCCGGTTACGCCGTCGACCACGCGTCCGACGGCGAGGACGGGTTCCAGATGGCCCTCAACGAGCCCTACGACGTGGCCATCGTCGACCTCATGCTCCCGCGCCGCGACGGGCTCGCCCTCATCGAGGGGCTCCGGCAGCGCGGCGTCCCCACGCCGGTCCTCATCCTCAGCGCGAAGCGGACCGTCGACGACCGCGTCCGCGGGCTCCAGGCCGGCGGGGACGACTACCTCACCAAGCCGTTCGCCTTCGCCGAGCTGGTCGCGCGGGTGCAGGCGCTGGCCCGGCGCAGCAGCTCCGCCTCCCCGCCGGTGCTCGAGCAGGAAGGCGTCGTCCTCGACGTCCCCGGCACACCGCCGCGCGGGACGGCCGGCTGCTGAACCTGACGCCGAAGGAGTTCGCCGTCCTGGAGGTGCTGCTGAGGGCGCGGGGGCAGGTGGTCAGCGCCGAGCAGCTGCTGGAGCAGGCGTGGGACGAGCACGCCGATCCGTTCACCAACGCCGTCCGCGTGGCCGTCATGACGCTGCGCCGCAAGCTCGGCGAGCCG
>DASWMO010000033.1:0-2477 GCA_036399715.1 Rubricoccaceae bacterium
CGACATGCCGCAGGTCGCCGAGAACGGCCAGATCACCGGCGTCGACCCGTTCGACCTCAGCCAGGTCTCGGACCGCCTCTTCACCTCCGTCTCGCGCTTCGACTCGGTCACGGTCCAGCTCGCTGGCATCATGACGGACGTCCGCACGGGCGAGGGCTCGCTCGGGCGCTTCCTCTACGACGAGCGCCTCTACGACGAGTCCGTCGCGACGACACAGGAGCTTCAGCTCACGCTCCGCAACCTCTCCGCCCGCGCCGACGGCCTGCTCGCCGTCGCGGACCAGGCCTCGGCGGGCATCAACTCGATCATCAACAAGGTCAACACGGGCAACGGGACGGTCTCGCGGTTCCTCAACGAGGACGAGGTCTATACGACGTTCCTCGCGACCGCGACGCAGCTCCAGCAGTCGGCCGCCCAGTTCCAGACCGTCGCCGCGGACGCGCGGGGCATCACGGACCGCTTCCAGAACGCGGCCGGCTGGGCGTCGCTCGGCGCGTTCCGTTTCTCGGAGAACATGGAGGCGCTGAAGCACAACTTCCTCTTCCGGTCCTACTTCGAGGACCGTGGATACTACGAGATGGCGCCGTTCGAAGTCCGCGAGACCGCGATCTCGGAGACCGTCGGCGACCTCCAGGACTGGGAGCGCCGGCTGTACCGCCAGCAGCAGGAGCTCGACGCGACGCGCGCCGAGATGGCGCGCATCCGGGCGGAGCTGGACCGCCGCGGCATCGAGATTCCCGAGGCACCGGCAGGCGCGCCGGCCACGCCGGCGCCCGGCGGGTCGGGTGCGTCGGTCGGGGCGGGCGTCGGGCCGCTGCTCGCCGCGCCGTAACTCCGCCGGAGGCGATTCCGCCTCGGGATCCGTTGTCGTAACCCGCGGCCACGTCGCCGGGTGAGGCGGGACACCACGGTAGGTGCCCCGCCTGTCTCTTTCTGCCGTCTTCCCGATCCGTTGTGCCGCTCACTTTCGACCTCCAGGCGACGTGCCCCGAGACCGGCGCCCGCGCCGGTCTGCTCCACACGGACCACGGGACCATCGAGACGCCGATCTTCATGCCCGTCGGGACGGTCGGCTCGGTCAAGGCCGTCTCGCCGCGCGCGCTGAAGGAAGACATCGGCGCGCAAATCATCCTCGGCAACACGTACCACCTCACGCTGCGGCCCGGGCGCGAAACGCTCGTCGCGGCCGGCGGGCTGCACCGCTTCATGTCGTGGGACCGCCCGATCCTGACCGACTCGGGCGGCTTCCAGGTGTTCTCCCTCCCGAGCCTGCGCACGATGTCCGAGGAAGGCGTCGCCTTCCGAAGCCACCTCACGGGCGACAAGCTGTTCTTCAGCCCCGAGTCGGTCGTGGACACGCAGCGCGACATCGGGTCGGACATCATGATGGTCCTTGACGAGTGCCCGCCGGGGACCGTGGACCACGAGACGGCCCGGCGCTCGAACGACCTGACGGTCCGCTGGGCGCACCGTGCCTTCGCCCACTATCGCTCGACCGAGCCGCGCTACGGCCACCACCAGGCGCTCTTCCCGATCGTCCAGGGGGCGGTCTTCCCGAACCTCCGCCGCGACAGCGCCCGCGCGCTCGTGGACCTCGACGCCGAGGGATACGCCATCGGCGGGCTGTCCGTCGGCGAGTCGACGGAGGCGATGTACGAGACGGTCGAGGTAACGGCGCCCGAGCTGCCGGCCGATCGCCCGCGCTACCTCATGGGCGTCGGAACGCCGCAGAACCTCGTCGAGAACGTCGCCCGCGGGGTCGACCTGTTCGACTGCGTCATGCCGACCCGCAACGCGCGCAACAAGACGCTCTTCACGACCGACGGCATCGTCAACATCAAGAACGCGCGCTGGACGGCGGACTTCTCGCCCGTCGATGCCGGCCTCACCGCGTACCATTCGACGGCCTTCTCGCGGGCCTACCTGCGGCACCTCTCGATGGCCGAGGAGCCGCTGTTCATGGAGATCGCCTCCGTCCAGAACCTCGCGCTGTACCTGTGGACGATGCGCGAGATGCGGGCCGCGATCCTCGAAGGCCGCTTTCCGGCGTGGCGCGCCGAGTGGTCCGACCGCCTCGCCCGGAAGGCCTGAGTTGAGGATTGGGCCGTAGTGCCGTCCCGAGCGAGACCGATCAGCCTCCCCTCTTAGACGGGAGAGGCCGGGGCAGGGTGACCGGCATCACGCTGGGTCCGCCACGGTGGACCCGCCGCTCGCCAGGCAGCGTTCGGGCGGACCCTTTCTCGGACCTCATGCGCCTCGTCCTGCTTGCCCTGTCCGTCCTTGCCCTCGGCGGGTGTGGCCTCGCCGCCCGCGTCGGCGTCGGGTTCTTCTACGACACGGCCGACCTGCCCGAGGCGCAGATCCGCCGCGACGTGGCGTACCTCCCGGACGGCGACCCGAAGCACCAACTGAACCTGTTTCTGCCCGCGGCGGGCTCACCGCCCGAGCCGACGGTCGTGTTCGTGCACGGTGGCAAC
>DASWMO010000034.1:0-1729 GCA_036399715.1 Rubricoccaceae bacterium
CGGCGAGGAGGTCGAGTTCTCGGGCGGCTTCCGCGACCTCCACACGCTCGTCTACGAGCGCACGCTCGCCGGTGACGGGTTCGGGATCGGCGACGCGCGGCCGTCGATCGACCTCGTCCACCGCATCCGGACGGCCACGCCCGTCGCGGCCGACGCCGACGCCCACCCGTTCGTCCGCTCGGCGGACCGGAGCGCCGCGGCGCTCGCGACGTGACCGCGCCCGAGACGAGCGGCGGGGGGGAGGCGGGCCGGCAGACCGCCATCCCGGGTGTCCGCATCCACGAGAGCGCGTACGTGGACGCCGGCGCCGAGATCGGCGAGGGCTCGTCGGTGTGGCACTTTTCGCATGTCCAGCGGGGCGCGCGCATCGGGCGCGGCTGCTCGTTCGGGCAGAACGTCAACGTCGGCGAGGGAGTCGCCATCGGCGACCGCGTGAAGGTCCAGAACAACGTCTCGATCTACACCGGCACGACGGTCGAGGACGAAGTCTTTCTCGGGCCGAGTTGCGTGCTCACCAACGTGACCAACCCCCGAAGTCAGGTCGCCCGGCGGGCGCTCTACGAGCCGACGCTGCTGCGCCGCGGCGCGACAGTCGGCGCCAACGCGACGGTCGTGTGCGGCGTGACGCTCGGGCGCTACTGCTTCGTCGCGGCCGGCGCCGTCGTGACGCGCGACGTGCCGGACTACGCGCTCGTCCTCGGGGCGCCGGCGCGGCGGGCGGGGTGGATGAGCCGCCACGGCCACCGCCTGGACTTCCGCACGCGCGACGGCGGCGACACGTCCGAGCCCGGCGCGCAGGGCGTCGCCGTCTGCCCCGAGTCCGGCCTGCGCTACACGCTCTCGGCCGAGGGTGCCGTCCGCTGCCTCGACCTCGACGAGGACGCGCCGCTGCCCGACGCGCTCGCCGTCGGCACGCGCGGGTACGACAGCTTCAAGGAGGCGACGCCGGGCGAGCCCGACCCTGGAACCAGCGAGTAGGGGAGGACCGGGGCGCTGCCCTCGTTTCTCATGCTCCAACACACGATGCCCGACATCCCGATTCTCGACCTCGCGCCGCAGCACGACGCGCTCTGGCCCGAGATGGCTGCCGCGTTCGAGCGCGTCACGCGCTCGGGCGTGTTCATCGGCGGCGCCGAGGTCGAGGCGTTCGAGCGGGAGGTGGCGGCGTTTCTCGGCACCAGCCACGCGGTCGGCCTCAACTCCGGCACGGACGCGCTCGTGATCGCGCTCCGCGCGCTCGGGATCGGCCCGGGCGACGAGGTCGTGACGAGCCCGTTCTCATTCTTCGCGACTGCCGAGGCGGTCTCCCTCCTCGGCGCCACACCCGTCTTCGCCGACGTCGACGAGGCGACGTTCATGCTGAACCCTGACGCCGTCGAGGCCGTCGTGACGGAGCGGACGCGGGCCATTCTGCCAGTCCACCTCTACGGCGGCGTCGCGCAACTGTCGCGGCTGGCGGCCATCGCCGAGCAGGCAGGCGCCGCGCTCGTCGAGGACTGCGCGCAGTCGTTCGGCGCCGTCTATGCGGCCGACTGTGCGGGCTGCCGTGGAGCGCACTGCGGCGCCGGCCACCGGACGGCGTTTGCCGGCCGCCAGACGGGGACGATCGGGGCGGCCGGATGCTACTCGTTCTTCCCGTCCAAAAACCTCGGCGCGCTCGGCGACGCGGGCCTCGTCGCGACCGACGACGACCGCCTCGCGACCGAGGCGCGGCGCCTGCGCGCGCACG
>DASWMO010000035.1:0-3254 GCA_036399715.1 Rubricoccaceae bacterium
CAGGCCGAGGCCGTCGAGCAGCGCAACACGGACGAGTCCGTGCTGGCGATCCAGGCGCGCGCGCCGGCCATCCTCGACGGCCTCTCGGCGCAGCAGATCCGGCGCTCGCCGGACGCGACCTCGGGCGAGGCCCTTCGCCGCGTGACCGGCGTGACCGTCACCGGCGGCCGGTTCGTGACCATCCGCGGCGTCCCCGAGCGCTACAACACGACGCTGCTCAACGGCGCGCCCGTGCCGAGCACGGAGCCCGACCGCCGGGCCTTCGCCTTCGACCTCATCCCGTCGAACCTGCTCGCCAACGTCTTCGTCTCCAAGAGCGCCACGCCGGACCAGCCCGGCGACGTCGCCGGCGGCGTGCTGATGCTCAACACGGTCGAGTTTCCCGAGGCGTTCACGGTTTCGGCAAACGTCTCGACGGGCGTCACGAACGCCACCGGCGAGACCATCTTCACCGGCGCCCCGACTCCGCTCCCCGCCGGCATGCCGGCCAACATCGGCCTCCCGGCCGTGACCGACGAGCAGCGCGCGGCCTACGGGCGGCAGCTCGGCGCCGGCTTCGTGCTCGGCCGCGAGACCGGCGCCGTCCGCCCCAACGCCACGGTCTCGGTCGGCGGCTCGCAGCAGACGGTTCTCGGGCGCGTCGGCGCCGTCGGGGCACTCACGTACCGCAGCGGCTACGCGCTCAACGACGCCGCGCGGCGCGAGTTCGAGGCGACCGGCGAGCCGCGCTTCGACTATGCCGGCATCCAGGCGGGCTACGGCGAGACGGCAGGTGGCCTGCTCAACCTCGCGTGGCGCCCCGCGCCGACGCAGTCCTTCAGCTTCAAGAACTTCTACAACCGGACCCGTGAGGACGACGTGACGCAGTTCACGGGCTTCAACGCGGGCGACGGCAACAACGTCCGCGAGACGGCCGTCCGGCGCTCCAACCGGACGCTCTACGCGGGCCAGCTCTCGGGCGAGCACTACGTGCCGGCGGTCCACCGCGCCGAGGCCACGTGGACGCTCTTCGGCGCCCGCACGACGCGCGACGAGCCCGACAACCGGCGCATCACCTACGTCCAGCCGTCCGACGACACGACGCAGCCGTTCCGCCTGCTCGTCGGCCCGACGGTCGCCATCAGCTCCGGCGGCCGCTTCTACTCGGCGCTTGACGAGAACAGCCTCGGCGGCCGCCTCGACCTCGGCGCCTCGCTCGGCGCTGCCCGCGTCAAGGTCGGAACGTGGGTCGAGCGCCGCGACCGCGCCTTCACGTCGCGCCTCGTCGGGGTGACGATCCCGAACCAGGGCTTCGACTTCGCACTGCTGGACCTGCCGATGGACAGCATCTTCGCGCCGCAGAACTTCGGCGTCCAGAGCGCGCCCGGCTGCGCGGACAACCCGCGCCGGCAGGGCTGCCAGGGCTTCCTGCTGAGCGAGCTCCAGAACGGCGGCAACGACTACACCGCCGCCCAGGATGTGACGGCGGGCTACGTCATGGTGGACACGCCCGTGAGCCTCCTCACACGGCGCCTGCGCTTTGTCGGTGGGGTCCGCCTGGAGCACGCCGTGCAGCGCCTCGAGTCCACGACGTTTAACCGCGAGCCCCTCAGCCTCCGCACGCCGACGACGAACTGGCTGCCCTCGGCCAACCTCGCCTACGACCTCGGCCGGCGGACCAACCTGCGCGTCGCGTACAGCCGCAACGTCAACCGGCCCGAGCTGCGCGAGCTGGCGCCGTTCGCGTTCTACGACTTCGAGCTCCAGACGACGATTTACGGCAACGACAGCCTGCGCCAGGCGACGATCCACAACCTCGACCTGCGGATCGAGACGTTCCCCAGCGCGGGCGAGCTCCTCTCGGCGAGCCTCTTCTACAAGCGCTTCAACTCGCCCATCGAGCGGGCGATCGTGCCCGGCGTCTCGCTCAACGCCGAGCGCACGTTCGTCAACGCGGACTACGCCAACAACTATGGCTTCGAGCTCGAAGCGCGCCACGGACTCGGCTTCATCGCGCCGTGGCTGAGCGCGTCGAGCGCACTCGTGAACTACACCTGGATCCAGTCCGACGTCTTCCAGCCTGGCACGGAGACGGCGGCCGCCCGCACGGGCCGCCCACTCCAGGGGCAGGCGCCGTACGCGGTCAACCTCGGCCTGACGCTCGTCGCGCCGCGCGTCGGGACGGCCCTCACGGCCCTCTACAACCGCCTCGGCAGCCGCATCGTGGAGGTGTCGTCCCTCCTCGAAGCCGATGTCGTCGAGGCGCCGCGCGACCTCGTCGACCTGTCGATCAGCCAGCCCGTGATGGGCCGCTACACACTGCGGCTCAACGTTCGCGACCTGCTCGGCCAGAACCAGAGCTTCCTCCAGGGCGCCAGCCAGGTCCGGTCGGATCTCCGCGGCCGCTCCATCAGCTTCGGCGTCTCGGCGGACCTCTAACCCACCCCGCTCCCGGGCGTCCGCCCGAGGGCTCGTCGCCCCCACATCTCCGCTCCTATGCGCACGGCTCCTCTCCTGCTGCTGCTCGTCGCCGCCCACGCCGCCTCGGCACAGACGTTCGACCCCCGCCCGACGGCGGGCTCGCCACTCGCCACGGGCGGCGCGTTTACGAACGCCCGCCTCGCGCCAGCCTTCTTTACGCCGACGACGTACCGCGGCGCGTTCGCGCCCGGCGGCGAGCGCTGGGACCTCCCGTGGGCCAACTACTCGCCGCAGCTCACGGACTATGGCAGCTCGACAGCCGGCGTCACCGTCGTCACGGGCCCGATCACGGCCAACACGACGTGGGCGACGGGGACGAAGATCAAGCTCTCGGGCTTCGTCAACGTCAACGCGGGCGCGACGCTGACCATCCAGCCGGGCGTGATCGTCTTCGGCGAGCAGGCCACGAAAGGATCGCTCATCATCAACCGCGGCGCCCGCATCGACGCGCAGGGCACGGCGGCCAGCCCGATCGTGTTCACGTCCGAGCGCGCGCCCGGGCAGCGGGCGGGCGGCGACTGGGGCGGCGTCATCCTCGCCGGCCGGGCCGCGCTCAACATCGCCGGCGGCGAGGCCGTCCTCGAAGGCGGCACGGGGACGACCTACGGCGGCGGCGCGTCACCGAACGACAACGACGACTCGGGCACGCTGCGCTACGTCCGCATCGAGTGGGCCGGCATCGCGTTCACGACCAACAACGAGATCAACGGCCTCACGCTCGGCGCCGTCGGCCGCGCGACGACGATCGACTACGTGCAGGTCGCGTTCTCGGGCGACGACGCCTTCGAGCCCTT
>DASWMO010000036.1:0-6050 GCA_036399715.1 Rubricoccaceae bacterium
GCGCGCGTCAACGGCCTCGCGTTCACCCTCACCGGTCCCCCGACGGCCGTGCGTGCCGACCGGCCGGCGCTGGCGCGCGTGCTGACGAACCTCGTCGGCAACGCGATCAAGTTCACCGAGCGCGGCACGGTCGCCGTCGAGGTGTGGGCCGAGGGCGGGAGCGCGTGGCTGCGCGTATCGGACACGGGCGTCGGGATCGAGGCGTCGTTCCTGCCGCGGGTGTTCGACGACTTCAGGCAGGAGAGCTCGGGGGCGAGCCGGAGTTACGAGGGGAGCGGTCTCGGGCTCACGATCACGCGGAGGCTCGTGACCATGATGGGCGGGTCGATCTCGGTGACAAGTGAGAAGGGGGTCGGGAGCACGTTCACGGTCCGACTCCCTGCAGCCTGACCTGGTCTTCGCGCTACCGGCTCCGCGCTCGGATGACGTAGATGCCCGCGACCAGTCCCTCGACCACTGGAGTCACGGCCGATTGGAACCCCCGACACAGCGCTGCGGCCTCACGGGAGGAGTGGGTGCTGCGCCTCGAATACGTAGCGGTGGCAGCACCGCTGCGTAGCACTACCCGTTGCAGCGGGCAGCGGTGGGCCTGAGACTATCCACCTTGGACGCGCCCGTACCGAACGTCGCTCCGATAGAGGGGAGACCTCTATGGAAGCTCGCGGCCTGGGCGTCGTCCATGAGCAACATCGCCCCTTGGTGGGCTCACAATTAGGAAGGCCGCCCCGCCGCTCCCCCGTCCTCCGCCCGAGCGCGCTCGCACATGGTCCGAGACCTGACGGCCCCCTCCCGTGATCACGCCGTCCTCGGCGTCGGCGCGTCGGCCGGCGTAGCCGAGATCCGCCGTGCCTTCCGGGCCCGCGCGCT
Source organism: Rubricoccaceae bacterium (assembly GCA_036399715.1). Lineage (GTDB taxonomy): Bacteria > Bacteroidota > Rhodothermia > Rhodothermales > Rubricoccaceae > DASVSE01. Next base: position 868 of record DASWMO010000036.1, read on the forward strand.
CGAGCTCCACCCGGACCGGAACGGTGCCCCCAATGCGGCCGCGGCCTTCTCCGAGGCCAGGCAGGCCTACGAGGCCCTCATGGTCAGGTCCCGTAACGTGGGGGTGTACCTCGACGGGATCGTGAGCCACACGGGGGGCGCCCCTCCCGCGAGGCCCGGGGGCGCCCGGCCCGGCCGAAGAGCGCGGGACGGGGAGGCAGACAGGGGAGCCTGGCAACGGATCCGGTTCGACCTCCACAGGACCCTGGTCGAGCGGTGGGCGGCCGCCGTCAGGGGCCGTCTGTGGAAGCGGGCGGCCGACGTCTGGGCCGTCGAGACGCACTGGACCGGGGTCCGCGACCTCCGGTACGGGACCTGCGTCCGGTGGGACGAGATCAAGCAGGTCCGGGAGGGCCCGGGCGTCCTCGACCTCGTCCTGACTGAGAGGGGGACCCGGCGGCTCACCCAGACAGCCCCGAACGGGGCTGTGGAGGGAGGCGCCTACCGTCTCCCCGTCCGGGACCCGGCCCGGCTCGCCGCCGTCATCCGGCCCCTCGCGCATGACTGACCGGGCGGCTCCCGAGCAGGCTCACCATCGTCCAGCCGTTGTCCGAACTGTCGCCAGGACGGTGGTCTGGACAGAGCGGGTCACGGGCCTCTGTGTGCCCGGCCAGACTGCACTGCCACGACCACCCGTGGGCAAGCTGGAGACGACGAGCGTGGACGCCCAGGTGACCCGCCAGCTGAGGGCGGCAGGCGAGGTGCTGTTCATCCTGGTCGTCGACTCGCTCATCGTCGGGCTCGACAACCCGTACAACGAGGGTTGCTTGGCGCGGGCTGCCGGAGCTGGCTGAGCCGAAACGCAGTCCTGTCCACCTCCCAGTCCAGGCCTCGCGCTGTGTCTACAGGGGACAAGCGTTGGATGTAAACGGCCTCCCATCGTCCGAAGACGCATCTGCTCGGAGGCCGTCGAACAGGAGGTCCGTGAGGAACCGCGCCGCCTCGGCGTCGCCGACGTCGCACCCGGAAGCGCCGTCACCGGGTGCGGACGCGTGGTAGAGGTGGCCCATGAGGGTTCCGAACGCGACATGCGCGGTGGGGATCACGGGGATGTCCCGGACCTCGCCGCGCGAGACGGCGTCCGCGAGCGCCTGCGCGATCGAGCCGACGATCTGGTCGCGCTGGCACCGGAGCTGGGCCGCCTGCTCGCCGCCTTCGGCGGAGACGAGGAGCACGGGCACTTCGCGGAGGTGCATCCGGAGCAGGTCCCCGTGCTCGCGGAAGTAGCCCATCACGTCGCTCACGAACGCGTGGTAGCGGTCGCGGAACGGGCCGCCCGCCTGCGCAAGGTGCCGGGTGGCGAGGGCCTCCAGATCGCCGAAGTGCGCGTGGAGCACGGCGACGAAGAGGCCGGCCTTGCCGCCCTCGACGTAGTTGTAGATCGTCCCCTTGCTGACCTCGGCGCGGGCGGCAATCTCGTCGACGGTCGCGCCCTCGTAGCCACGCTCGGCGAAGGTGGCACGGGCGGCGTCGAGGATGGCATCGTGGAGGAGCCCCCGCGCCTGCTCCTTCCAGGCCGGGACCGACTTGTCGGTGGGCATGGCGGCTAGCGGGCGGCGGGGACGGGCGCGAGCGCGGCCGTCGGTGTCTCGGTCGCGTCCGTTTCGACCGTACGGGCGGTCTTGCGGCCGCCGAGCTTGCGGGCGATCCACGCGCCGGCGTCGTCGAAGTACGTGTAGGCGACGGGGACGACGATGAGCGTCAGGATCGTCGAGGTGATGAGCCCGCCGATGACGGCCCGCGACATCGGGGCGCGGAACCCGCCGCCCTCGCCGAGCGCGAGCGCGCTCGGGATCATGCCGGCGATCATCGCCAGCGTCGTCATGAGGATTGGCCGGAGGCGGACCTGCCCGGCGTCGATGAGCGCCCGGAACCGGTCCACGCCCTCACGCCGCCGCTCGTTCGCGTTGTCGATCAGGAGGATCGCGTTCTTGACGACGAGGCCGAACAGGAGGATGACGCCGATCATCGACATCATGTTGAACGTGTCACCCGTGATCAGCAGCGCCGAGAGCACGCCGATGAGCGAGAGCGGGAGCGAGAGCATGATCGCGAACGGCTGCGAGACCGACTCGAACTGGCTCGCGAGGATGAGGAAGATGAGGATGATGGCGAGGAGGATGGCCTGGACGACGTAGCCGGCCGTTTCGGCGAGCTGCTCGGTCTCGCCGCCGAACCCGACCGTGTAGCCCTCCGGGATCTCCATCTGGTCCACGCGGGCCTGGATAGCCGCCGTGGCCTCGCTCACCGAGAGGCCGGGCGCAGGGCTCCCCGAGATCGTCGCGATGCGCTGCAGGTCGTTGCGGTCGATCTGGCTGGGTGCTGAGCCTTCGACGATCCGGGCGACCTGCGAGAGCGGGACGGACCCGCCGGACGGCGTCGCGATCGGGATCCGCGCGATGTCGGCCACGGACTGGCGCAGGTTCGGGGCGACCTGCACAACGACGTCGCGCTCCTCGCCCGTCGGGTCCTGCCACGTGCTCACGTCCTGCCCGGCGAGGACCGGCCGGACCGTCCCGGCGACGCCTCCGACGGTCAGCCCGAGCTCGTTGGCGACGTCGCGGTCGACGTCGATCCGGTACTCGGGGCGCGGCTGGCCGAGCGAGTTCTGGACGTCGACGACGTCCGGCAGGCCGGCCACCTCCTCCTCGACGCGGAGCGCGAGGTCCTGGAGCCCCCGGACGTCCGGCCCGCGGACCTCGACGGCGAGCGGGGCACGCGCGCCGCCGAGCCCACCGGCGTCGAGGACAGACGTCGTGACACCGAAGACGGGGGCGAGCTTCTCGCGCGCCAGGGCCTGGATCTCCTGCTGGGTCTGATTGCGCTCGCCCGGCGCGACGAGGTCGACGTAGACGTCGCCGCCCGTGACGGTCCCGGTCTGTCCGGCGCCGACCGTCGTGTAGGTGTACTCGATGCCCTCGATCTCGCCGAGGACGGCCCCGATCTGGTCCGCCTTCTCGCGCGTGTAGGCGAGGCTGGAGCCGTCCGGCGTCTGGAACTGGACCGCGAACTGGCTCTGGTCCTGCGGCGGGAGGAATCCGCCGCCGATGAGCGGGAACAGGAACAGGCTCCCGACGAAGAGGCCGAACGCGCCCAGAAGCGTCGTCTTGCGGTGGTTCAGGGCCCACTCGATGACGGCGCTGTAGCGGAGGGCCTGCTTGTCGAACCACCGGTTGAAGGCCGAGATGCCCCGCTTAAACGGGTTCCGGCTCGGCGCGTGCCCGCCCTCGACGTGTGGGTCCACGCCCCAGTGGGCGGCCAGCATCGGCGTGAGCGTGAACGCGACGAACAGCGAGACGAGGACCGCAAAGGCAACCGTCATCCCGAACTGGAAGAAGAACCGGCCGATGATGCCGCCCATGAACGCGACCGGGACGAAGACCGCCACGATCGAGAGCGTCGTCGCCATGACGGCGAGGAAGATCTCCCGGGTGCCGTCGGCCGCCGCCTCGAAGTAGCCCTTGCCCATCTCGCGGTGCCGGACGATGTTCTCGATGACGACGATGGCGTCGTCGATGAGGATGCCGATGGAGAGCGAGAGGGCGAGAAGCGAGATGACGTTGAGCGTGAACCCCATCGCGCCCATGAGCATGAAGGCGGCGATGACCGAGACGGGGAGCGCGAGCGCGGTGATGATCGTCGCCTTCCCGTCGTTGAGGAAGAGCATGACGATCACGACGGTCAGGATCGCACCGAGGATGAGCTCGAAGAGGGTGTCCTCGACCGAGTGCTTGATGCTCACCGAGTTGTCGCGGATGACCTGGAGCTCGGCCCCGGGCGGGAGGCCCGCGCGGATCTCCTCGACGGCCTCGATGACGCCCTCGGCCACGCCGACCGTGTTGGCGCCCGAGACCTTGAGGATGTTGAGGGCGACAGCCCGGCGGCCGTCGACGAGGGCGACCGAGCGCTCCTCTTCGGTGGCGTCCTCGACCTGAGCGACGTCTCCCAGCCGGATCGCGGTCCCGTTCCGGTTGGCGACGACGACGTCGTTGAACTCCTCGGGGTCCACGATCCGGCCTGTGACGCGGACGAGCTGCTCGCCGGTCCCGCGCTCGACGCGGCCCGCGGGCACTTCGAGGTTCTGGGTCTGGAGCGCGGCCGTGACCTGGTTCACGCTCACGCCCTGCGCCTGGAGCCGCAGCGGGTCGAGGTTGACGCGGATCTCGCGGGCGAGCCCGCCTGCGACCTGGACCTCGCCGACGCCCGGGACCGCTTCAAGCCGCCGCCGAATGCTCTCGTCGGCAAGCGCCGTGAGGTCCTGGATCGGGATCTCGTCCGACGAGACGGCGAGCGAGACGATGGGCTGGGCCGACGGGTCGAACGTCTGGACGAGCGGCTCCTCGATGTCGGTCGGGAGTTCGCGCCGGATCGCCGAGATCTTGGCGCGGATGTCGTTGGCCGCGGCGTCCGAGTCGCGCGAGAGGTCGAACTCGACGACGACCTGCGAGACCCCTTCGAGCGAGATCGACGTGATCCCGTCGACGCCCTCGACGGGGTTGAAGGCCTGCTCGAGCCGCTCGGACACCTCGCGCTCGATGGTCTCGGGACTCGCGCCCGGGTAGACCGTCGTGATGGAGACGACGGGGATCTCGACGTCGGGGAACTGGTCGATGGGAAGCCCGCGGAGGGCGAACAGCCCGAGCACGACGAGCCCGAGCATGATCATCGACGTGAAGACGGGCCGCCGGATGGCGACGCCGCTCAGCCCGCCGTAGCGGGCCTCCGAGAGGTCCGGCTCCGCGTTCGGGTCGGGGATCTCGGCGGCGCGGTAGCCCGCATCGTCCGTTGCGCCGTCGCCGTGCGGGGTCTTGAATTCGCTCATGGACGTGGTGGGTTAGCCGTCGTTGCGGACGGCCGCGCTGTCGGTGCGGGACGGGCGGGGGGTGGCGCGCGGGGCGGCCGTGCGCGGCGCGGCGACGCGGACGCGGGCGCCGTCGACGGCGTCGGTCGTCGGGGCGACGACGACGCGGTCGCCGGCCCCGATCTGCTCGCCCTGGATGGCGACGACGCCCCGTGCCTCGTCGCGCTGGACGACGCCGACGGGCCGCTCGCGGAGGACGTTGCCGTCGACGACGAGGACGTAGGTCTGCTCGGAGTCGCCGCTCCGGCGCGTGCGGACGGCGCTCTCGGGGACGAGGAGCGCG
>DASWMO010000037.1:0-15936 GCA_036399715.1 Rubricoccaceae bacterium
GAGCGCGACGGCGCCGAGGCGGCGGGCGAGCGGGAAGTGGGGCATCGGGAGAGGCGCGGGGCGGGGAAAGCTACGTGTCCCGAACGGCCGAGCGGCCAGCGTCGTGCGCTCCGGGCGGGTTCCACGCCGCGCGGACGCGGAGCGCGTCGCGCAGCCGCCGCTCGTACTCGGCCCGCGAGATCTCGACCGTTCCGAAGCGGGCGAGGTGCGGCGTCGTCATCTGGGTGTCCAGGAGCACGAAGCCGCCGGCCTGCAGGCGCCGCACGAGGTGCACGAGGGCCACCTTGGACGCGTCGCGGCGGAGGCTCACCATGCTCTCGCCGAAGAACGCGCCCCCGAGCGAGACGCCGTAGAGCCCGCCGGCGAACCCGTCGGCATCCCAGCACTCGACGCTGTGCGCGTGGCCGGCGCGGTGGAGCGCGGTGTACGCCGCGACGATCTCGTCCGAGATCCACGTCGTTTCGCGGCCCGGCGCGGGCGCCGCGCACGCACGCACGACGCCCTCGAAGTCGCGGTCGACGCCGACCGAGAAGCGGCCCTGGCGAACGGTCTTGGCCAGCGTCGACGGGACGTGGAACGCGCCGAGCGGGAGGACGGCGCGCGGGTCGGGCGCGTAGAACGCGACGCGGCCGCCGTCGTCGGGGTCCGCCATCGGGAAGGCGCCCTGCGCGTAGGCCGAGAGGAGCAGGCGGGGCGTGAGCGTCACGGGGACCGGCGGAAGGGCCGCACGATGCGGGTACAGGCCACGCCCATGCGCCTAGTCCCGCTGCGGCCCGGCCGGCTCCTGCGGCAGCGGAACGGTCAGCGTGATGCGCGTCCCCTTGCCCGCCGCCGAGGTGACGTCGAGGGAGCCGCCGATGGCTTCGATGCGCTCCCGGACGCTCGGGAGCCCGAACCCGTCCGTGTCTCCGCCGGCGGCGAGGGTAGCCGGGTCGAATCCGGCCCCCTCGTCTTCGACCCGGACGACGATGCGGCCGTCCGACTCTTCGAGGACGACCCGGGCGCGCTCCGTGCCGGCATGCTTGGCGACGTTGAAGAGGGCCTCTCGGACGACGTTGTAGAGCAGCAGCCGGACCGGGCGGTCGGCGACCGTAGCGTCCCCCTCGACCTCGACGTCGAGCCCGTAGAGATTGCGCTTCCGCTCGGCCAGCCACCGGAGGACGTCGCCGAGGCCGTCCGCGTCGAGCACGGACGGGCTGAGCTCGGCTGCGAGCGAGCGGGCCATCGTGATCCCGTCGTTGAGGGCCCGGCGGGTCCGGTCGAGAAGCTCGGTGCGGGCGACGGACGAGTCTTCGCGGGCGAGCAGTTCGAGCGTGAAGGTGGCGCCGAAGAGGTGCTGCTGGAGGTCGTCGTGGAGAACGAGCGCGAGCCGCCGCCGCTCCTCCTGCTCGGCGACGGCGAGCTTCGAGGCCAGGACGCGGACCTGACGGGTCCGGGAGTCGACCCGGCGCTCCAGGTTCCGATTCGTCTTCTCGACCTCGCGGTGTGCTCGGTCGAGCGCTTCCCGGTCCAGGACGCGCTCGGTCACATCCGCGACCGAGAGGAGGACCATCTCGTGGTGGTTGAGCCGGCGGCCGTTGAGGTGGAACACCCGGCGGGCCTCGCCCTCGCCGCGCTCGACCTCGAAGTCGTCGAACACGTGCTGCTCGGGGAGGACGCGCTCCAGCAGGACCCGGAACTCGGGGCGGTCCCACACGCCGCCATCGAGATCAAAGACGAGTTGGCCCTCGGTCGCGGCGCGCTCGGCCTCGAACATGCGATAGAACGACTCGTTGGCCGCCTGGACCCGGAGGTCGAGGTCGAGGACGAGGAGGCCGTCGCGGACCGTGTCGACGATCATCTCGGCGAACCCCATTGCAGCCCGGAGGCCCGCGTTGGGCGTAGGTCCGTGCGCGGCGATTCCGGGGCCTTTTCGGGGGCCGTCGTACGGCTGGATCATCTCGCGCCCGGTGGTGGCGGCGCTCACCTGTGAGTCGGCCATTTGGTGCGGTCGGTTGTGTGTTCCGGACAGGGAAGGCCTTCGTACTCCGGCGCTCGGCCGGCAGGGCGGATCGCCCCATGCGGAGATGTCTGCTGCTCATTTTACCACTCCGAGGCGGGATGGGTTCGGCGTGGCCCGCCCTCGTACCCGCGTTGCGACGAGGCGGGCGGCCCCGGCCGGGCCGCGGCTGCCGTGAGCGCCACCCATGCGGCGTGCGCCCTGGATTCCAGGGAGCGGAGCCGCCCGCACGTCATGGCATTCGGCGACGGAGCCCCACCGCTCGCGGTATACTTGCCGGCCTGCCACCGGCGCCCTCGCCTGTCATGCCCGATCTCACCCCGAGTGGCCCCGAACCGACGCCCGAGCACGCGCTCCATGTCCGGGAAGCCCACCTCGCGCTCGCCCTCGATGCCGCCCGACTGGCCACGTGGGAGTGGTTCGTGCCCGAGGGCCGCGTCGTCTGGTCGGACCGGATGTACGCCCTCTACGGGTACGCCCCCGGCGAGGTCGAGCCAGACTATCCGATGTGGCTCGCCCACATCCACCCGGACGACCGGGCCTGCGTCGAGGGGGCGCTCGCCCGCTCGATGGCGGGCTCGCCGGACTACGAGGTCGAGTTCCGGATCGTCCCGGCCGGCGGGGGCGAGCGCTGGGTCGAGGCGCGCGGGCGGTTCACGTACGACGGCGACGGGGCCCCGCTGCACCTGATCGGCGTCGTCGGGGACGTGACCGAGCGGAAGCGGCAGGACCTGGCGCTGCGCGAGCAGGAGGACGCGCTCATGACCCTCAACCAGGTCAACACGGCGCTCGCGGGCGAGCTCGCCCTCGACGCCCTCGTGCAGCGGGCGACCGACGCCGCGACGAAACTGGCCGCGGCCCAGTTCGGGGCCTTCTTCTACAACGTCCACGACGAGGCCGGGGAGTCGTACACGCTCTACACGCTCTCCGGCGTCCCCCGCGAGGCGTTCGAGCGGTTCCCGATGCCGCGGGCGACGCGCGTTTTCGGCCCCACCTTCCGGGGCGAGGGCATCGTCCGCTCGGACGACATCACCGCAGACCCGCGGTACGGGCAGAACGACCCGTACTTCGGGATGCCGAAGGGGCACCTGCCCGTCCGGAGCTACCTCGCCGTCCCCGTGATCTCGCGCACGGGCGAGGTCCACGGCGGGCTCTTCTTCGGGCACGAACGCACGGGCGTGTTCACCGAGCACGTCGAGCGCCTGGTGGCCGGCGTCGCCGCTCAGGCCGCCGTCGCCATCGACAACGCGCGGCTCTACGAGGCGGCGCAGCGGGAAATCGCGGAGCGCAAAGAGGTCGAACTGGCGCTGCTCGAGAGCGAGGAGCGCTTCCGGGCCATGACCGACTCGGCCCCGATGCTCGTGTGGATGGCCGGGTTGGACAAGGGCGGCACGTACTTCAACGCAGGCTGGCTCGCGTTCACCGGCCGGACGATGGAGCAGGAACTCGGGAACGGTTGGACCGAGGGCATCCACCCCGACGACCTCGGCCGGTCCATGGAGGTGTACACCTCGCACTTCGACCGCCGCGAGCCGTTCGAGATGGAGTACCGCCTGTGCTACCACAACGCGGAGTACCGTTGGCTCGTCGACCGCGGGTCGCCCCGGTTCGCCCCAGACGGCACGTTCCTCGGCTACATCGGGTCGTGCTTCGACATCCACAAGCGGAAGCTGGCCGAGACGCAGGCCCACTACCTCGCCGAGACCGGCACGCTCCTCAAGCAGGCCCTCGACTCCGAGGCCACGCTCCAGCAGATCGCGCGCCTCGCCGTGCCCGGCTTCGCCGACTGGTGCGCCGTGGACCTGCTGCACCCGGATGGGTCCATCGCCGCCATCGCCATCGCCCACTCGGACCCCGAGAAGGTGCGCTGGGCATGGGAGCTGCGCGCGGTCGAGCCGGTCGACCCGGCCGCCCCGACGGGCACACCGAACGTCATCCGGACCGGCGAGCCGGAGCTCTACGCGGATATCCCGGACGAGATGATCGTCGCCGCTGCGCGCGACGAGGACCACCTCCGGCTCATCCGGGAGATCGGGTTCAGCAGCGTCATCGTCGTCCCGCTACGGGTCGGCGACGAGGTCGCCGGGACGGTCTCGTTCATCAACACCGACTCCGGGCGCCGCTTCGACGAGTCGGACCTCGCGGCGGCGTCCGAGATCGGGCGGCGGGCCGGGAGCGTCCTCGAAGTGGCCCGGCTCCACGAGGCCCTCTCCGAGCGCGAGGCCCGGTTCCGGCAGCTCGCCGAGGCGCTCCCGCAGATCGTCTACACGTCCGACTCCGACGGCCGCGTGGACTACCTCAACCGCCGCTGGTTCGAGTACACCGGCCAGCCGCTGGATATCGAACCGCCGACGGCCTCGTCGTCGGTGATTCACCCGGACGACTCGCCCGTCATGGCGGCGGGCTGGGCGGCCGCGATGGCGTCGAAGACGGCGCTCGAGTCGGAGCTCCGCCTCCGCCGGGCCGACGGGGAGTACCGGTGGTTCCTCACCCGCCTCGTGCCCGTCCTCGATGCCGACGGGCAGGTCGCCCGGTGGTTCGGAACCTCGACGGACATCCACGCCCAGAAGGCGTCGGAGTCTGAGCTCGCCCAGCGCGTCGGCGAGCGGACGGCCGAGCTCGAGCGGAGCAACCGCGAGCTGGACCAGTTCGCCTACATCGCCAGCCACGACCTGAAGGGGCCGCTGCGCGGGATCGACAACCTCGCGCTGTGGATCGCCGAGGACGCCGGCGACGTGCTCCCGGACGAGTCCCGGCGGCACCTCGGCCTGCTGCGCGGGCGCGTCCAGCGCCTCGAACAGCTCCTGGAGAGCCTGCTCGTGTACTCGCGCGCCGGGCGGACGTCGGGGATGGCCGAGCCCGTCGACACCGCGGCCCTCCTCCGCGACGTCGTCGAGATGCTCGACCTCCCGACGGGGTTTACGGTCGAGCCGGACGGTCCGCTTCCGACGATCCAGACCTACCGCGCCCCTCTAGAACTCGTTTTCCGCAACCTGATCAGCAATGCTGCCAAGCACCACGGGGGGCCCGTCGGCCACGTCCGGGTGTCGGCCCGGACGGTGGGACGGTTCGCCGAGTTCACCGTGTCCGACGACGGCCCGGGGATCGCGCCGGAATACCACGACCGCGTGTTTGACCTTTTTCAGACCCTCCGTCCCCGCGACGAGGTCGAGGGAAGCGGAATGGGCCTCGCCGTGGTGAAGAAGACGACCGAAAGCCTCGGCGGTGCGGTGCGGGTCGAGTCCGCCCTCGGCTCTGGTGCCGCGTTTACCTTCACGTGGCCGCTCGCAGTCTAGCGGCGTTTCCTCACCCCACGTCCGATGGAAGTCAACGGCGTCACGCTCCTGCTGATCGAGGACGACCACGTGGATGCCGAGGCCATCCAGCGGGCGTTTCGCCGCGAGATGATCGCGAACCCGTTCGTCGTCGTCCGCGACGGCGTCGAGGCCCTCGCCGCGCTCCGCAGCGAGCCCGGGGCGCCCGTGGTGCCGCGCCCGCTCATCGTCCTCCTCGACATCAACATGCCGCGGATGAACGGGATCGAGTTTCTCCGCGCGCTCCGGGCCGACCCGGCCTTGAAGCGGACCATCGTGTTCGTCCTCACGACGTCCGAGCGCGAGGAGGACAAGATGGAGGCGTACAACGGGAACGTCGCCGGGTACATCATCAAGAACCGGGCAGGCGAGGACTTTCTCCGCGTGGTCCAGATGCTGCGGGCGTTCTGGCGGATCGTCGAGTTCCCCCCGGAGGACACCCCGTCTCCGGCCGCCGTCCCGACGTGAACGCGCTCACCGACGTTCTCGTCGTCGACGACAACGAGCTGGACCGCGAGCTCGTCCGCCGGCTGCTCCCCATCGGGACGCCGGTCCGCGAGGCGGCGACGGCCGCGGAGGCCCGCGCGCACTTCGCGCAGGCGGTCCCCGACCTGATCCTGCTCGACAACCGGCTCCCGGACGCCGACGGAATCGACATCCTGCCGCTGTTCGCCGAGCGCCACGTCCCCGTGGTGATGCTCACGGAGGTCGGGGCTCCCGAGGTGATCGTCGTCGCGATGCAGCGCGGGGCGGAGGACTACATCGTCAAGGGCACCCTCACCCGCGCGGGGCTCGTCCAGGTCATCGGCAACGCCGTCGAGAAGTCCGCCCTCCGGCGGCGGCTCCGCGAGCAGCACGAGGCGCTTGTCGATCAGGCCCGCGCGCTCGAGGCCCGGAACCGGGAGGTGCGCTCGCTCGCGGCCGCCCTCACGCTCGCCGAGCAGGCCGAGCGGGAGCGGATCGCCCACGTGCTCCACGACGACCTCCAGCAGCAGCTCTTCGGGCTCTCGATGGTCCTCTCGCTCCTCCAGCGCGATCCCCCCGGCCCGGACGTCGTGGCCCTTTCCCACCGGGCGGCGGAGATCCTCGGTGCCGCCGTCGTGATGACCCGGACGCTCGCGGCCGAGCTCAGTCCGGCCGTCCTTCATGCGGACGATCTCGCGGAGGTGCTGACGTGGGTGGCGGGTGAGAAGCGGGCCAAGTACGGACTCGCTGTCGAGATCGATGTCCAGGGCGATATCCGCATCGGCGACCCGTCGCTGCGGATCCTGCTGTTCCAGACCCTCCGGGAGGTCCTGTTTAACGTCGCCAAGCACTCGGGCACGATGTCAGCCCGAATCGCGGCCTTCGTCGAGGAGGGCTGTGCCGTCGTTCGGGTCGAGGACGACGGGGTCGGGTTCGACCCGGAGGACGTCCGGGACGGGCCGGCCGGCGGGTTCGGCCTGGCCAGCGTCCGCGAGCGGCTCGACCTCGTCGGCGGGCGGTTCGAGGTCCAGTCGGAGATCGGCCGGGGAACGCGCATCACGCTTTGCATCCCGTTCGACTCCCTCCGGGAGCCCGCTCCGGGCGTGTCCGCCGTTGGCCCCTGACAGTCGGTCGAGACGTTCTGCGGTGAGGGACGGGGACGAGGGCTCCCCGCCGGCGCACGCGCCGACGAGCCCGGTTTGCGCCAGGGCCATCCTCTCGCGCACGGCTGCATACTGAAACGGGGCCCTGCCGTGTGAGTGCAGAGCCCCGCCGGGCGTTCTAGCCCCTTTCGCGCGACGTGATCCGGTTACCGGATCGCGGTCGTCCGGGTGGTGTCGTGGTGCTCGGGCCGCTTCCGGAGCCCCGCCAGACCGGCCAGCCCGAGAAGGCCCAGCCAGCCGTAGTCGAAGTCGTCGTCCTGCTCGTTCTGGGTGCTGTAGTCGTCCGTCGCCGTCGTGGTCTGGGCGAGGGCTGCATGGCTGAAGGTGAACGCGGCCGCGAGGATGAAAAGCCGAAGTGCGTTAGACATGATCATGGGGTGAAGAGAGGGCAGGCAAGCGGGACCGTTTATCCGGATGAGGTCTAGAGGCCCCACTCGTTTATTAGAATAGCGAGCAGGCCGTGAACAGGGCCTAAGCGGACTCCCTGGCGACTCGCTAGAGATAGCCTGACGGCATTCTGGCCGCTCCTCCTCATGAGTGCTTGGGAATATTCCCGATGCGGCTTATGGAAGCTCGGTCTGTTGGTCCCGCGTTCGAGGACCACGGCGGGGCTAGGGAAGGGCTTTGTAAGCGGACGGATCGGTCCGTGCTGAACACTCTCAGTATCCCGAAGCCAGGCACGTCCACCGCCCCACGCCCGCGAGCCGGCTCGCCGGGAAGGCGAACTCGGCCGGGTCCAACACCTTCTCGGGCACGCGGAACAGAGGATGACGCAGCGGTACCGCCCCTCAAGCCGGACGGGCTTCACGCGCCCGTCGAGCCCGCGTTCGGCTCGGCCCTTCGAGGCGTGACGTCACGTCCGAACGGATCAGACACACCGCTGCGGCCCTGCTGGAGGGGAGGGTGCTGCGCTTCGAATACGCAGCGAGTGCGATCCCCGATGCGTGCGAGTACGCATTCAGAGAGGGGGGCTGGGCTGAAACTCACCGTGGTCAGCAGCAGCCGCGGGCGCAAGCCGTCTCGGCTGACGACCACTTCGTCCCTCTCATGGGTCGCCTCACGGCACCCACCTTTACCCGTTTACCGTTATGAACCGCACCACACTCCTCCTCGGCGCCCTCGCGCTCCTCCCGGCCGCGGCCTCCGCACAGACCGAGACCGGCAGCTTCGCTGTCACGGCCTCCGTCGAGTCGGTGGTCGCCTTCAGCTCCCCATCCCCGCTCGAGTTCGGCTCCATCGTCCCAGGCACGCCCACCACGATTGCCCCGGCAGCCGGTGGGAGCATCATGCTCTCGTACAACGTGCCGGCCACCGTCACGGTGAGCGCCAGCGCCCTCACCAACGGGGTGATCACGCTCCCCGTGACCTATGCCTGTGCGCAGGACGCCGACGCGGCGGCTGAGGAGCCGACCACCTTCACGTGTGGCACTGGCTACGCCGCAACCCTCGTCAGCAACGCGCCGCCGACGCGCTGGTTTTACGTGGGCGGCTCGATCGCGGACAGTGGCACAGCGCTGGCACCGGCCGGCGACTACGCCGGGACGGTGACGCTCACGGCGTCGTTCGACACGTTCTGAGCGACGAGGCCACCGCAATGGACGACCGGACCACCGGCCGCCTGAACTGCGGAGCCCGTGGGGGCTACGGCGCGCGCGTGCAGACGCTCGCCGCCGTAGCCCTCGCGGCGTTCGCTCTCGGGCCCGCCCTTCCCGCGGCTGCGCAGGCGGTCGTCCCCGTGCAGGGGCTCACCTTCGGCCTTCTCCTTCCCGGAGTGCCCGAGACGGTGGGGCCCGACGATGTGTGGCGGCGCGCCGAGGTGCGCGTGGAGGGGAGCGGACCCGTCGAGGTCCGATTCCTGCTTCCCGACGCGCTCCACGCCGGTGGCGCCCGGCTGCCCTTCCGCCTCGGCGAGGCGACGGTCAGCATCGGCGACGCCCCGCCCGTCCCGTTCGACCCCGCGGCGCCCCTACGGGTCACGATCCCGCCTGCGATCGGGTCCATCACCTTCTACGTGGGAGGCACCGCAACGGCGTCCACCCAGAACGCCGGGGCCTATGAGGCCACCCTTTCCGTCGTCGCCACGGCCACGGACGGCTGAACTCCGCCTTCAACGTTCCCTACTCGATGTCTCCTGTCCGCTTTCCCTCGACTCGTGCCGCCTGCCGCCTCGCGCTTCGCCTTGCGGGCGTGATCCTGCTGATTGCCGGTTCGCGCGCGGCCTCCGCCGTCGTCGTGAGCCCGAGCGCGCTCTACCTCGACGCGGGCGCCCGTTCTGCGACGGTCACGCTCTACAACGGGGGCGTAGCGCCTGAGGAGGTCACCCTCTCCTTCGCCTTCGGGTATCCGACCTCGGACGAGGCCGGCCGCGTGACCGTAGCCCTCGTCGATGCCGCTCCCGAGGGCGAGCCGTTGGCCGTGCACTGGCTCCGGGCATTCCCCCGACAGCTCCGCCTGGCCCCTGGGCAACGGCAGGTCGTCCGCGTTCTGGTTCAGCCCCCGCCCGGCCTGCCAGCGGGAGAGTACTGGGGCCGTCTCGTCGTGACGGCTCGCGGGGGACTTCCCCATGTCGAAGAGCGCCTCACGCACGAGGCGCGCGCGCTCCTGACCGTGGAAACGGCGACCGTGCTCGCCGTCACGTACCGGAATGGGCCCGTCGCCACGGGCATCCGCGTGCGCGATGCCCGTGCGGTGGCTGCGGCCGACGGGGCCAGCCTTCAGCTCGACCTCGAACGGCTGGGGACGGCCGCATTCGTCGGGCGGATTCGCGCCGAGCTCGTCGCTCCGACCGGCGGCGTGGCGGCAGAGGGCATCGCCGACGTTGCGGTGTACCGCACGCTCCGTCGAGACGTCGCACTCCGCTGGTCGGTCCCGCGGCCCCGCTCCCTCGACGGATACGCCGTCCGTTACACCGTCCTTGCCGAGCGACCGGAGATCCCGCGCCGCGCCCTGCTTCCCGCTCCCTCCGTCACCGGCACGACGCCGCTTCTCGCCGAGTGAGCCGTGAATCGCTGGTTGCCCTCTCTCCCCATGCTTCGTCTGCAGCGACCTCAGAGGACCCGGCATCCGGCGGTTCTTGCCGTGCTCCGCTCCGCACTGGCTTTCGCTGCGCTGGTCTGCGCCGCGCTCGCAGGGGAAGCCCGTGCGCAGGAGGCGCCTGCCGGGTACGAGGTCGGCATCTACGACCTCCACGTCTCCCGGATGGCGCCGGTGACCACGCTCGTCCTCGTGAACCATGCGGGAACCGTCCTCCTGCCGCTCCGCCCCGTCCTCGCACTGACGGGCCTCGTCGCTGAGGGCCCCGACTCCCTCTTCACGCTCCGCGAGGCATCGGGGGGACGCTCCCTCGACCTCCGCCGGCCCGGGGGCACTCCCGGCGGAACGACGACGAGGTCGTCGGAGACGGTTGCCCACGGCGGCGATGTGTACGTGAGCGCTCCGGCCCTCGCCGTCTGGATCGCCGGGCAGGTCGATGTCAGGCCGGGCCAACTCGAGGTCGTCCTCTCGCGCACGCCCCCATTCCCCGCAGAGTTGGCCATGGCCGCCCGGGAACGGCAGGCGCGCCTCCGAACGGCCGAGAGGCCGCTGGGTCCCTTGGGAACGGCCGCTGACCTCCCGTACCCTGCGCGCTCGGGCGGGGCGCTCCTGGAGTGGGGTGTCACGACATCGGGTCGTCCAATCGTCAGAGCGCCGCGGCTCGTGCCGACCTGGGTCTGGCCGTCCTCGGAGGCGACCTGTCGGTGGGCGTTAGCACGCACACGGCGGGCGAGCCCTCGCGCCTCAGCTTCGACACGTGGCGGGGGAGCTACCGGCGGGCCTTCCCTCACACGGCGTGGGTCCGCCAGGTCCGCCTCGGCGACCTCGTCGCCGAGGGCGCCGTCTCCCGCTCGGCGCGGGGGCTCCTCCTCACCAACCGGGCGGTCGTGCGCGAGCGCTACTTCACGGAGGTCACGATCCGCCCCGACCTCCCGGCCGGCTGGCAGTACGAGGTGTACCAGGCGGGGCAACTCGTCGGGTTCGCCGAGACGGGGGGCGGCGTGCCCGTCCCGGTGCGCTACGGGACGACCCCTGTCGAGGTTCGGATGTACGGGCCCGGCGGCGAGGCCGTCACATCGAACGTGCTCTACCGCGTGCCCACGTCGCAGCTCGCCCCGGGGCGCCTCGAGTACACCGCCGCCGGCGGGTTCTGCCCGGACCGGGTGTGCGACGCCGTCGGTGCCTTGAACGTGGCGTACGGGGTCACGGGCTGGCTCACAGCGGGCGCCGGCGTGGAAGCGCTGGCCGGCGCGGACGGTGTCCAGCGCCGGACCTTCGGGTCGCTCCGCGCGGCGGGAGTCTCCGGCTGGAGCGCCGAGGCGGAGGCCGCCGAGAGGGCCTACGCCCGCGCGGCCATCGCCTTCGCAGGGGCCGGTCCCACCGCGGGCCGCCTCGCCGGTGGGCTGACGTGGCCGGGCTTCGGACCTCCCACGTTCTATGTCGCGGACGAGCCAGTGGTTCGGGGAGGCGACGGTGGCCCGCCAGACGAGGGGCGCGCTGGGGGCGATCCATGCTCTCCGCGCCGAGGCACGGGCGAGCGGCCCGGTCGGGACCGGGGGCCCCCGGTGGGTGGGCACGGCGACCGCCGACCTCCACCGGGGCAGCCTCTCGGCCGGATACGAGCGCGGGCAGGCGGACGCACCGGCCCTCTACACCCTCTCGGCGCTCGCGATCACGCCAGCACAGGGCCCGCCCGCCCTGCAGCAATGGGCCCTGACGCTCGGAGCCGGGTTCGGCGCGGGCGGCGTGGGCACGCTGCAGGCCGGGGCGACGCATCCGCTGGGGCGCACGGGCTCCGTCGGGTTCCGGTCGTACTGGCGGCGGGAGACCGGGGCACCCTCAGCCGTCCTCACGCTCAACCTGCGGCTGGGCGCCCTCCGTGTTCAGACCCGCACCGCCATGCGGCCGGGCGAGGCAGCCACGGCGACCGTCGGCGTCGACGGCACCCTCACCTACTCCCGCCAGGCGGGCGTCACGGCCCTCCCCCAGCGCGGGACGGGGTACGCCGGCCTCAGCGGACACATTTTCTACGACCACGATGGCGACGGTGCGTTCGGTCCCGGCGACGAGCCGGCCCCGGCCGCCCGCATCGCCGTCGGCGGGCGAGGGGCCGTCTCCGACATTTCAGGTGCCTACTCCATGTGGTTCGTGCCACCCTACCAGATGGCCGACGTCCGCGTCGACTCGACGCAGGGCATCGAGCCCGGCTGGGCGCCCCGCGATGCCGTGATACGCGTCCGGCCAACGCCTCACCTCTACAACCGGGTGGACATCCCTCTGGAGCGGGTCCGCGAAGTCGTCGGACGCGTCGTCCTGGCGTCGGGAAGGGGGGCCCCCGGCGGCATCACCGTCGAACTCCGTGAGACGACGACCGGGCGCGTACTCCGCAGCGTCACCTTCAGCGATGGGACGTACTACCTCCCCCGCTGCTGCCCCGGGGCCTACGAGGTGCGGATCGCGGCGTCGTCGTTGGAGGCTCTCGGGGCAGGCGTGGAGCCCGCAACGGTGACGCTCTTTGTGCCGGCCGCCGGTCAGGTCTGGGACGCCGAGGCCCCACCGATCCTGCTCGTGCTGGAAACAGATCGCACCGCCGGCGCGCTGGAGTCGGCCGGGCTCGAACCCTCCGCCGCCCCGATCCCCCGGCGGAAATGGAAGAGGGGCTGACTGTCCCGCTGGCTGTGCCTGGCCTCCGCAGCGGTGTGGTCGAGGCGCAGCAGGGCGGGTTCACCTGGGTGGTCAACTCTACGTCGGGCCCCGAGGCGCAGGAGCAGGCTGCCCGGTACCGGCGCCTCGGCTACCGCGCGAGTGTGCTCCGCGCGCTCGTCAGCGGCCGCTGGGTCTTCCGCGTCGCGCTGGGCCAGTTCCCGTCGGTCGACGTGGCCGAGTGGGCACGGCCCTTCTTGCCCCTGGACATCCGTCGGGACACGTGGCTCCTGCGGCTCGGACGTACGCTCTGACCGGACGTTCTTCCCGGCGCCGGCTCGGCAACCCGTCGCAACTGCCCGGCCCTCGGTCGCGTGCTGGCAAATCCCGCCGGCAACGCGGTCGAGGGCACAGAAGTCGGCTCCGGGACCTCTGGTCGTCGGCGGCGCGATCTGGGTCGCCCTGGTGCGCCTTGATCATCCAGAGGATGTCTGCATCGACTCAGCGAGCGTAAAGAGGGGACTTCCTGGGTCGCCCGATAGAAGCGAGGAGCGTTGAGAGGAGCTTCGCACTGCAACCTCGTCTTGCGAGCCGAACCTCCGTGCCTGCCGCCCTCGTGACTGGCATCCCTCTGGCACCGGGTTTGCCACCCCGAGTCACCACTTGGCACTTTCGGCAGGTCATCGGCCACTTCCAAAATCGAGAAAAGCCGCCAGAAACATCCATTACGGTGTCTCTGGCAGCTTTTCGTACGTGGAGCGTAGCGGAGTCGAACCGCTGACCTCTTCAATGCCATTGAAGCGCTCTACCAGCTGAGCTAACGCCCCGAGCGGGGCCGCCTGACGCATCAGACGGGCCGAGAAGATAGACGGCCCGCGCCGAGGCGGTCAATGGAGCCGCGGCGAAGACGCGTGCCCGCACCGGGATAGCTTGCCCGCACACGACTCGCCCTGCCGTGACTGACTCGCTCGCCACCGACCCGCGCCCCGTCCACATCGCCAAGTTCGGCGGCACGTCCGTTGGGACGCCCGAGCGCATCCGCGAGGTCGTCCGGCTGAGCCTCTCGACGCCGAGCGCCTTCCGCCGCGTCGTCGTGTCGTCGGCGTTCGGGGGCGTCACGGACCGCCTCGTCGCAGCGGTCGATGCCGCAGCCGCGCGGGACGACACCTGGCGGACGGCGCTCGCTGAGGTTCGCACGCGCCACACGGCGGCCGTCGAAGCGCTCGCGCCGCCGGGCGATGCGGCGGCAATTCATGCCCTCCACGACGCGCTCTTCGGCGAGGTGGCGGACCTGCTCCACGGCGTTTCCCTCCTGCGCGAGTGCACGCCGCGCTTCCGCGACGCCGTGATCTCGGCCGGCGAGCGCGCCGCTGTCCCCGTCGTCGCGGCCGCCTTTCGCGCCGCGGGCGTCCCCGCGGTCGCGCTCGACGCGACGGCGTTCGTCCGGACCGACGACCGCTTCGGCGAGGCGACCGTCGACACGGCCGAGACACGGCGGCTGACGCGCGCGGCGCTCGCCGCCGTGCCTGAGGGCGCTGTCGCCGTCGTGACGGGCTTCGTCGCGGCGACGGCCGAGGGCGTCACGACGACGCTCGGGCGATCGGGCTCGGACTACACGGCGACGATCCTCGCGGGCGCGCTCGACGCGGCCGAGTGCGTGATCTGGACCGACGTCGACGGCGTCCTCTCAGCCGACCCGCGCGTCGTCGCAGACGCGTTCTCGCTCCCGCGGCTGAGCTACGAGGAAGCGGCCGAACTGGCGCACTTCGGGGCGAAAGTGCTGCACCCGCGCACGATGCGGCCGCTCGTCGCGGGCGGTATCCCGCTGCGGATCGCCAACACGCTCAACCCCACGGCCGAGGGCACGTGCGTCGGGCCGGCTGAGCCGGGCGAGGCGCGCATCCGGGCCGTCACGGCCATCCGCGCGGTCGCGTTCGTGCGCGTCGTCGGGGCGTCCGTGCTGGAGGTGCCGGATCTGGCATCGCGCGTTTTTGCCGCCCTCGCGGAGGCGTCCGTGCCGGTCTTTCTCGTCGCGCAGGCGTCGGCCGAGGGCACGCTCGGGATGGCGGTCCGCGAGGCTGACGCGCCGCTGGCCGTGCGGACGCTGGAGCGGGCGCTCGCCCGCGAGACCGAGCGGGGCGACGTGCTCGGGGTGACGTGCGAGGGCGGCGCGGCCGTCGTGGCGGCCGTCGGGACGCAGGGGCACGGCGCGCCGGGCCTCGCCGGGCGCATGTTCGCGACGCTCGGCCGCGCGCGCGTCAACGTGCGCGCGCTCGCGCAGGGCGGCGGCGACCACACGCTCTCGGCCGTCGTCGCGGACGCCGACGCGCCCGCGGCCGTCCGGGCGCTCCACGAGGCGTTTGCGGCCCGGCGCCTGCGCGCGCACGTTGTCGTGGTCGGGACGGGGCGCCTCGGCGGACGCGTCCTCGGCCTGCTCGCCTCCGAAGGCGACCGCCTCCGCGCGGCGGGCCTCAACCTGTGCCTCGTCGGGGTCGTGGACTCGCGGCGGCTCGCGTGGGACGATGCCGGGCTCGACCCGGACGCGCTCGCGTCGGCACCCGACGCCGGCCTCGACGCGCTCACCGAACGCCTCGCGACGGCCCACCTGGAGCGCCTCGTCGTCGTCGACGCGACGGCGAGTCCGGACGTTGCGGCCCGCCACGCCGAGTGGCTCGCCCTCGGCGTGGCCGTCGTGACGCCCAACAAAGCGGCCACGGCCCGGCCCGCAGCCGCCTGGGCGAGCGCGCACGCCGCCGCCCGGGACGGCGAAGCGCCGTACCTCTACGACGCCGCCGTCGGCGCCGGCCTCGGCGTCGTGTCGCGCCTGCGCGACCTCGTTCGCACGGGCGACACGGTCCACGCGGTCGAGGGCGTCCTGTCGGGGACGGTCGCGTTCGTGATGAGCCGCCTGCGCGAGGGCGTGGCCTTCTCGGCGGCCGTCCGCGAGGCGCGCGAGGCGGGCTACGCCGAGCCCGACGTCCGCGACGACCTCTCGGGGCGCGACGTCGCGCGCAAGCTGGCGCTCCTCGCCCGCGAACTCGGCGTCCCCGCCGACGCCGAGGCGGCGCCTATCGAGTCGCTCGTCCCGGACGGACTCGCCACAGTCCCGCTGGAGGTCTTCTGGGACCGACTCCCCGAGGCCGACCCCGCGTGGGCGGCGCGCGTCGCGGACGCCTCCGGCGACCTCCAACTCGTCGCCCGCCTGAGCGCGGACGGCGCGATCCGCGTCGCCGTCGAAACGGTCGCTTCCGGGTCGCCGCTCGCGGGCCTCCGCGGGCCCGAAGTCGCCGTCGCCTTCCACACGGCGCGCACGGGCGCG
>DASWMO010000038.1:0-3977 GCA_036399715.1 Rubricoccaceae bacterium
GCACGGACCGTCTCCACCGGGTGCGTCTTGGTGACGGCGACGAGCGTGACCGCCTCTGGGGCACGCCCCGACGCCCTGCCGTGCCCGTCGCGCCAGGGACCGCCCTCCCGCTTCCCTCCCGCCATGCCTGCCCACGACATCGACTACCGCCTCATCGGCGACGACCTTCAGATCGTAGAAATCGAACTCGACCCCGACGAGTCGGTCCGCGCCGAGGCCGGCGCGATGCTGTACATGGACGCCGGCGTGACGATGGACACCGGGACCGGCGGCGGCTTCATGAGGGGCCTCAAGCGCGCCTTCGCCGGCGAGAGCTTCTTCATCACGTCGTTCACCAACACCGGCGCCGGCAAGGCGCGGGTGGCGTTCTCGGCACCGTACCCCGGCAAGGTCGTCGCTGTGGACCTCGCGGCCGAGGGCGGGCAGTTCCTGTTCCAGAAGGACGCCTTCCTGTGCGCTGCGGCGGGTATCGAGATCGAGGTCGCGTTCACCAAGAAGATGGGCGCGGGCCTCTTCGGCGGCGAGGGCTTCATCCTCCAGCGCCTGACGGGCGACGGACTCGCGTTCGCCCACGCCGGCGGGACGATTATCGAACGAACGCTCTCCGCCGGCGAGGTCCTGTTCGTCGACACGGGTTGCCTCGTCGGGATGGCCGAGTCGGTGGACTACGACATCCAGTTCCAGGGCGGCTTCAAGAACGCGCTCTTCGGCGGCGAGGGCCTTTTCCTGACGCGCCTTGAAGGCCCGGGGCGGGTCTACCTCCAGAGCCTGCCGTTCTCGCGCCTCGCGGACCGCATCGTCGCAGCGAGCCGGATGTACTCGCGTCAGGACCAGAGTTCGCCGCTCGGCGGCCTCGGCGGCGTCATCGGCGGGGTCGCCGGTGCGGGCCTGCTCGGCGGCCTCCTCGGCGGCGGCAACAACGGCTGATCCAGCCCCGGGGTGCAGGAGTGCGAGTCGAGGCATGCGTGTCCGTTCGTCCCGCCTCTCGCTCCGATCCCCGGCCTTATTCCGCCCCCTCGGGCGAGAACTTGTAGCCGACGCCCCAGACCGTTCGCACGAAACGCGGGTTGCCGGCATCGGCCTCGACCTTGGCGCGCAGGCGCTGCACGTGGCTGTCGATCGTCCGGTCGTAGCCCTCGTACGTGATGCCCCAGATGCCTTCGAGCAGTTGCGCGCGCGTGAACGGGCGCTCGGCGTGGCGCGCGAGGAACAGCAGCAGGTCGAACTCGCGGACCGTGAGGTGGACCTCCTCTCCGCCCAGCGTCACCTCGCGGCGGAGGGCGTCGATGCGCAGCGGCCCGAACGCGAGCACGTCGTCCGTGGCCGGCGCCGCGCCGAGGCGCTCGGTCACGGCGCGGCTGCGCCGCAGCGCCGCCCGAACGCGCGCCACGACCTCCTGCACGCTGAACGGCTTGGTGATGTAATCGTCCGCCCCGACTTCGAGCCCGACGACGCGGTCGAGTTCGTCCGCGCGCGCCGTCAGCAGCAGGATCGGCAGGAGCGCGTGGTCGGCCCGGAGGCGGCGGCAGACGTCGAGCCCGTCGAGGCCGGGCAGCATGACGTCGAGCAGGACGAGGTCGGGTACGGAAGCGGCAGCGGCGGCGAGGGCGTCGGGCCCGGTCGCGGCCGTCTCGACGGCGTAGCCGGCATCCTCGAAGCGCCGCGCGAGGAGAGTGCGCAGGGCGTCGTCGTCCTCGACGACGAGCAGGCGGGCAGGGGTCACGGGCCGGTCTGTGGGCGAGCGCGTAAGCTAGACGGCCGACTGCGCGCCGTACGGCCCGACCGGCGGCCGCGCACGAACGGGCACGGCTCTGCGACCGTTTCGTGACATCTCGCCGGGCCGCGGTCCGTTCTCTTCGTCCACCCCGCTGCGCCCGTGCCCCGATACGCCACCCTGCTCATCCTCGCGGTGACGCTCAGCGTCACCGTCGCCGCGCCTACGGCCGCGGCGCAGCCGTCGGCGAGTGCCGTCGTGGCCGCGTGGCGCAGCCGCCAGACGGACGCCGCGCGCGGCGTCGAGCGCGTCGAGGCCGACGAGACGCTCAGCCGCCGCATCGACGGACCGCGCGGGACGGTTCGCCTAGAGACACGCGGCACGCTCGCGCTCGGCCGCGACGCGCGGCGGACCGTCACGACGGCGCGCGTGGACGGGGAGCCCGTCGCGGCCGAGCGCGTCGCGGCGCTGGAAGAACGCCTCGGGCGCGCGTTCGGGCCTGGCTTCGAGGACGCCTCGAGCGGCCCGCGGCTCGTCCCGCCGGCGCTCGCCCTCGGCACGGCGTCGCGCGTCGCGCCCGACGACCTCGACGGCCGGCCCGCGTGGCGGGTGTCGCTCGCCCTGCCGGCCGAGCGCCTCGCCCCACCGCCCCGCCGCGCGCCTCCGCCCCGCCGCGGCGGTCGGCTCCGCCGGGGCGCCCCCGATCGCCCGCCGCCCGGGGGCGGGCCGGCGGACCGCGCCGAGGCGTGGTTCTCGCGCTCAGCCGATGCCCCGCGGCTGCTTCGCCTCGACCTCACGGGCGACCGGCCCGGCGGCGGCACCTTACGCCGGCGGGTCGACTTTACGGCACTCGGCCCGCTCGACGTGCCGACGGCGGCCTCGGCGGAGCTTCGCGTGAGCCAGCGCCGCCGCCTGCGCGCCTACACGACGTCCATCGCCGTCGAGGCGCGCTACGGGGCGTACCGCGTCGTCCGGCGCTGAGCCGTTCGGACTACGCCGAGCGGTAGAGTTCGGCCTCGGAGACGACCGGCGCGGCCGTCTCGGCGAGCGCGCCGGTCGCGTCGGGCGCGCGGTAGAAGCACGTCCGGTGGCCCGTGTGGCAGGCCGCCCCGCCGACCTGCTCGATCCGGAACAGGAGCGCGTCGCCGTCGCAGTCGACGGCGACCGAGCGGACGTGCTGCACGTGACCGCTCGTCTCACCCTTAACCCACACCTTCTGCCGCGAGCGGCTCCAGTACGTCATCACGCCCGTTTCGAGCGTCTGCCGGAGCGTGTCGCGGTTCATGTAGGCGAGCATCAGCACGTCGCCCGTCGCGTCGTCCTGGGCGACGGCGGCGACGAGGCCCGCGTCATCGAAGCGGGCGGCGTCGAGGAGCGGCTGGGGGTCGGAGACGGAAAACGACATCGGGGGTCGGCGGCGGGTGAGCGGGACGAACCCGCCTCAGCGCGAGCGGAGCCGCGATGGCCGCGTCATCGCAGAGAATGCGCACACGCACGGCGTCACCGGGGCCCGCCGGCGTCGTATCTCGCCCGTTCCACCCGACGCCGCCCGAATGACCCGACGCCTATTTTTCCTCGCCACCCTGCTTATGACGGCCGCCGGGTGCACCAGTGAGCCGACCGGCCCGCCCGTCGTGGCCGGCACGTTCACACCCGTCGACGACGGGGCTTCCGACCGCGGCTTCGCAGCGTTTCGCGAGCAGTTGCAAGGCGTAATTGCCCGGCGCGACACAATGGCCCTCGTTTCGATGGTCGGTCAGGGTGCGAAGCTGTCCTTTGGCGATGATGCAGGAGGCCCGGATGGTCTCCGCACAATGTGGTTCTCCGGCGTACCGCCGGACGGCGAGTCACTATGGGACGTTCTCGAGCGGATTCTCGGCGCTGGGAGCGTGATGCAGGATGACGCGGTCAGCGTCCCTTACACGTATGGAGCATGGCCAGACAGCGTGGACGCGTTTTCTCACGTCGCGGTGGTAGGTGACAGTGTTGAAGCGCGGGCGAATGCATCCGACACGTCCCGAGTGGTAGCACTCGTGAGCTACGCCATTCTGCCAGTTGAAGGACCGCCCTCCGGTGGGTTTCAGCAGGTCCGCCTACCGAGCGGCACCTCGGCATACATCTCGACTACGGCCGCGATGAGTCCTGCCGGCTACCGAGCCACGTTCTGGAAGGACGGGAGCGTCTGGAAGTTGCAGACGCTCCTTTCGGGCGACTGATGGATGCGACGCCCTCGCGGGTCCGCGCGCTCGCGCGCGCGCTCTGG
>DASWMO010000039.1:0-1724 GCA_036399715.1 Rubricoccaceae bacterium
ACGGACGCCGAGGTGAGGTCGCGACGGGCCTGGGACTTTGCCGAGGAACACCTGTGAACCTCCCCTCCGCCCTCTCCGTCGCCGGCGCCGTTCTGGCCCTCGCGTTCGGCCACGTGATCGGCTGGATCATCGCCGGCGCCCTGCTCGCCGGCGCGGTCGCGTTCGGTCTCTCGAAGCGCCGCGCCCTCATCGTCGCCAAGCGCGAAGCCGACGTCGCCGAGGCAGACCTCCGCGCTTTCTGGGCGCTCGGGCTGCCTGTCGTCAAGGTCGACACGCGCCCGCCGCTCCGAGACGCGCGCTACCTCGAGGTGTCGCCCCCGTTCGCTCGTCTCGTCGGTCGCACGGCAGACGAGCTGCTCGCGCGCCCTTACGTCGACTTCGTCCATCCCTGCGCTCGCGCGGAGACGATTGCCATGGCCGACCGGATCGACCTCGTCGGGTCGGACGCCTCGGCCGGGTTCGTCAACGCCTACGAGGCCGGCCCGCTGCACGCGCGGCCGGGCTCGCGCGTGTGGCTCCAGTGGACGCCGGCGCCTCCGGCTGCCGGTTCGACGATCTACCTCGTGACCGACGTCACGGCCGTCCGCGAGGAGGCGCTCGCGGCTGAGAGGCGGGCACTCGACGCCGAGCAAGCTCGGACCGCGAGCGCCCGGACGCAGGCCGCCCTCTCCTCGCTACCCACCCCCGGCACCTTGCCCCCGACGACGTGAGCGACGACGCAGAACTGATCGACGCGCTCTCGGGCCGTCTGGAGGCCGCTGAGGCCACCCTCACCGAGGTCCGCGGCATCGTCCCGGGACTCGTCGAGACCGTCCACGCGATTTCCGGGCAGGTCGGTAACAACGACGTCTGGGTCGCCGCGGCCGACAAGCAACTCGACCGCCTCGCCGCGGCCGTCGACGGCCCGCCGCATCTCGACGGGCTCCGGAGCGAAGTCGCACGCCTCACGGCCGCGACGGACGACTCGGGGCCGTCCTGGTCGTGGCTCAACCCGGGCACGTGGTGGGAGCGCGCCGGCGCCGACAACGCTCAGGCGGCCTTCAAGGTGTTTCGTGGCATCGTTCTGCTCTTCGCCGGCCTGTGGCTGCTCTACAAAGCCGTCACGCTTGGCGAGCGCCAGGTCGAGGCGAACGAACGCCGGGCCAACGCCGCTGAGGACGCGGCGAAAGCGGCCGCGTCGCAGGCGGCCCGCCCGCAGCCTGAAGCCGTCCAGATCACGCTCCCCGAGGGCGCTGTCGTCGAGGACGGCGCGGACACCGTCGATTCATCCCCAGCGCCATGATCCGCCGCCTCGCCATCGCCCTGCTGTTCGGGCTCATCCTCGCCGGCTGCCGTCACACGGTCACGCGTGAGGTGTTCGTGCACCTGCCCACGCCGGCGCCGACGATCGTCGTCTCGGCCGACACGGTCTTCGCCGCCAGCCCGCCCGACACCGTCTTCGTCCCGCGCGAGGTCCTGGTACCCGGCGCGACGCGCATCGTCGTCGAGCGCGACACCGTCGTCCGCACGGTGCCCGCCGTCGTCGTCCGCTATGCGACCCCGCGCCCCGACACGAGCCGCGCCGTGCGTCTCTACGCACTCACGCTCTCGGCCGACTCGCTCCGACTCGCCGGCACGGACCGCGACTGGACGTTCCTCGCGCCGGCCCGTGGCGAGACGCTCCTCGTCGAGGGCCGCGGGCCGCACCAGCTCGTCGCGGCCGTCCGAGGCGCGCCGAGCCGCCC
>DASWMO010000040.1:0-2091 GCA_036399715.1 Rubricoccaceae bacterium
GTGGACGAGCGCCGTGCTGTCGGCCGCGAGCTGAGCGGCGAGGGCGTCTGTCAGGGCCGTGTCGCGGAGCAGCGGCGCCCACGGCGCCTCGACGCCCGTGGCGCGCGGCAGGAACACGGCAGCTGCCACGAGAACCGCGACGCCGACCGAGAGTGCCCACCAGAGGGCATGGTGACGGGGCGGCGAATCGGGCGCCGGGCCGGCAGGATCAAGGGGCATCGGGGCGAGAGCGTGGCGCGGCCAGCCGGCGCGCGTCTGGGCGGGGGGATCACGCCGCGAAAGTAGGATGTTCGGACTCGTGTGCACCGTCCCGAACCTGTCGCCCCATCATTTTATGTCCGCTGATTCCGTACCCGTTCCAGTATATGTGTCGACGATCCGTCTGCCGTTCGACCCGGCCCGCGACGGGTTCTCGTTCCGCAACCACTTCGAGTGGTCGGGCGCGGACCTCCACGTGCTGTCGACCCGCCTCCGGCCCGTCTCGGCAGTGGCCGTTGGCGGGGCCGCAGCCGTCGGCGGCGCAGCCGGTGGACCCGTCGGGGCGGCTGTCGCAGGCGCCCTGGGGACGGTACTCGGGGCGACGGACATGGGCGGGGCGCTCGTTCGTGCCGTCGCGCGGCGGTGGCCGTCGTTCGGGCTCTGCGGCGGGATGGCGCTCGCGGCGGTCGAGCGGTGGCCGGCCGCCGGCCGCATCCCGACATCTGCCCTCACGGCGGAGGCGATGCGACCGTTGCTTCGGAAGCGGCAGGAGCGGACGCTGCGCGCCTCGGGCGTGCGCTTCGCGGGCGAGTGGCTCCGGGCGCGGCGCATCGGCCCCCGCGACGCCCCGCTCGCCGGAGCGCTCGCCCGCGAACTCGACCGCATCACCGAGACGCTGCGAGCCGGCCGCCCGGCCCTCGTCGGACTCGTCGGGGATTCGCCGGATCCGTTCGCCAACCACCAGGTCGTCGTGTTCGGGATCGAGCGGAGCGGGCCGGCCGAGGCGCAACTGGACGTCTACGACCCCAACGCGCCGGGCCAGACGCGCTGGATCCGGACCGCCCCGGGCGATGCGCCGGGCACGACGCGCGTCACGACGAGCCTTCCGACAGGGACCAGCACATCGCGCCGCGTGCACATCGCCACGCGCACGAATGCGCTCTCGCACCTGTTCGAGATCCGCGTCTGAGTGGGGATCATCCCAGGCGCTCGGCCGCCGGCCCCGCTCGCCCACCACGACGCGCGAGGCCAGGCTCCAGCACGAGGAGCCGGGCGGCCGAGCGCTGCGAGAGTCGGGCTGTGCCTGTCGTCCGCCGGTCCGGTGGTGTCCGGCGTCTGAGAGCGGACATTCGGGGTCCGGCCCACTGCGGGCGCGGCGTATGGCGCGTTAATCGCCCTTGTAGAGCGCGGCTGTCGCCCGAGCGCTCTCGGCTACGTCGCGTGCGAGGCCGGCCGGGTCGGCGACTCGGACGGCGGCGCCGAACGACCGCACGAACGCGACCACGTCGGGCGTGACGGCGACCTCGAACGAGACGACGACGGACCCGTCGGGCCGCGTCTCCTCGGTGAGTTGCGTCGGGTGGTACGCCTTGCGGCGGAACGACGACGCAGCCTCGGGCGAGACGACGAGGCGGACCGTGTCGACCTCGCCGCCGCCCGAGTAGCCGCCGAGCGACTCGCGGGCATACGCTTCGAGGTCGAAGTCGGCCGGGGCGCCGCCGAACGGCGCTCCGAGCGCGACCGCCTCGACGTCGGGCAGGGCGTAGCGCACGACGGCCTTGCGACGCAGGTCGCGCCCGACGACCTGCCATGAGCCGCCGGCGACGACGAGGCCGTAGGGCTCGCAGACGTAGTCCTCGCGGCGGCGGCCGGATGCGTTGGTGTACGTCATCGTCGCCCGGAGGCCGTCGCGGACGGCCCGGCGGAGCGCGCGGAACACGTCCGGGTCCACGATCTGTGCGCCGGCACCGACCGACGCGAGGCGCCCATCTTCGGGCTCGAACGTGAGGACCGAGCCGTCGGGCGGGACGAGCTTGGCGAGCGCGGCGTCGAGGGCGGGCGCGAGGGCGCTCGCGGCAAAAGCCGGCCGGGCCGTCGCGACGGCCATGTAGA
>DASWMO010000041.1:0-4844 GCA_036399715.1 Rubricoccaceae bacterium
TCGACCCCCGAGGCGCCGGCGGAACGCCCCGACGGTCCGCTCCGCCTCGGCCGGCGCCTCGGCGCGCTGACGGATCCCCCCGCGGCCGACGGGGCCGCCGCCGGCCGCGTGCTCGGTGGCCTGTTCACGGACATCAGCACGAGCCCGACTGGACCATCCGTGAACGGACAGGTCACCGCGGTCGCCCTCGGGCCGGACGGGACGTTTACGGTCGGCGGCACGTTCTCGGAGGCCGGCGGGCGGCCGGTGGCCAACGTCGCGCGGTGGGACGGGGCGGCGTGGCAGCCGCTCGGCAGCGGCCTCGGCGCGCTCAGCGGCATCAACGCCGTCAGCGCGCTCGTGACGGGACCGGACGGCAGCCTGTACGCCGGCGGCGGATTCAAGACGGCCGGCGGGGCGACCGTCAGTGGGGTCGCGCGGTGGGACGGCGCGGCGTGGCAGGTTATCGGCGCCGCCAGGCCGGGCGCTGCCACGCCGGGCGACGTGATCGTCAACGACCTCGTCTTTGGCCCGACCGGCGACCTCTACGCGGGCGGCTACTTCACGACGATGAACGGCGTCGCTGCCCGCAACGTCGCCCGGTGGGACGGCGCTGCGTGGTCCGCGCTCGGCGGCTCGGTCGGCGTGCCGTCCCAGGTGAACGTGCTGCACGTCGCCTCGGACGGCGGGCTCTACGCCGGCGGCCTGTTCGGCAGCGACGCGCTCGTGCGGTGGGACGGGACCGGGTAGGAGGCGGTCGGCCCCTTTTCAGAGAGGGCAGGGCTGTACGCGCTGGCCGAGGACGGCGACGGCGACCTGCTCGTCGGCGGCATCTTTCAGGGTGCAGGCGGTGTGCGCTCGCCCAACGTGGTGCAGTACACGCCGGCCGGCGTCGCGGCCGAGCCCGGGCCGGCCGGGGTGCTCGCGCTCGTTGTCTCGCCCAACCCGGCGCGAGGCGCGGCCGTCGCGACGGTCTCGCACCCGGCGGGGCCCGTCACGGTCGACGTACTCGACGCCCTCGGCCCCCGCGTCGCCCTCGTCGCCGAGGGCGACGCCGCAGCGGGTGCCCGGACGCTCGCTCTCCCCGTCGGCGGGCTCGCGCCCGGGGCCTACGTCGTCCGCCTCACGGCAGGCCGAGACAGCCGGTCTCGGCCGTTCGTCGTCGTGCGCTAAGCCGCCTCATCGAGGTCCACGACCGTAAGACCCGGGAAGGCCGCGGCGAGCAGCCCGCCGACGTACCGCAGGCCCCACCGCTCGGACCGCCCCTGCCCGACGGCCACGACGCGCATCCCGGTCTCGCGGACAGCCGCCATCGCCGGCTGCCGCATCTGGCCCGTCACGTAGAGCCCGACACCGCGCTCGGCCGCGTCGCGCACGAGCGCCTCGGTCATCGCCCCGACGACCGCCACGCGCCCGGACGCCTCGGGCTCACCGGCCGTCGCCTCGGCCCCGCCGAACGCGGCGACGACGCGCGTCTCGGCATCCTCCACGGTCCCGACCATCCCGATGACGCGCCCGTCGCGGCGCAGCGGCTCGTCGTCGAGGGCGAGGCCGAGCGTCCGAGCGAGGGCCGGGTTGTGGCCCGTCGCGAAGAGGTCATCGAGGGCGTGGTGGACGGCGAGCACGCCCAGGCCAGCGGGCAGGCGCGCGGGCCACAGGCCGAACGGGCGGTGGACGAGGAGCGCGTCGATGTCCTTGGAGAGCCAGCCGTAGGGCGCACGGCCCGCGTCGAGACGAAGCCCGAGGCGTCGCACGGGCCGGTCCGAGGCGATCCAGACGCCGGCCGGGTCACCCTCGGCGTGGTAGCGCTCGGCGTCGACGTGCGGGGCGAGGGCGGCGGCGAGATCGGCGAGGGTCGGGGGCATCGGAGCGGGCGTGGCGGGCGTAGAGGCGTGGCCCGCGGCCGGCGTTCCCACCCGCCGCGGAATCTCCGCGCAACCACGCGCCGCGCGGCGGCGTGGACGGCGCCTATGGCTTCTACAACCTCCCCGGGCGAGCGCGGCGATGCCCGCGCCGCCCGCCAGACGTCCCCGCCGGCGGCCGGTCCCCGCGGCGGTCGCGCGGCCGCGCAGGCGCTGCCGTTCCGCGAGCGCGTCGGCGCGCTGAAGTACCTGCCGCCGCTGTTCCGCCTCGTCTGGGCGACGAGCCCCGGCCTGACGGCCGCGACAGTCGCGTTGCGCCTCGTCCGCGCGTTCGTGCCCGTGGCGGTGCTCTACGTCGGCAAGCTCGTCGTGGACGAGGTCGTGGCTGTGGCCGCCGCGGGCGACCTCTCGGGTGCGTTCTCGCTCTCGGCGTGGACGTCCGGTCCGCTCGGCCACCTCGGTGCGCTCCTGCTCGCCGAGTTTGGCCTCGCGCTCCTCTCGGACCTGCTCGGGCGGGCGACGGCGCTGTGCGACTCGCTCCTCGGCGACCTGTTCACGAACGAGACAAGCGTGCGCCTGATGAAGCACGCCGCCGCGCTCGACCTCTCGCACTTCGAGGACGCGGACTTCTACGACAAGCTCGAACGCGCGCGCCGCCAGACGACCGGCCGGATGGTGCTCCTGAGCCAGGTGTTCGGGCAGGCTCAGGACGCGATCACGGTCGTGACGCTCGGCGTCGGGCTCGTCGCGTACGCGCCCGCGCTCCTCGTCCTGCTCGCGCTCGCGCTCGTGCCCGCCTTCCTCGGCGAGGCCCACTTCAACGCGCAGTCCTACTCGCTGACCTACGCGTGGACGCCCGAGCGGCGCGAGCTGGATTACCTGCGGCACGCGGGCGCGAGCGACGAGACGGCCAAGGAGGTCAAGGTCTTCGGCCTCAACGCGTACCTCACGGACCGCTACCGGACGCTCGCCGATGGCTTTTTCGAGGCCAACCGGGGGCTGGCGGTCCGCCGGGCGTCGTGGGGCGCGCTCCTCTCGGGCGTCGGCTCGCTGGGCTACTACGCAGCCTACGCCGCGATTCTCTACCGGACGGCGACGGGCGCGTTCTCGCTCGGCGACCTGACGTTTCTGGCGGGCTCGTTCGGGCGGATGCGGTCGCTCCTCGAAGGCCTGCTGTCGAGCTTCTCGTCCGTCGCCGGGCAGGCGCTGTACCTCGCGGACCTGTTCGAGTTTTTCGAGATCCAGCCGCGCATCGTCTCGGTCGAGGGCGCGCGCGACGTGCCCGAGCCGATCCGGGAGGGCTTCACGTTTGAGAACGTCGGCTTCCGCTACCCCGGAAG
The DNA here is from genome assembly GCA_036399715.1 of Rubricoccaceae bacterium. Classification (GTDB taxonomy): domain Bacteria; phylum Bacteroidota; class Rhodothermia; order Rhodothermales; family Rubricoccaceae; genus DASVSE01. The sequence goes on from DASWMO010000041.1 coordinate 3,182, forward strand.
CTCGACGTGGGCCGTGCGCGGGCTGTCGTTCACGCTCCGCGCGGGCGAGGCGCTGGCGCTCGTCGGCGAGAACGGGGCGGGCAAGACGACGCTCGTCAAGCTCCTCGCGCGCCTCTACGACCCCGACGAGGGGCGCATCCTGCTCGACGGCGTGGACCTGCGCGAGATCAGCCTCGCGAGCCTGCGGTCGTCGGTCGGCGTGATCTTCCAGGACTTCGTCCGCTACCACCTCACGGCGGCCGAGAACATTGCCGTCGGGCGCATCGAGGCGCGCGCGGACCGCCCGCGGATCGAGACGGCGGCCGAACGGTCGCTCGCCGACTCGGTCGTCGCTGGGCTCGCCGGGGGCTACGAGCAGACGCTCGGCAAGCGCTTCAAGACCGGCGTGGACCTCTCGGGCGGGCAGTGGCAGAAGGTGGCCCTCGCGCGGGCGTACATGCGCGACGCCCAGCTGCTCATCCTCGACGAGCCAACGGCCGCCCTCGACGCCCGCGCCGAGGCCGAGGTCTTCGCGCGCTTCAAGGACCTCACGGCAGGCAAGACGGCGGTCCTCATCTCGCACCGCTTCTCGACGGTCCGCATGGCGGACCGGATCCTCGTCCTCGCGCCAGGCCCGGACGGCGGCGGGCGCGTCGCCGAGATCGGCACACACGACGAGCTGCTCGCGCTCGGCGGGATCTACGCCGACCTGTTCCGCCTCCAGGCGGCGGGCTACCGCTGAGCGGCCGAGCCTCACACGACCGGCGCCTGGGGGTTGGCACTAGGCCGCCGTGGGGGACTCCGCGAAATCGGCCCGGCGGCAGGCCGGCAGCGTTTCGCGGACGTTCCTCGCCAAACTGCCTCCACCCTTGTGACCCCGCTCACGTTCGACAACCGCTTCGTCGCCGAGCTTCCCGGCGACCCCGAGACCTCGCCCGTGCCCCGGCAGGTGCTCCACGCGTGCTGGAGCCCGGCCGCCCCGACGCCAGTCGCGGCGCCGCGCCTGCTCGCCTACGCCCCCGAAGTCGCCGCCCTCGTCGGGCTCACCGACGCCGACGCGGCGTCGCAGGAGTTCGCCGACGTGTTCGGCGGCAACGCGCTCCTGCCCGGCATGGCGCCGTACGCGGCGTGCTACGGCGGCCACCAGTTCGGCCACTGGGCCGGCCAACTCGGCGACGGCCGCGCGATGAGCCTCGGCGAGGTCGTCAACGCGGCCGGCGAGCGGTGGGAGCTCCAGCTCAAAGGCGCCGGCCCGACGCCGTACTCGCGCTCGGCCGACGGACGGGCCGTCCTCCGGTCGTCCATCCGTGAGTTCCTGTGCAGCGAGGCGATGTACCACCTCGGCATCCCGACGACGCGGGCGCTCTCGGTCGTCACGACCAGCGACGCCGTCGTGCGGGACATGCTCTACGACGGCCATCCGGCCCCCGAGCCCGGTGCCGTCGTGTGCCGCGTCGCGCCGTCGTTCGTCCGCTTTGGCTCGTTCGAGATCTTCGCCGCGCGCGGCGACCACGAGACGCTCGCCCAACTGCTCGACTTCACGATCGACCGCGACTTCCCGCACCTTGCCGGCAGCGCGGACGAGAAGCGCGCGGCGTGGTACGCCGAGGTCTGCGAGCGGACGGCTCGAATGGTCGTCGGGTGGATGCGCGTCGGGTTCGTCCACGGCGTGATGAACACCGAC
>DASWMO010000042.1:0-18830 GCA_036399715.1 Rubricoccaceae bacterium
GCTCGCTCGTCGCCGGACCCGACGACAACGTCGCCGGCTCCGAGGCCGAGCGCGAGCGCATCCGCCGCATCCTCGACGACCTCGACTAGCCTGATGACCCCGCTCGACACGCTCCGCCTGTCCGTTACCCGCGCGGCGGACACCCTCCGCGCCCGCGTCGGCGATGCCGCACGTGTTGGGCTCATCCTCGGGACCGGCCTCGGGCACCTCGCCGACGAGATCGACGCCCAGGCCGTCGTGCCGTACGGCGAGATTCCGGGCTTCCCGCTCTCGACCGTCGAGAGCCACACGGGCCGCCTCGTCGCCGGGACGCTCCGCGGCGTGCCCGTCCTCGCGATGCAGGGCCGCTTCCACCTCTACGAGGCCTACTCGGCGCAGGAGGTCACGTTTCCGGTCCGCGTCATGGCCGCGCTCGGCGTCGAGACGCTCGTCGTCTCCAACGCCGCCGGCGGGCTGGACCCGGCCTTCGAGCGCGGAGACCTGATGCTGCTCACGGACCACATCAACCTCCAGGGCGCCAACCCGCTCACGGGCCCCAACGCCGACGAGTGGGGCCCGCGCTTCCCCGACATGTCCGAGGCCTACGACCGCGGCCTCCGCGAGGTCGCGCACGCGGCCGCCGCTGCGGCCGGCATCCGGCTCCGCGAGGGCGTCTACGCCGCCGTCGTCGGGCCCAACCTAGAGACGCGCGCTGAGTACGGCTGGCTGCGCCGCATCGGCGCCGACGCCGTCGGGATGAGCACGGTCCCCGAGGTGACGGTCGCGCGGCACATGGGCCTCCGCTGCATGGCCGTCTCGGTCATCACGGACGAGTGCGTGCCCGAGACGCTCGTCCCGGTCTCGCTCGCCGACGTCCTCGCGGCTGCTGCCGAGGCGGAGCCGCGCCTGACGCGCCTCGTCGGCGACGTCGTCGCCGGCATCGGCGCCTGAGCTACCAGGCGCCTCGGGACAGCGCCGGAGCCGCGTCGACGAAGGCGCCGTCGAACCGCTCCGCCCAGCCGCCGTCGCGGTGGAGCGCGGCGGGCTTGACGCTGCCGGCGCGCTGCCCGAGGGCCACGCAGCCGGCGACGAACGCCTCGGCGCCGTCGCCCCGGACGCGGAAGGCGCGGAGGGGCCCGAGCTGCCCGAGCCGTCGGGCGTGCGCGTAATGGATGTTCTCGCTCAGGGCGGCGTCGAGTGCTCGCGCGGCGGCGGCAAGCCGGGCATCGGTGTCGCAGGTCTCGGCGAAGAGGACGTAGGCGGGAGGACGGGCCCGGTGGGCTGCGCCGTCGCCTGCGGCGGTGTCGCACGCGACGAGGGTGAATGGCGCGTCCAGCCCGAGCCCGGCGACGCAAGCCGCGACGTGCGCCTCGTGCAGCTTCTCGCCGACGCGGTCCGACACCGGCCCGGCGCGCTCGACGAACCGGACGAGCGGGCACCGCCCGGCATGTCCGACGACGCGCACGCGGTCGCCGAGGCGGTACCGGAGAAGCCCGCCGCCCATCGTCAGCGCCACTTCGAAGAGCCCGCCCACATCGGCCCGCGCGAGGTCGACGGACTGGCCGCCGTCGAGCAACTCGACGACGTGGCTCGTCAGCGCGAGGGCGCCGCCGTCGTGGCCGACGCGTGGGATCGAGACGACGCCCTCGGTCGCGAGCAGCCCCTTCGCCTGGATGCGGGCGTGCGGAACGAGGGCTCGGAGTTGCTCGAACGACCCGGCTGCGTGCCCGTCGCCCCAGGCGCTGACGAGGCCGAGCCGCGGCCACAGCCGGGCGTGGAGCACCCCGTCATCGGGTTCGTCTCGAACGGCTGCGAGCAGCGAGTCGGCACGGCGTGGGTCGGGCCGCAGACCTCGGGCGAGCCGGTCCTGGATGCCTGGAGGCAGCGGCACGGCGGGCGTGAGCGTGCCACGCCGGAGGTCGTGGGCGAGGCGGTCGGACCACGGGCGGAGCGGCGCGAGCAGGAGGGCGAGGGCCGTCGGGTTCCAGACCGAGATCAGCCGCAGATCTGCCCGCGCGATCGTCGTGCGGAGCGTCGCGTACCGGTGGGTCTCGGAGTCGAGGACATGCCGCAGGTCGTCCGGGGCGGCCATCACAGCACGAGCGAGGCGCGCGTGCAGGGGCGAGAGGTAGCCGCCGTCGCTGTCGAAGCCGACCGGCGGCCCGCCTGCGTGTGCGGCCGGGAGCGGCACGGCCGGGCTCACCGACCAGTAGGCCGGACCGCCGCGGAGGTCGGGCATGGCCCGGAACAGGTCCGCCATCCACGCCCCGACGGCCGCGCGAACCTGCTGCCGCATCGTGTCGGTGTAGGGCACCAGCTTCGTGCCGCCGGACGTGCCCGAGGTCGGCTCCAGCCGTCGGACGCGATCGGCTGTCCACACGCGAGGCGTGCCCCGGGCGATCCGAGCGGCGTCGTGCGCGAGGTCGTCCCACGTGTGGAGGGGGACCCGCTCTCGGAAATCGGCGGCCGATCGGATCCGCGAGAAGCCGAAGCGTCGGCCGACCTCCGTTTCGGCGTTGGCGCGGACGTGGGCGAGTAGCAGGCGCTCCTGCGTGCCGACCGGGTCGGCGAGGGCGCGGCGGAACGCCCGCTCGGCCGGGACGCAAGCCGCCTCCCAGAGCCGGTTGCCGACGGCCGCCCCCATCACGCCGCCGCGGCCGATGCGTGTGCGATGACGCCGACGGGCGTCTCGTCGAGGGCGACTGACTGGCGGGCGAAGCGCCCGAGGAAGCCGAGGTACGACGTGCCCTCGCACGCCCGCGGGAGCCGGTCCCAGATCGCCTCATGTAGCGCGGGCAGGTGGTAGCTCGGGACCTCCGGGAACAGGTGGTGCTCCAGGTGGAGGTTCTCGTTGAGGAGGAAGAAGGCCACGACCGGGTGCGGACGCACGGTCCGGCTCGCGAGGAGCGGGTCGTGGCGCTCGGTCAGCCCGTGCTGGGTCAGTCCGCGGATCTGCACGAGGGCGGCGACGACCGGTAGCGGCAGCAGCCAGCCCCAGAGCAGGACCGGACTTGGCACGAGCCACAAGGCCCCGGCCCAGAGCGTGAGGAGCACGACGTACTCCTGCGCCATGTGCCGCCGGTCCTCGGGCGTCCCGCGGCGCGCGGCGAGGATCGGGATCGCGAACAGGTAGACGACGGCGCCGACGGCCAGCCGGAGGCCTTGCAGCAGCCAGAACGCGAGCGGGCTCCGGGTATAGGCGTGGTAGTCGTCCGGGTCGTTGTCGGTCCCGAGGTGGTCGTGGTGGAGCGTGTGCAGCCGCCGGTAGCCCGTAAACGACATGCCGACAGCGGCTCCGAACAGGACGGACGCCCAGCGGTTGGTGACGCGGTTCTCGAAGAGCACGCCGTGCATCCCCTCGTGGAGCAGGAGCACGAACGCGTTGAGGGCGAGTGCGCTCGCGCCGAGCGCTGCCACGCGCAGCGGCCACGGGTTCTCTACGACGCCCGACGCCGCGGCGACCACCAGCCCGACACTCCACAGGCCGACGAATACGGCCACGTCTCGGAGGCGGTGGGCGAGCGACAACCGGCGCAGACTGTTCAGGTGAGGCCCAAGCAGGTGCGCGACGCCGGCGCGGGCGTCGGCCGGGGAGAGGTCGGGGTGGTCCAGCACGGCAGCGTCGTTCATGGGAGCGAGGGCACGAGAGGGACGTCCGCGGTCGGTCGGGCGAGGTCGGGGCCGACCATCCGCCGGCCGGCGTCGGTGAGGTTGTCCGGGTGGATGCGGCATAGGCAGGCCAGCTCGTCGCCGCGCGCCCAGCCGGGGTTGCGGGACGCGAAGAAGGCAACGTGCGGGTCGCGGAGTCGAGCCGGGGTCAGATCGGCGACGCCGGGGCGCAACGGCGTCGGGTGGTCGAGACGGACGAGCCCGGTCGAGGCGTCGTACCGGGGGCCATACCGCGCCGTCGCGACTGCGTCCAGGAGGGCGCGCTCGACGAGATCCTCGGTGCCTTCCGGCGCGGGAAGAAAGTGACGGTAAAAGGTCGGCAGGAACCGATACGTTTTGTAGCCCGAGCAGATCAGGAACCAGTACGTCGGCACATCGGGCCGGGCGCGGGCGTCGGCGAAGACGTGGCGGCTCCACGCGCGCGGCAGGCTCGCCGTGTGCCGGTGCGCGGCCTCGACGACGGTGTCGCCCGAGAACCAGACGCTCGCCGGGCGGCCGGCGGCGCACGTGTCCAGCCGGAGGAGCGTCGAGAAGCCCCGGAGCGTCCCTGAGGTGTCGCGGAGTAGCACGGCGACGTCTTTCTCGTCGAGGTCGCGCTCGAAGGCCGCGCGGCTGGCGTTGCCGAAGTGCGCCGCCAGCAGGGCGTGCATCTCCGTCCGTACGCCCGGGCCGAGCGCGGCGACGGGCCGGACCTCCGCGAGCGCGTCTGCCAGGGCGGCCTCAGTCGAGGGGGCGTCAGTAAGTGGCGATTTCGGCATGGACGGGGCGGCGGACGGCCGGGAGCCTCTCGCCGGGCCAGACGAGCACGTGGAGCGTCGAACGGTAGGGGACGTGGAGGCGACGGCGCGCGTGGCGCGCGAGCGGGTCCGCGGCGTCGAACCCGACGAGCAGGAACGCGAGGCGGCGGGCGTGGCACCGGGCGAGGGCGGCGTCGAGGAGGGCGTCGAGCGCGCCGGCGTCCTCGGCCCAGAGGCCGACGGCGAAGGCGGAACGGAGCCTCTCGCCGGGGGCGGGGAGCGGGCGTATCCCGAACGTCCGCGCGGCGGCGTTTGCGAGGGGGCGGGCCCACCTCAGCGCGCCCGAGTAGCCCGCAACGTGCGTCTGACGCACCTCGGCCGGCTCCCAGACGGACACGCTCCCCACGGCCCGCCCGCTGCGCGTCGCGGTGAATCGGTCGGCGTCGCCGAGGCCCGGGAGATGGAGCGGACCGGCAGGGGAGAGGTCCCTCGGTATGGGAGCGGGCTCGGCCCGTCCCGCCTCGGCTTCAGGCGGCGTCCGGGCCTTCCGCACGGGAAGGGCGAGCGTGACGAGGTCGGCGACCGGGCGGAAGCGGGCGAAGGTGCCGGGCGCGCCGGGGCGCTCAACGAAGACGCGGCTCGCCGCTCGGCTCTCGGCCGTCAGCGCCGCGAGCGTGAGATCGGCCGGGCGCGACTCGTGCCATGCGCCGACCGCTGCCCACCCGCCCCGGGCGATGCCGCGCCCGCGGTGCGCCGGGTGGACCCGCAGGCCGCCGAGGTAGGCGGCGCGCCTCACCTGACCGCCGAGCCAAACGGGCCGCTCGGCGCGCTGGAGCAGCGCGAGCGGTGGACCGCCCGGCGACTCGCGGGCGACGAGGGTCTCGACGTGCTCGCCGAGGGCAGCGTCGGCTGCGAAGAACGACGGCTCGCGGGTCTGGACGAGCGAGACTGCGCCGGGCATCGGCGTCGCCCGGACGAGCGCGCGGAGCGCGGCATCGTCCGGGCCGGTCGCCGGCTCGAAGCGGATCGCGGCGTCGGGCATCGCTCAGGCGAGGGCGCGGGGGCGCAGGGCGACGGGGACGGATCGCGGGACGGTCGCGAGCGAGAACGGCTCCGAGTGGCTCGCCTCGATGAGTTCGCCCGTCCAGCCCGCGTCGCCGAGCGGGTATCCGTCCCGCTGGCGGACTTCGCGGCGGAGCATCCCGTTGATCGTGAAGAAGCTGGACCACATCAGGAAGTTGCCCGCGTTGACGGGGTCGAACGACCGCCGCGCGATGGAGCCCCAGCGGTAGAACCGCGCCCGGGCGTCCACGCACGCGCGCTGGACGGCCTCGGGCGACATGAGGGCCGGCTGGAAGGGGATCCCGTTGTAGGTGTAGGCCGGGTCCAGCCACCAGTTCTCGTAGAGCAGGCGGCCTTCAGCCTGAAGGCGTGCGTAGAGCGGGGTCCCGGGGAACGGCGTGAGGTGGTTGAAGGCCGCGATGTAGAACCGGTGCTTCTCGGCGAAGGCGACGCTCGCGCGGACGCTCGCCTCCGTGTCGGCGTCGTAGCCGACGACGAACGTGACGTAGAGGCGGATGCCGTGGCGCCGGAGGTTGGCGAGGGCCGTCTCGTAGCCGCCGCGCGCCGTGTTGAAGAGCTTCCGCATCTGGGCGAGGTTGGCCTCGTCGAGGCTCTCGAACCCGATGAGCACGCCCTGGCAGCCCGACCGCTTGAGAAGCTTCAGAAACTCCTCGTCGTGGGCAGCCCCCATGGACGCCTGCCCGACCCACTTCACGCCGAGCGGAATCAGCGCCTCGTAAAACGCCTTGGCCTCGGTGAGGTTGGACGTCAGGTTGTCGTCGACGAAGAAGAGGAGCTTGCGGCCCATCGCTTGCACCTCGCGGATCTCGTCGAGGATGTCGGCGATGGGGCGGCGGGTCTGGGTCGCCCCGAAGACGCTCTGGACGGCGCAGAACTCGCACGTGTGGTGGCAGCCGCGCCCGGCCTCGACGAGCCCGATCGGGAGGTAGCGCTTGCCGCGGAAGAGCGATCGGTCCGGGCGGACGTGCGCGAGGCTCGGCCGCCCCTCGCCGCGATAGACGCGCCGGAGCTGGCCCGCCTGCGCGTCGGCGAGGACCTGCGGCCACACGCCCTCGGCCTCGCCGACGACCGTCGCGTCTGCATACCTGCTCACCTCCTCGGGCACGAGGCTCGCGTGGAAGCCGCCCATCACGACCGGCACGCCGCGGCGGCGGTACTCGCTCGCGATCTGGTAGGACCGCCGCGCCGTATAGGTCTCGACCGAGAGGGCCACGAGGTCGGTCTCTTCGTCGAACGGAATGGCCTCCATCCGGTCGTCGTAGAAGCGCACGTCGACGCCCGGCGGCGTGAGGCCGGCGAGGGTGGCGGGCGGGAGCGGCTCCATCTGCCACGCCTTGATGTAGGCCTGGCCTGGGCGGCGGCCGATGCAGGGGTGGACGAGCGTCAGGCGCATGGGCTCAGGCGGCGACGGCGCGCTCGGGCGTGAGCCCGAGCCGCCAGTCACAGGTGTAGTAGCGGTCCAGCCGGCGCGCGTAGTAGCGGTAGCCGAGGTTGGTCGCGAGGGCGAGGCCGAGCTGGATTCGGGAGCCGGCGAGGCGCTTGGCAATGCCCGCCCAGCGGTACGTCCGCAGCCACGCCCGCTCGGTCCCGCGCAGGAGCGCGTCCGGCGACATCCGCGCCGGCTCGAAGACGACGTGCTGGCCGTCGTAGAGCGACCAGTCGTCGGTCAGCAGGCGGCCCTCGCGGCGAAGGCGGGCGTGGAGCGGCGTCGCCGGGAAGGGCGTGAGGACCGCATACCGTGGCAGGTCGATGTTGGCGTCGTGGACGAACGCGGCCGTCTCGTCGAACACGTCGGGCCCGTCGGTGTCGTAGCCGAACACGAAGCAGCCCATTACGGCGATGCCGTGCCCGTGGAGCGCGTCGACGACCTGGCGGTAGGCGGCCGCCGGCGTGGTGCGGGGGGCGTTGAAGCGCTTGTGCGACTCGGCGAGGGCGGCCTCCGAGAGGCTCTCGAACCCGACGAGCAGGGCGCGGCAGCCCGAGCGCGCCGCGAGGTCCAGAAGCTCCGCGTCGCGCGCGATCTGGACCGTCGCGAGCCCGCCCCACGTGACGTTCAGGGGCACGAGCGCCTCGAAGAGCGTCTTGGCGTAGGCGACGTCGCCGATGAGGTTGAGGTCGAGGAAGAGGAGCCGTCGCGCGCCGGACCGCCGGATGTCGTCTACGACCTCGGCGACGGGGCGCTGCATCGGGCCCCCCCAGGCCGTCGGGACGACGCAGAAGTCGCACCGGTGCTGGCAGCCGCGCGTCGCTTCGAGCGTGAAGGACTGCGCGACGCGGCCCGTCGGGAGGAGGTCGCGCCGCGCGTGCGGCCGGCCAGCGAGGCTCAGGCCGGGCGCCTGCGCGTAGCGGTCCCGCATCCGTCCGGACTGGAAGTCCCGCAGCAACTCCGGCCACGCGTCCTCGGCGTAGCCCGTCACGACGGCGTCGGCGTGGGCCTGCGCCTCGTCGGGCACGAGCGTCGGGTGGACGCCGCCGAGGACGACCGGCACGCCGCGCGCGCGCAGCCGGTCGGCGATCTCGTAGGCGCGCGGGGCTGTGCCTGTGATCGCGCTGATCCCGACGAGGTCCGCCTCGATGTGGTCCGGGACGTCGCCGATGCCCTCGTCGATGAGCGTCACCTCGGCCGGGACGTCGTCGGGGATAAGGGCTGCGAGCGTCGTCAGCGTCAGCGGCGCGTAGCGCATCTGCTTTTTCCACGCGCCCCCGCGGTGGCTGTAGAGCGGCCCGCGCGGCGAGACGAGGGCAATCCGGAGCGGGCGGGAGTCGGCGACCGGGGGCATCGGCATCGTGGAGGACGCGCGAAGGTATACGCCGCGTGCTCCCCCCGCATGGTGCATCCGGACTACCCCGCGGGCCTGCTCACGGCCGCCTCGGCGTCAGCACGAGGTCCTGGAAGTCGAACGAGAAGTCCGTCTCGGGCGAGACGGGCTGCATCCGCGCCTCGCGGACCGTCCCGTCGGGGCGGAGGGCGAACGTGACGTAGGCGTCGGCGCGCAGCGTGCGGTCGGTCCAGCGGGCGACGAACGTGTCGTGCTGCCAGTGCTCCAGCGTCCCCACGAGGAGCGGCGTGTTCGCGAAGCGGATCGCGAGCCCGCGGCCCTGGGGTGTGATCTCGACCGCGCCGTACCACGGGTCCGTGTACGTCGCCGCGTACGACGCCAGCGGCAGGCTCGGGCCGGAGTCCGCGTCGCGCGCCGCCTCGGCCGCGTCCACGACGGCCTCCGACGCCGCCGTCCGACGCGCCGCGACGGTCTGGTACACCGCCGCCCAGTCGGTCGGCGGCACGCCCATCGCCGCGTCGAGCACGGCCTGCGTGATGGACTGGAAGGCCGGGCCGGACTCGCCGTTCGTGAGCACCGCCACGCCGAGGCCGAGGCTCGGAACGAGCGTGAGCTGCGACACGAAGCCCGGAAGCCCGCCCGTGTGCGTCACGACCTTCACGCCGCGGAGGTCCTGCACGTTGAAGCCCAGCGCGTACAGCCGGAACTGCGGCTGCAGTGCCCGCAGCTCAGCCGGCGCCTGCCCGATCCGGATCGGCGTCACGCCTGTCCACAGCTGCTCCGTCGTCGCGCGCGACCACAGCCGCCCCGCCTCGACGCCCGGCAGGGCGACGCGCCCCGAGTCTAGCTGCACCGTCATCCACCGCGCCATGTCGGCTGCTGTGCTCGTGATGCCGGCCGCGGGGTTGGCGTTCTCGCCATCGAACGCCGCCACGGGGACCGTCCGCCCGTCGATCACGGCGAACGTCCCCGACACGTTCTCGCCCGCGAGGCCTTCGCCGACACTTGCCCGCGTGTCCATCATCCCGAGGCGGTCCAGAATGCGCGTCTGCACGAACGCCTCCCACGACACGCCCGACGCCGCCTCGACGACCTCGCCGGCGACCATGTACAGTACGTTGTCGTACGCGTACTGGCTGCGGAAGCTCGCGCTGAGCGGCAGGTACCGCAGGTGCGCCACCGTCTGGTCACGCGTCTCCGTCGACGCCGGCCACCATAGCAGGTCGCCCGCGCCGAGGCTCAGGCCCGAGCGGTGCACGAGCAGGTCGCGGACCGTCAGTTCGCGCGTGATGGTCGGGTCGATGAGTGAGAACGCCGGCAAGTAGCGCGTCACGGGCGCGTCCCACGCCACCTTTCCCTCCTCGACGAGCATCCCGAGCGCCGTCGCCGTAAAGGCCTTGGAGTTCGACGCGATCCCGAACCGCGTCCGCTCGTCCACGGGCGCGGCCTCGCCGAGCCGCCGCGTCCCGTACCCGCGCGCGAGCACCGTCTGCCCGTTCTGGACGACCGCGACCGACACGCCGGGCACGCCGAACGTCTCCATGACGTGCACGACCGTCGCGTCGAAGTCTGGCGGCAGCGCAGACGGCCCCGCGGGCTGCGACGCCGCGGCGGGCGCTAGGATCAGGGCGAGAGCGAGCAGACGAAGCGTCACAGCGGCAGGGGAGAGCGTGCCGGGATTCTACTGCCGCGCCGCCCGCTCGCCCGCCGCCTCCGGCGAGCATTCCGACCCTTCCGGCCGCTCTCCCGAGACATTCGACTGCTCAGCCGAGCATTTCGAGTGCTCACCCGAGTGTTCCTACTGCTCAGCCGAGACGTTCGAGTGCTCAGCGGAGTGTTTGAGGTAATTCCTGCCGCATCTCGCCCCCACCCGAGTCCACCGAAGCCCCACCGAGGCCACCCGCCGCGGGCGGTAGCTTTCCCTCATGCCCGACGCCCGCCCCGTGCCTGATCCTGCCGTCCTCGACGCTGCCCCGACCGGCCCCGCCGCACTCGAACTCGATGTCCTCGCCCGCTGGGAGCGCGAGGACACGTTCCAGCAGTCGCTCGCCGCCCGCGACGGCGCCCCGCACTTCGTCTTTTACGAAGGCCCCCCGACGGCCAACGGCAAGCCCGGCATCCACCACGTCATGGCGCGGACGGTCAAGGACCTGTTCTGCCGCTACAAGACGATGCAGGGCTTCCGCGTGGACCGCAAGGCGGGCTGGGACACGCACGGCCTCCCCGTCGAGATCGAGGTCGAGAAGCAACTCGGCCTCGTCGGCCGCGACGCCGTCGAGGCGTACGGCCTCGCCCGCTTCAACGAGGCCTGCCGCGCGAGCGTCCTCCAGTACAAGGACCTCTGGGACACCCTCACGGTCCGCATGGGCTACTGGGTCGACCTCGACGCGCCCTACGTGACCTTCGAGACGGACTACATGGAGTCCGTCTGGAGCCTCCTCAAGCGCATCCACGAGCGGACGGACGAGCACGGCGAGTCGCTCCTCGCGCGTGGCCACCGCATCCAGTGGTACAGCCCCGCCAACGGCACCGTCCTCTCGTCCCACGAGGTGAGCCTCGGATACAAGGAAGTCCAAGACACCTCGGCGACCGTCCGCTTCCCGGTCGAAGGCGAGCCCGGAACGTCCTTCCTCGCGTGGACCACGACCCCGTGGACGCTCCCGTCCAACGCCGCCCTCGCCGTCAACCCCCGCACGACGTACGCCAAGGTTCGCCTCGATACCGAGGCCGGGGAGCCCGAGCACGTCTGGATCGCCGAGGCGCTCGTCGGCAGGCTGAGAGGGGAGGGCGAGATTGTCGAGCGCCGGTCAGGCACGGATCTCGTCGGGACCGTCTACGTCCCGCCCTACCACCTCGCCGGCGACGCCTCCGAACTCTACGGCCTCGCCGAAGCCCTCGCCCACGGCGGTGGCGACCACGACCCCACCAGCACCGAGTCCCACGTCTGGCGCGTCGTCGCGGCTGACTACGTCACGACGGACGACGGCACGGGCATCGTCCACACCGCGCCGGCCTTCGGGGCCGACGACTGGGCGACGGGCCACAAAGAAGGCCTCCCCGTCTTCAACCCCATCAACCCCGACGGGACGTTCAAAGACGGCTTCCCGCTTGTCGGGGGGCTGGACTTCAAGGCCGCCGACCGGCCCATCCTCCGGGACCTCAAGGAGCGCGGCCTCCTCTACCGCGAGGATTCCTACGTCCACAACTACCCCCACGACTGGCGCCGCGGCACGCCGCTGATGCAGTACCCCGTCCGCTCGTGGTTCGCCCGTACGACGGCCGTCAAGGACCGGATGGTCGAGCTGAACCAGACGGTCAACTGGCAGCCTGAGGGCATCGGCACCGGCCGCTTCGGGCAGTGGCTGGAGAACAACGTCGACTGGGCGCTCTCGCGGATGCGCTTCTGGGGCACGCCCCTCCCGATCTGGGTCTCGGACCGCGACGAGGACCACTACGAGGTCATCGGCTCTGTCGCCGAACTCATGGACCGCATCGGCGGCGTGCTCCCGCCCGAGGCGATCAACCCCGCCACGGGCACCCTCGACCTCCACCGCCCGTACGTCGACGCCATCACGTGGCCCGACGGTAACGGCGGGACCATGCGCCGCATCCCAGACCTCGTCGACGTCTGGTTTGACTCGGGCGCGATGCCCTACGCGCAGTGGCACGCGCCGTTCGAGAACGCGGAGGCCTTCGCCGCCAACACGCCCGCGGATTTTATCGCCGAGGGCGTCGACCAGACGCGCGGCTGGTTCTACACGCTCCACGCCATCGCCGCGCTCGTCGACGACCGCGTGGCGTATAAGAACGTCGTCGTGAACGGCCTCGTCCTCGACGAGAAGGGCCAGAAGATGTCCAAGTCGGTCGGCAACACCGTCGATCCGTTCGCGGCCATCGAGCGCCACGGCGCCGACGCCGTCCGCTGGACGATGATGTCCGCGAGCCCGCCGTGGGAGAACCTCAAGTACTCCGACGCGGCCGTCGAGGCGACGCGCCGTAAGCTCTTCGGCACGCTCACCAACACGCACGCCTTCTACGCGACCTACGCTGCGCTCGACGGCTTCCAGTATGACGCCGCGACCACGACGCCAACCACAGCCCGGGCGGAGCTCGACCGCTGGATCTTGTCACGCCTCCAGTCCACGATCACCGAATCGACGGCCGCCCTCGACGCCTACCACCCGACGCGCGCCGCCCGTGCCGTCGAGGCGTTCGTAGACGACCTCTCCAACTGGTACCTGCGCCGCTCGCGACGCCGGTTCTGGGCGAAGGGCGACACCGGCGCGTCCGACAAGCAGGCCGCCTACGAGACACTCCACGAGTGCCTCGCGGCCGTCGCCGCCCTCATGGCGCCGATCGCGCCGTTCACGTCCGAGTGGCTTCACGGCGCCCTCGGCGCAGCCACGTCGGTCCATCTCGCCCCGTGGCCTGTCGCCGACGCGTCGCGCCTCGATGCGGGCTTGGAAGGGCGGATGGCGCTCGCCCGCGCCGTCGTCACGGCGACGCTCGCGCTTCGCCACGAGGCTGGCCTGAACGTCCGGCAGCCGCTCGCCGCGCTCACCGTCGTCGTCGGGCCGGGCGGCGTGGACGAGGCCGACCTGCGCGCGGTCGAAGCCGTCGTCCTCGACGAGGTCAACGTCAAGCGCCTCGACACCGCCTCGGGCGGCGTCGTGACCAAGACGGCGAAGCCCAACTTCAAGGCCCTCGGACGGCGCCTCGGGGCGCAGATGAAGGCCGTCACCGCGGCCGTTCGCGACCTGTCGTCCGAGTCCGTCGAGGCCTTCGAGGCGTCGGGCCGGCTCGTGCTCGATATCGACGGCGGTCCGGTCGAACTCGTCGCCGGCGACCTCGACGTCGTGAGCGAGGGCGTCGCCGGGCGGCCCGTGCGCCAGGAGACGGCCACGATGCCCGACGGGACCGTCCGCACCGTCACCGTCGCGCTCGACACGGACCTCGACGACGCGCTCCGCGCCGAAGGCGCCGCCCGCGAGTTCGTCAACCGCGTCCAGAACCTGCGCAAGGAAGCCGGTTTCGCGGTCTCGGACCGCATCGCGCTTACCTTTTCCGCCCCGCCCGCCACAGCCGAGGCTCTCCTCGGCCACGCCGAGACGATTCGCGCCGAGACGCTCGCCGTCGCCTTCGAGGCGGCCGGCACCCCGGAAGGCGAGGCGACGGCCACGACCGACATCGCCGGTGAGACTGTGGCTTTCGGCGTCCGCCGCGTATCTCCACCTGCGGGCGGCGCGTAGGCGACCCCCCGCCCGTTTTCGTCCCCCCGACACCCGCTCCGTTGGAGACCAATCCCCGCCGTACGCCTTTCTCGGACGCCGAACTCGACGCGTTCCGCGACCTCATCACCGCCAAGCGCGCCCGGGCGCTCGTCGAGATCGAGACGATGCGCGCCCGCCTGCGCCACGCCCGCGAGGCCGGCGGCGACACCGCCTTCTCGCTCCACATGGCCGACGCCGGGACCGACGCCGCGGACCGAGAGCAGACGCACGCGATGATCGCGCGCCAGCAGACCTTCGTGGGGCACCTCGACCGCGCCCTCCAGCGCATCGAGTACAAGACGTACGGCGTGTGCCGCGTCTCGGGCGAGCCGATCTCGAAGGAGCGTCTGCTCGCCGTGCCCCACACCGAGACGTCCATCGCCGCCAAGCTCGACGAGCAGAAGCGCCGGTAGCGCGCCGAGGATGCTAGGACGGCCCTTCCCGACCGTCCACACCGCTCCGATTCGCCCGCCCCCTTTACATCCCTCCATGCGCGTTCTCTGGGCCACGGCCCTCATCCTCGTCGTCGACCAGGTCAGCAAGGTCCTCGTCAAAACGTCGATGTTTCTGTACGAGGAAATACCGGTCGTCGGGCGGCTGTTCCGGCTGACGTTTACCGAGAACCCGGGCATGGCGTTCGGGCTGGAGCTCGGCGGCGGCGACGCGGGCAAGCTGTTCCTGAGCGTCTTCTCGGTCCTCGCGACGGTCGCGATCGGCGTGTGGCTGTGGCGCGTGCGGCACGCGCCGCGGATGTACCGCCTCGCGCTCGCGCTCATCCTCGGCGGCGCGCTCGGCAACGTCATCGACCGCGTGTTCTACGGCGTCCTGTGGGGCTACGCGCCGCTCGGCTTCGGCAACGTCGTCGACTTTCTGCACCTCGACGTCGGGACGCTGCGCATCCCCGCGGCCGTCCCCGGGCTCGGCGGCAAGGCGTGGGCCCTGTTCCCCATCGGCAACGTCGCCGACGTGTCGATCCTCGTCGGGATCACGCTCCTGCTCGTCGCCCAGAAGGCGTTCCAGGCCTACCTCACCGAGCGCCATGCACCGCCGACGGCGCCCGCGCCGGCCGAGGCGCCGGTCGGGACGTCGCGCGCAGCGTAGTGCCGGGCATCTCGGGATGCGCCACGCGAGCCGGCACGTGAGGCAGCGCGGAGGCGGGCCGCCGCGAGACGAGGGCGAGCACGCTCGCCACGACGACGGCCGCGCCCGCGACCTGCGCCGCCGTCGGGACGTCGCCGAAGACGAGGACGCCCCACGTGAACGCGAACACGACCTGGACGTAGCCCACGGCCGTCGCCGTCGCGGCGTCGAGGAGGTACAGGCCGCGCGTGAGCGTCCACTGCCCGACCTGCGTGCTCACCGCGACGCCGCCGAGGAGCGCCCACGCCCCGGCGCTCGGCCACTGCCACCCGCCGCCGAGCGCGAACGGGACCGAGAGCAGGATGCCCGCCCACGAGAGCGCATAGATGATCGCGAGCGGGTGGTCCGTCTCGCGGAGCCTGCGAACGGCCGTGTACGCCAGCCCCATCAAGATGGCCGCCGCGACGACGAGCGCCACGCCGACGCCGTCGAGGCCGCCGGTGCCCGCCCCGAACAGAACCGCCGGCCGCGCGACGAGCGCGACGCCGACGAGGCTCGCCGCGACGCTGAGCACGATGCCCCGCCGCAGCCGCTCGCCGAGCACGAGGGCCGCGAACAGGGCCGTCCAGACGGGCGCCGTGTTCTGGATCGTCACGGCGTCGCCGAGCGGCAGCCGCCCGAGCCCGGCGTAGAGCAGGCTGAGGGCGCCCGCGCCGACGAGGCCGCGCGCGGCGAGGAGCCTCCGGTTTACGCCGCGCCGCGAGACGCCCGCGATCCGCATGAACCCGAGCGACAGAACCGTCATCGCGACCGACCGGACGGCGACGATCTCCATCGTCGGCAGCTCGTCGGAGGCCATCTTGACGAACAGGCTCATCACGCTGAACGCGAGCGCGCTCGTCGCCATTAGCAAGGCGCCGCGCAGGCGCTCAGCCGACGTGCCGTCGGCCGGCAGGGGCGCGTCGGGGACGGCCGCGAGGGCCGGCGTGGCGTTGGCGTTGGCGGGGGTCACAGGCGTCGGGGGACACCGGGGCAACGGACCATTCTCGGCACGGTTGCCTGGCCCATCCCGGTTGCTGACCTCTTCACGCGCCCCGGGCTCTACCTTCGCAGATAGCCCTTCTGCTCGCCCATGCGCCCGCTCGCTCGCCTGATTCTGTCCGTCCTTGCCGTGACTGCGCTCGCCCTCCCGGCCCGCGCCCAGGCGCCTGAACGCTACGCCGACGTGCGCGTCTCGGCGCCCGAGGGCGGGGCCGTCGCCGCCCGGCTCGCGCTCGCGGGCGTCGGCGTGGACCATGCCGTGCCCGAGAAAACTCCCGACGGCGTCCCTGCGCTGCGGACGGTCCTCTCCGAGCACGACGCCGCCGCGGCGCGGGCGGTGGGTCTGCGCGTGGACGTGCTCACGCCGGACATCGCCGCGGCCGTTGCGGCGCGGGAGTCGGCGCGCCTCGGCGGCTGCCCGGCCGCCCCGGCCCCGATCACGGGCTCGATGGGCTGCTACCCGACCTTCGACGAGACCGTCGCGATCCTCGACGCGATGCGGGCCGAGTTTCCGGCCCTCGTGTCGGCCCGGACGCAGATCGGCACGACGCGCGAGGGGCGCCCGTTGTGGATGGTCGAGGTTGGCGACAACCCGGGCGTGGACGAGGGCGAGCCCGAGGTCCTCTGGACGGCCCTCCACCACGCCCGCGAGCCGCAGGGCCTCGCGGCGGTCCTACTCGCCGTGTGGGACCTGCTCCGCCGCGGCGACGCCGAGGCGCAATTCCTCCTCGCCAACCGGCGCCTGTTCGTCGTGCCCGTCCTCAACCCCGACGGCTACGTCTACAACCAGACCACGACGCCGGCCGGCGGCGGCCTGTGGCGCAAAAACCGCCGCGCCAATGCCGACGGTACACGCGGCGTGGACCTCAACCGCAACTACGCCTACGAGTGGGGCCGCGACAACGTCGGCTCTTCGCCGAACGGAGCGTCCGAGACCTACCGCGGCACGGCGGGCTTCTCCGAGCCCGAGACGGCCGCCATTCGCGACTTCGCCAACACGCGCCGCATCCGAATCGCGCTCAACTACCACGCCTACGGCAACCTGTTCATCTACCCGTGGGGCTTCGAGGAGGATCTCTACACGCCCGACTCGGCCCAGTTCACGGACCAGGCGCGCGCGATGACGGCCGCCAACGGCTACCTCGCCGGAACGGGCAACCAGACCGTCAACTACGTCACCAACGGCGACTCGGACGACTGGCTCTACGGCGACACGGCGCTCCACCCGGCCGTTTTCTCCTACACGCCCGAGATCGGCTCAGCCGCGGACGGCTTCTGGCCCGACCCGGACCGCATCGTGCCGATTGCGACCGAGAACCTCGCGATGAACCGCCTGTCGCTCCGCTACGCCGGCGCGTCGCCGGCGGTCGCCGGTGTCGAGGCCGTGGACGACGGCGGCAACGGGTTTCCCGACCCCGGCGAGCGCGCGCTTGTCCGCGTGACGCTGACCAACCTCGGGCTTGAGCGCCTGACGGCCGGTGCCACACTCGCGCTCGTCTCGACGAATGCGCTCGTGACGGTCGAGGGACCGGGCGTGACGCTCGCGGCCGATGTGGCGCCGGGCGCCCGCGTCGTGGTCGGGCCGTTCGCAGTCCGCATCGCTCCGGGCGCGCCGCTCGGCAACGCGGCCGGCCTCGGGCTGGCCGTCGCCGGGGCGGGTCTCTTCGCCGAGACGCTCGCCCTGCCGCCGCTGCGCGTCGGGACGCCCGAGACGATCGTCGCCGACGACGCCTCGACGCTGGCCGGGTGGACGGCGGCTGGCGGCTGGGGCCTCTCGACGGCCGTCTTCACGAGTGGCCCGTCGTCGTTTGCGGACAGTCCCGCCGGGCCGTACACCAACAACACCGACCGCACGCTGACCCGCACGGCATCGATCAGCGTCCCCGCCGGCGCGTCGCTCGCGTTCCGGACGCGCTACGACCTGGAGCCCGGCTACGACGTCGCGACGGTCGAGGCGCAGGTCGGGACGGGCGCATGGACGCCGCTCGCCGGCCGCCTCACCGTGCCGGCGACGGGCAGCGCGCCCGTCCCGGCGGGGACGCCGGTGTACACGGGCTCACGCGGCGGGTTTGCAGACGAAGCTGTGGACCTCCCGTCCGGGCCGGCCGTCCGCGTGCGCTTCCGCCTCCGCTCGGACGGCTCACAGACGCGCGACGGGATGTACGTGGACGACATTCGCATCGAGCGGCTCGTGAACGGCGGGGCCGTCGCGGGCGAGCCGGGGGCCGCGCCGGACGTCGCCGTCGCGCTCGGCGTGCCCGCGCCGAACCCCGTCCGCGGCGTCGTCCGGATTCCGGTCGCGCTCAACGACTCGCGCGGCGCGACGCTCGACGTGTTCGACGCGCTAGGCCGGCGCGCGGCCCGGCTTCGGGCCGAGCCGGGCGTGGCCGAGTGGGACGCGAGCGGGATGGCGCCGGGCGTCTACGTCGTCCGCCTGCGGACCGGGCAGGGCGAGGCGTCGCGCCGCATCGTCGTCCGGTAATGCAGCGTGGCGGGCGTCAGCGGATCGGCGTGCGGGGGCGGCCGTCGTCGATGACCTCGGCGTCTTCGACGGTCGCCTCGGCGCCGGGGAATCCGCCCGTCGGGGCGCCGAACGGACTGAACGCGCCGCCCGGACCGGAGACGCGGATCGTGCCGCGGCTCGCGCCGCGCTCGAAGCGGCGCACGAGCGCCCGCCGGACGAGCGCGCGCGTCGGCGGGAAGAGGCCGACCATGCCGACGAGGTCCGTCAGGAAGCCGGGCGCGACGAGCAGCGTCGCCGAGACGAGCACGACGAGCCCGTCGACGAGTTCGGGGCCGGGGACGCCGCCCGCGGCGAGGCGCGCCTGGACGCGCCCCCACGCCGCGAGCCCCTCGCGCCGGGCGAGCCACGACCCGACGACGGCGGAGAGCACGACGAGTGCGAACGTCGGTCCGAAGCCGAGGCGCGCGCCGACCGTGCCGAGGAGGGCGACCTCGACGGCGGGGACGACCAGGAACAGCAGCAGCAACCGACCCGACATGCGTGTTTTCCGAGTGTGGACCGGGGCGTCGTACGCGCCCGGTGCGGCGGGGCTTCGCGCGGCGACGGTCTTTCTCCTCGTCCTCGCGGCCGTGCCCGCTGCGTCGCAGCCCGTCGCCGACGCCGCGGGGCTCGCCGCGGCGCGGACGGCCGCGGAGCGGGCGCACCTGTGGCGCGTCGGCGCGTGGGG
>DASWMO010000043.1:0-2913 GCA_036399715.1 Rubricoccaceae bacterium
GACGGGCACGAATGGCAAGTCCACCACCGTCCGCATGCTCGCCGCGATGGCGACCGCCGCCGGGTACACGACCGGCGTCTCCACGACCGACTACGTCGCCGTCGGGTCCGACGTTGTTGAGACGGGCGACTTTTCGGGTCCCATGGGCGCCCGCGCCGCCCTCCGGGACCGCCGCGCGACGCTCGGAATTCTCGAAGTTGCGCGCGGGGGGCTGCTGCGCCGCGGCGTGCCCGTCTCGCACGCCGCCGTCGCCTGCATCACGAACGTCGCGGCCGACCACCTCGGCGAGTTCGGCGTCGAGACCGTCGAGGCGCTCGCCGAGGCCAAGTTCATTGTCGCCAAAGCGCTCGCGCGTGGCGGGACCCTCGTGGTGAGCACAGACGATCCGCTTTCGATGGCCGAGCTCGCCCGGCAGGCAGACGCGCTCGTCGCACGTGGCGTCCGGCTGCTCGGCGTCGCCCTCGAACCCGGCGTGGCGTCCACGTCAGGCGCAGAACTGGACGTGTCGGTGGTCGACGGACACCTCGCGATCCGCCGGAATAGCGGCGCCTGGGCACCCCTCGTGGCGGTCTCCGAGATGCCGGCGGCGATGGGTGGCGCGGCCCTGCACAACGTCCGAAATGCCCTCTCGGCCGTCGCAACAGGCGCCGCACTCGGCCTGCCCGACGAGGCGCTCGCGGACGGCCTGCGCGCCTTCCGCGGCGACGCGACCGACAACCCCGGGCGCGCGAACGTCTGGAAGGTCCGCGGCGCGACAGTCGTCGTCGACTACGCGCACAACGCGCACGGCCTCGCCGCACTCGTCGCGTTCGCGGCCCAGTTACCCGCCCGCCGGCGCCTCCTTCTCCTCAGTTGCGCCGGAGACCGCCCCGACGCCGACATCGCGGCGCTGGCGCGGACGGCGCTGCCCCTCGGAGCAGACCGCTTTCTCGTCGCCGACCTGCCGGACTACCTGCGCGGCCGGACGCCGGGCGAGGTCCCGGCGCTGCTCGCCAGCGCACTCGTCGCTTCGGGCGTCGATGCGGGCGCTGTCGAGGCGTTTGCCGATCCCGCCGCGGCTGCCCGCGCCGCCCTCGCGTGGGCAGAGCCCGGCGACGTGCTTCTGCTCATCGCCCTCAGCCACCGCGACGAGATCGCGGCCCTCCTCCGCGCCGCGGCCTGACGGCCCCTCCCCATCCCCGGCCACCGCCAGTTCGTCCCCGACCAGCGTCCGTCTGACGTCGACTGGCGTCCGTTTGACGTCGACCGGCACCCGTTCACGATCCACTGGCCTCCGTCCGGCACCTACCGGCCTCCGTTTGGCATCCACCGGCACCCGTTTGGGTCTGACCTGCATCCGTTTGATGCTACCCGGCGCCCGTTCGGGGCCGACCGGGATCCGTCTGGCATCGACCGGGACTTTTTACCCATCCGCCCCGCCCGTTCACGGCTCGCGCAGGTCTGCCGGCGCGACGGGCTCGGGCTCCTCGGCCGTCTCGACCGCCTGACCGGGGTAGCGGACGCGGAAGTGGTAGATGCCCGCGAGCATCGCCAGAAACGTCTCCTTGATGCGCGCGACGTCCTGGAACGTGAGCGCGCACGTGTCGAGCTGCCCCGACTCGATCCGCGACGTCACGATCGTCTCGACGAGCGACTCGAGGCGCCGCGGCGTTGGGCGGTCGAGGCTGCGGCTCGCCGCCTCGACCGAGTCGGCGAGCATCACGATGGCCTGCTCGTTCGTGAACGGCCTCGGGCCGGGGTAGCGGTAGTCGGCCGGGTCCACGGGCGTGTCCTCGGGCCCGCGCTGCTCCTCGGCCTTGCGGAAGAAGTACTCCATGACGCTCGTCCCGTGGTGCGTCGCGATAAAGTCCAGCACGACCGTCGGGAGGCGGTTCTGGCGGCCGAGGTCGACGCCGTCGCGGACGTGGGCGGCGATCACGAGCGCGGACATCGACGGCTTGAGGCTCTCGTGCGGATTCTCGCCGGGGCGCTGGTTCTCGACGAAGTACTCGGGCTTGAGCATCTTGCCGATGTCGTGGTACAGCGCCCCGACGCGGGCGCGGAGCGCATTCGCGCCGATGGCGTCGGCCGCCGCCTCGGCGAGGTTGGCGACCTGGAGCGCGTGGTTGAACGTCCCTGGCGCGCGGACCGACAGCTCCTTGAGGAGCGGGCGGTTGGTGTCCGAGAGTTCGAGCAGCGTCAGGTCCGTCGTGACGCCGAAGGCCCGTTCGATGCCCCAGAGCAGGGGCGCGGCGAGCAGCAGCAGCAGCGCACTCGCGGCCGCCGCGAGCGCCTCGCCCGCGAAGCGGTCCGTGAACGGCTCCGCACGCAGGAGCGCGTATCCGACGACGATCACGCCATACGCGACGGCGATCAGACCCGCCGAGGCGAGCAGCTGCGAGCGGCTCTTGACATCGCGGACCGAGAACACGGCGAGCACGCCGACGATGAGCGTCGCGAACAGAAACTCGAAGTCGAACCCGAAGACGAGGCCGCCGAGGAGCGCGAGCGTGATCGTCGCGAAGGAGCCGACGCGGCTGTCGAAGGCGATCGTGAGCAGGACCACGGCGAGCGCGACCGGCACGGCGAAGCGCGTCTCGCCGCCGGCGATGCCCGCGGCGGCGTACGCGGCCACGACCGAGCCGAGCACGAGCACGACGAGGACGAACGTGCGGGTGTCGCCGTAAATGTTCGGGCGGAGCAGGCGCAGGAACAGCAGGAACGGCACGAGCGCCGCGAGCACGAGCAGGGCCCGCCCGAGGACGGTCTGGACCCACGAGACGCCCGAGCGGTCGCGCTGCGCGAGGCCGAGCGAGCGCAGCTGGTCCGCCTTGTCGGGCGTCACGACGTCGCCGCGTCGGATCAGGGTCGTGCTGCGGAGCACGCGCCCGGCCGTCGGAAGGACCGTCCGGACGGTCGCCTCGCGTCGCCGCG
>DASWMO010000044.1:0-21963 GCA_036399715.1 Rubricoccaceae bacterium
CGCGTGACCGGACGCCACGTCTTTGGTGCCGCCGCGCTCACCTGTGCCGTGCTCGTCGCCTCGGGATGCGGGCAGACCCACCACGTGCTGCCCCCTGCGCCGCTGCGCGCGGGCGAGGTCGCCGTCGCGGCGCACCTTCAGTGGTCGCCCGGCGCGCCCGCGTTCCCGGTCTCGCTCGGTGCCGGCCTCTATGTCGGCGTCACGAGCCGCGACGTGGTCGGCGGATCGCTCTCGGCGATCTTTCTCCCGAGCGCGCTCAGTGTCGCGCACTACGAGCCCCTCGGCGGCGGCGCGTGGCTCGCGCTCCAGGGCCACCTCTCGAACCTCTACAGTGCGAGCGTGATGACGACCGCCGATGCCGTCGCCGTCGCCTCGTTTCCGACGGACGCCGGGTACCAGTCGGTCCGCGCAGGCGTCGGCGTGGTCGCGCCGCTGCCCGTCGCCGGGTGGCTCGCCGGGCGCGACACGCTGCGCGGCCCGCGGCTACCCGTCGTGCCGCTCCCGATCCTCGGCGTCCAGCTGCGCCTCAAAGACGCCGTCCTGGATGTGCAGGTCCGGCCCGGCCTCACACGCGCTTTCGTGCGCCACCAGCGCCGCGGGCTCCAGGCTGGCTACGACGCCGCTACGGGCGCGGCCGGTCCAATTGTCCTCACGCGCGATGATGTGGCGAGCGTCGAGCGCGACACGACGTCGCGCTGGCAGCGCCGCTGGCCCGCAACGCGCGTCCACCTCGCCGACGGCGGCGATATCTGGATCCTTCCGCGCGACCCGTACCCGGACTGCACCGGCTGCGCCCTCAAGCAGGGCGCCCTCGACGCGCACGCGCCGACCGACGCGCACCATCTGTACTGGATTAGCCTGCCGACCCGGTTTACGCCCGCATATCCCGACGGCGGCGGGATGCTGCTTGTTGAGTTGGACATGGCAGCCGTTCTGGCCGAGTGGGAGCGCGACGGCGTGCTGCGCCTCACACCCAGCCCAGAGGCGGCCGAACAGGCGGCGCGGCGCGTCCGCTTCCCCGCCGACCTGTCGGTGAGCATCGGCGGGGCCGGAATCGCTCGCGACCCGGCAGGGGCGCCGTGATCATCGGTCACCTTCCGGCGGGCTATCTCGCCGCGACAGCCGCCCTGGACCGGCTCGGGAGTACCGAGTCGCAGCGTCGGGTGCTCCTCACGGTGGCGCTCGTCGCGAGCGTTGCGCCGGACATCGACCTCGTGGCGTTCTACGCCACCGGCGGGCACGTCCACCACCACGCGTACCCGACGCACTGGCCGCTGGCGTGGCTGGCAGCGACGGCCCTCGGCCTCGCCGCGACGTGGCGCCGTCCGGCCATCGCGCTCGGCGTCGCGTTTGCTGGGGCAGCTGGCCTGCTCCACCTCGCGCTCGACAGCATCGCCGGGGCCGTCCGGTGGGGCGCGCCGTTCTCGGATGGGGTGGCGACGCTCGTCGACGTCCCGGCGCGGCACGCATCGTGGGTGACGAGCATGGTGCTGCACTGGACGTTCGGCGCCGAGATTGTGCTGGCCATCGTGGCCGGCGTGGTGCTGTGGCGGCGACGAACGGCTAGACGGCGACCGTCTCCACCGGGATCGCCTCCGCCGCGAGCGGGAGCGTGACCGTGAACAGCGCCCCGCCGGCCTCGGAGCGGCCGGCCGCGAGCGACCCGCCGTGCCCGACGGCGATGTCGTACGCGAGCGACAGCCCGAGACCCGTCCCCTGCCCCGGCGCCTTGGTCGTGTAGAACGGCTCGAAGATGCGCGGCAGCGCCACGTCCGAGACGCCCGCACCGTTGTCGGCGATCGTCACGTGGACGACGTCGTGCCCGAGGCGATCGCGGCCAACGCTCGCCTCGACGCGCACGAACGGCTCGAATCCCGCGGCCTCATAGCCCGCGCGCTCGCGCGTGGCGTGGACGGCGTTCTCGATGAGGTTCAGGAAAAGGCGCGTGAGCGCGCTCGGGATGCCGAGAACCGTCACGTCGGCGATGGCCGGGTCGATCTCGCACTCCACGTGGACGGCGCGCAGCGTACCGTCCTGCGGCCCGACAGCCTGCTCGGCGGCCGTCTCGACGAGGGCCGCTACATCGACCGGCGCGCGGTCGCCGGAGACACCGCGGGCGTGGACGAGCATCGTGCGCACGATGTCGTCCGCGCGGCGCCCGTGGTCCAGCACGCGCCCGACGTTGTCGCGGACGTCCGGGAGGACGGCGCGCGCCTCGGCCGTCTGGCCGGCGTCGAAATCCGCGATGGCCTCGTCGGTCATCTCGGCCGCAAGCTCGGCGAAGTTGTTGATGAAGTTGAGCGGGTTCTTGAGCTCGTGCGCAACGCCGGCCGTGAGCCGCCCGAGCCCGGCAAGCTTCTCCTGCTGCACCATCTGCGCCTGCATGGACTGCACGTGCACGAGCGCGGCCTCGCGCTCGGCGACGGCCTGCGCGAGGTGGACGTTGCTCGCGCGGAGTGTCTCGTTCGCCCGGTCGCGGGCATGGAGCAGGCGCCGCAGCGCGACCGCGCTCACCGCGATGAGCCCGAACAGCACGAGGTTGGTAAGCGCCGTCGCCCAGAGCGCCCGGCGCTGCGCCACGACGACGCGATCGGTCCAGAAGCTGCGCTCACGGATTGCCTCGAACCGCAGCACGTTCGTCTGCGCGCGGATGGCTTCCATCAGGCGCACGCCGCGGTCTGTCCGGACGAGCGCGAGCGCGGCGTCGGGGCCGGCGGTTCGGTACAGCCTGATGACCTCGTCCATCTCGTCCTGCTTCGCGCCGATAGCCGTGCGGAGGGTCGCCAGCTCCCGGCCGTGGACAGCCGTCCCGCTCACGAGCGTGTCGAGGCGTGTGAGCAGGCTGTCGGCCTCGTGGCGCTTGCCCTCGTAGGGATCGAAGTAGGCCGCCTCGCCGGTGAGGAGGTAGCCCCGCTGCGCCGTCTCGGCGTCCGCGAGGGCGACGCGGACGCGCAGCAGCGTCCGGATGATCTCGGTCGGTCGGTCGGCGCGCTCGAAGCTGTCCCCGAGGTCTTCGATGCTCCGCGCGACGACGGCCGCGCTCACGGCGATCGCGACCAGCAGGACGAGTGCACCGAACGCGAGGCTGATCTTCTGGAAGAGGGTCGCCACGCTGCGCCGGTAGATGGAGCACCAAGCTACATATGCGCCGGCGAATGTGCCTTCTCCCACCGCGCATGCCCCAGCACGGGGCTCATGCCCGGGCCGTGCGGTCCGGCTACTCCGCTGGCACGAAGCCTCGAAGCGTCGCGCAGGCTCCGCGGGCTGCGCGCCAGGCCGGGACGCTGCGGAGCGCCTCAGCGAGCGCGTCCAGCGTGACGGGCTTCGAGAGGTACCCGTCACAGCCGGCAGCGAGGCAGGCGCCGCGGTCGCCCTCCATCGCGTTGGCCGTGAGGGCGACGACGACGGGCTGCGCGTGCGGCCCACCGTCCGCCCGGATGTGGCGTGTCGCGTCGAGGCCGTCCATCTCGGGCATCTGCACGTCCATCAGGACGAGGTCGTAGGGCTGCCGGCGGACCGACGCGACGGCCTCGGCGCCGTTGGCAACCACGTCGGCACCGTGGCCGAGGCGCTGAAGCAGGCGCAGGGCCACCTTCTGGTTGACGGCGTTGTCCTCGGCGATGAGAATGCGGATCGGCGCCTCCGGCGCCTCGGGTGACGGGCGCGAGATCCACGCCGCCGCATTGCCGGCAGTGGCGCCCGGTGCGAGGCCCGCGCCGCCGAAGGCGGCGACAAGCGTGTCGTAGAGCTGCGCCGGGCGGATCGGCTTGGAGAGGACCGCGGCGACTCCGGCGGCCGAGGCCCGGCGGCGAAGCGTGGCGCCGGAGCCGGCTCCGCGGTTCATCGAGGTCAGCAGAATCACGACCGGCGGCGCGCCAGCCCCGGTGCCCGCCGCGGTGGCCCGCTCGCGAATGGCCTGCGCGACGGCGAGGCCGTCCATGCCCGGCATCTGCACGTCCACCAGGACGGCCGCGAACGGCGCCCCGGCGGCCTCGGCTCGGTCGAGCGCGGCGAGGCCTTCGGGCCCGCTCGCAGCCGCCTCGGCAGGCATCTTCCAGCGGCCGACGAGGCGCGTCAGCAGGTCGCGGTTGACAGCCGTGTCGTCGATCACGAGCACCCGGCGGCCGTCGAGCGCGGGGTGCTCGGCGCGGAGGAACACCTGCTGCTCAGACGGCGCGACGGCCGCGGCGACCGTGAAGCGGAACGTCGAGCCGTGACCCGGCCGGGGCGCGGGCACGCTCTCAACCACGATCTCGCCGCCCATCAGCTCGACGAGGTGCCGGCAGATGGTCAGTCCGAGGCCGGTCCCCCCAAACTGGCGCGTCGTGGACGCGTCGGCCTGCGAGAAGGACTCGAAGACGGCGTCGAGCTTGTCCGCGGCGATGCCGATGCCGGTGTCCTCGACGGCGATGCCCAGCCGAATGCGGTCGCCGGCCAAAGCGTCCGGCGGGTCCGCCTCGATGCGGACGCAGACGGAGCCGGCGGGCGTGAACTTGACGGCGTTCGAGAGCAGGTTCACGAGCACCTGCCGCACGCGCGTCACGTCTCCGCGGACGGCCCCGGGCACGCCGTCGCCGACGATGTAGGCCAGCTCGACGCCTTTGTCCGCCGCCGACGGGGCGACAAGGTCTAGGGCGGACTCGATGGCCTGCCGCACGTCAAACGGCTCGTCTTCGAGCGAGAGCATCCCGGCCTCGATCTTCGAGAAGTCCAGAATGTCGTTGATGATCGTCAGCAGCGCGTCGCCGGACGTCCGGACGGTCTCGACGAAGTCGCGCTGCTCGGCGTCGAGGCGGGTCCCGAGCAGCAGGCTCGTCATGCCGATGACGCCGTTCATGGGCGTCCGGATCTCGTGGCTCATGTTGGCCAGAAACTCCGACTTGGCCCGCGTGGCGGCCTCGGCGGCGTCGCGGGCGGCGACGAGCTCGGCCGCGGCGGCCCGCTCGGCGGTGATGTCGCGGTCGAGGCCGACGAGGCCGACGACGACGCCGTCCGCGTCCGTGATCGGCACCTTCGACGAGGCGACGATGCGCTCCTCGCCGCCAATCCGGACCACGCTGTCGTAGTTGATCACGGGCTTGCCCGAGGCCATGATGGCCTGGTCGCGTTCCCAGATCTGCTGCGCCCGCTCGCCGCCGACGGTGTCGAAGACGGTCAGGCCAACCGTGTCCTCCGGCCGCTCGAACCCGACCGCGCGCGTGTCCGCGAGGTTGCGCGCGATGCACCGGCCGTCGCGGTCGGTGACGAAGATCATGTCCGGGATGGCATCGATGATCGTCCGAACGAGCCGCTCTTTGGCCTCGGCGACGTCGCGGGCTTCGAGGGCGGCCTCGCGGGCGGTCATGAGCGCCTCGGCGGCGGCCTCGCGGTCGCGGAGGTCCGAGAAGTGGATGAGAAACACGGGCTCGTCTTCGCCACTCGGGACGGGCAGAATGGTGACGTCGACGGGGACCGATGTCCCGTCGGCGTGCATGACGAAGAGCTTGAGCCGCTGTCCAAGCGATCCGACGTGGCCATCGGAGACGTAGCGCATGAGCTTGGCACGGTGCTCGTCGCGCTGTCGCGGGGGGACGGCGTGGTCCGAGAAGCGCGCCCCGATGAGCACCTCGGGCGGGAGGCCGAGCACGCGCGCGACGGCCGGGTTGGCATCGAGGACCGTGTCGCTCGCGTCGACCGTCACGACGGCGTCGGGAAGCGTGTCGAGGACCGAGCGGAGCATCGCGCGGCTCGCGCGGAGGGCTGCCTCGGAGCGGTGCCGCTCCGTCACGTCGCGGGTGACGCTGACGACGCCGGCGACGCCCGTGGGCCCGGCGAGTGGCAGCCGCGTCGTCATGCCGACGAGTGTCTCGCTGCCGGGCCGCATGATCGGGTGCTCCACGTCGAGAATCGCCTGCCCGGTTTCGAGAATCGGAAGGCGGCTGCGGAGCATCGCCTCGGCCGCCGCAGG
Organism: Rubricoccaceae bacterium; assembly: GCA_036399715.1. Classification (GTDB taxonomy): domain Bacteria; phylum Bacteroidota; class Rhodothermia; order Rhodothermales; family Rubricoccaceae; genus DASVSE01. Next base: position 5,948 of record DASWMO010000044.1, read on the forward strand.
CTCGAACACCTCGTGGGGCAGCTTGCCGAGTAGTTCGGTCGTGCTCGAGACGCGCGTGTCGACGACGCCGGCCGCGTTGCCCATGATGAAGCGGCCGTCGCGGTCGACGGCGAAGATGGCATCCGGGATGGCGTCGATGACGGTCTGGAGCAGGCGGCCGTTGTGCTCGGCTGCATCGCGGGCGGCGACGAGCGCCTGCTCGGCGGCGATCTGCGCGCGCATGTCGCGGAGGCTCATCGTGAAGGCGGTCCGGCCCGAGGCCAGCGCGAGCGGGCGGAAGGTCATCTCGACCGGGATCTCCGTCCCGTCCGCGGCGAGACCCGTCGCGAGCAGGCTCCCCACGAGCGGCTCCGCCTCCCCGGTTCCGGCGAAGCGCCGCATCGTGGCGAGGTGCTCGCCACGGAAGCGCTCGGGCAGGATGTGGTCCGCGAGGCGCCGCCCGACGACCTGCTCGGACGTGTAGCCGAAGATGTCCGTCACGGCCGGGTTGGCGTCCAGCACGACGTCGTACTCGTCGACGGTCAGGATGACGTCGGGCGTGGAGTCGAGGATGGCGCGGACCTGCGCCTCGCGCTCAGCCACGGCGTCGCGGCTGCGGCGGTACCGCCGCAGCACCGCCAGCCGCGACGAGCCGGCGATGTAGCACGACACCGCTAGCCCGCCGACGAACGTCAACACGACGAGCGGGTGGGACCCGGGCGCGTGACCCGCCGCGACGGCGACGGCGGTCGCACCGACGATCGCCGCGAGGAGCCTGCCGAGCGCTCGCTCGCTCGGTGCGTACAGAGACACGCTCAGGCCGGCCGCGAGCAGGCTCACGGAAACGCCGAACGCCCACGGCCCGTCGAAACCGTTGCGCGCTCCGAGATACGTTACCGCAGCCGAAATCACGAACGGGTAGCCGATGCCGACTGTAACGACGTCGCGGACCGTCCACCGCCACACCCACGTCGCGCCGAGAAGGGCGAGCGCGACCGCGATGAGCGCCGCGCGGATCTCGACCGGGTCGATGTATGCCGGGTCGATGGCGCGGTACCCGGCCCAGAACACCGCGTTCACGGCGGCCGCCGTCACGAGCGTCCACCGGAGCGCGCGAAGCGCGGCCGTGCTGGCCGGACGCGGGGCGTCGGGGGGAAGCAGGCGCATGGTGGGGGCGTGGGACTGCGCCGGGTATCGTCCAGCGGTGGACACGCCGTAAACCAGACGGCTAGTGCCGACAGGGCAGTGGGCTCGCGCCAGCCGATTCACAATAACGGCTGTCAGTCTGACAGATCCGTCCTCTCTGGCACGCCCTTCGCACGGCTCACCGAAACCCGCTGCCCCTCCCAGCACGTCGGATGTACTGCCACCCGGCAGCTCCTCTCCGACTAGAATTCAGCGCTGGGTCGGGGCATTCGAAAGCAATCGATCTGCCAACTCGTTTCTCCCCCACCATGAACCTCCAGAAATTTACCGTCAAGGCCCAGGAAGCGGTTCAGCAGGCCGCCGAGACGGCCCAGAGCCGCACCCACCAGGGCCTCGACCCGGCTCACCTCGCCCACGCCTTTCTCGCAGACGGCGGCGGCCTCGCGCCGACGCTCGTCCAGCGCGTCGGCGCCGACCCAGCGGCGCTCACGGGCCGCATCGACGCCGCACTCGACGCGCTCCCGCGCGTGACCGGCGCGAGCGTCTCGGGCCAGTTCGTCACGCCCGCGCTCAATGCGGTCTTCGACGCCGCGCTCGCCCGCGCCGAGGGTCTCGGCGACGCCTTCGTCTCGACCGAGCACCTGCTCATCGCGCTCGCCGAGAGCAAGGGTGCCACCGGCGATGCCTTCCGTGCAGCCGGCGTGACCGCGGATGCCCTTCTCGGCGCGCTCAAAGAAACGCGCGGCGGGCAGCGCGCGACGGATGCCTATGCCGAGTCCAAGTACGACGCCCTGAACCGGTACGCCCGCGACCTCAACGAGGCCGCCGCGAAGGGCAAGATCGACCCGGTCATCGGGCGCGACGACGAGATCCGGCGAGTGCTGCAGATCCTCTCGCGGCGGACCAAGAACAACCCGGTCCTCGTCGGCGAGCCGGGCACGGGCAAGACGGCCATCGCCGAGGGCCTCGCGATCCGGATCGTCCAGGGTGACGTGCCCGAGGGCCTCAAGTCCAAGCGCATCCTCGCGCTCGACATGGGCGCGCTCATCGCGGGCGCCAAGTACCGCGGCGAGTTCGAAGACCGCCTCAAGGCCGTCGTGAAGGACGTGACCGACGCGGCCGGTGAGATCATCCTGTTCATCGATGAGATCCACACGCTCGTCGGGGCTGGCGGCGGCGAGGGTGCGATGGATGCAGCCAACATCCTCAAGCCCGCCCTCGCGCGCGGCGAGCTGCGCGCCATCGGCGCGACGACGCTCGACGAGTACCAGAAGCATTTCGAGAAGGACAAGGCGCTCGAGCGGCGCTTCCAGACCGTTCTCGTCAAGGAGCCGACGGTCGAGGACACGGTCGCGATCCTGCGCGGCATCAAGGACCGCTACGAGGTCCACCACGGCGTTCGCATCACCGACGGCGCCATCGTCGCTGCGGCGGAGCTCTCGGACCGCTACGTCACCAACCGTTTTCTGCCCGACAAGGCCATTGACCTCGTCGACGAGGCGGCGTCGCGGATGCGCCTCCAGATCGACAGCCGCCCCGAGGTCCTCGACGCCGTCGAGCGGACGATCCGCCAGCAGGAGATCGCCCGCGAGGCCGTTAAGCGCGAGGGCGACACAGCCCAGGCGGACGAGATCACGCAGCGCCTCGCGGACCTCGACGAGGAACGCGCCCGCCTGACGGCGCGCTGGGAGCAGGAGCGCGGCCTCGTCCAGACGATCAAGGACGCCAAGGCGCAGATCGACGCCCTCCGAACCGAGGCCGAGACGCTGGAGCGCGAGGGCGACTTCGGGCGCGTCGCCGAGATCCGCTACGGCCAGATCCCGGCCCTCGACGCCGACATCGAGACAGCCTCGAACGCCCTGCGCGACGTCCAGACGAACGGCGCGATGCTCAAGGAGGAGGTCGACGCCGAGGATATCGCCGACGTCGTGAGCCGCGCGACGGGCATCCCGGTCTCGCGGATGCTCGAAACCGAGAAGGAGAAGCTTCTCGGGATGGAAGCGGTCCTCGCCGCCCGCGTCGTCGGGCAGCCCGAGGCCGTCGAGGCCGTCGCGAACGCCGTCCGCCGCAGCCGCGCGGGCCTTCAGGAGACGCACCGCCCGCTCGGGAGCTTCATATTCCTCGGGACGACGGGCGTCGGCAAGACGGAGCTCGCCAAGGCGCTCGCCGAGCAGCTCTTTGACGACGAGCACGCCCTTGTCCGGATCGACATGTCCGAGTACCAGGAGCGCCACACCGTCTCGCGGCTCGTCGGCGCGCCTCCGGGCTACGTCGGCTACGACGAGGGCGGGCAGCTGACGGAGGCCGTCCGGCGGCGGCCGTACTCGGTCGTCCTGCTCGACGAGTTCGAGAAGGCGCACCCCGAGGTGTCGAACGTGCTCCTGCAGGTCCTCGACGACGGCCGCCTGACGGACTCGAAGGGCCGCGTCGTGGACTTCTCGAACACGCTCATCATCATGACGAGCAACCTCGGCTCGGACATTATCGCGCAGCGCCTCGCCGAGGGGCCCGTGTCGGACGCCCAGATGGAGCGGCTGAACGAGGACCTCACGGCTCTGCTCCGCCAGCGCCTGCGGCCCGAGTTTCTCAACCGCATCGACGAGACGGTCGTCTTCCGCCCGCTCGGCCGCGACCAGATCCGCCAGATCGTCGGGCTCCAGTTCGAAGGTCTGCGCCGCATGGCCGAGAAGGCGCACGGCCTGCGCCTCGTCCTGACGGACGCCGGGGCCGACGCGCTCGCCCGCGAGGGCTTCGACGCGGCTTTCGGTGCGCGCCCGCTCAAGCGCGTCCTCCAGCGGCTCGTCGCCAACCGCCTCGCCGAGCAGATCCTCGCCGGCTTCGCCTCGGCGGGCGACACGGTCGTCGTGGACGCCGCCCCGGGCGGCGGCGTGACGCTGTCGACGGTCCCGGCTGGCGAGCCACTCCCCGTGCCGCGCCCGGCAGAGGCGGGCCCCGAAGGCGACGGGCTGGAAACGGCCCGCACGCGCCTCGTCTCTGCGGGCGACGCGTAAGCCGGAGGCCAGGCATCGCGTACGAGGCCGCGCTCCTTCCCGGGGCGCGGCCTCGCGTATTCACGGCACCGGCGGTCGCGAGGCGGTTCGTCTCGGCCGCCTCGTCGGAGCGTTTCGCCAGACGCCGGGAGCCGCGTCACGTGTAGGGCCGTTTCGGCGGCCCCGCTCCCCTATGCATGACCGGCCTCGACGCCCTCCGCCTCCGCACCCGCCGCCTGACGCCGCACGCCGTCGCCCCGGGCGAGGTCGTGCTGTGCTGGCTCATGCAGGCGCTCCGCGCCGACGAGAACCCGGCCATCGACGCCGCCATCGCGCTCGGCAACCGCCTCGGGCTGCCCGTCGTGGTCCTGCACGCGCTGGAAAACCGGTATCCGTACGCCTCGCACCGCCTGCACCGCTTCATTCTGGAGGCGAGCCGCGAGTTGGAAATAGGCGTCGCCGCACGCGGCCTGCGCTTCGTGCGCTGGGTCCGCCGCGCGCCGGACGGCGAGTCCGAGGTCGACCTCGTCGCGCGCCTCGCCGTCCGCGCCGCGGCCGTCGTCTGCGACGACGTGCCGACGTTCGTCACGCGCGACTACGCCGACGGCCTCGCCGCCCGCCTCGACCGCGCCGTCCTCGGCGTCGACGCGTGCTGCGCGGTCCCGATGAACGCCTTCCCGCGGCACCTCCGCACGACGCCCGCCTTCCGCGCGGCCCACACGCCGCTGCGGGCCGCGCATGTCGCCGCAGACACCACGCAGACGCCCGACGTGCCGCCGTTCACGGGCACCCTCGACTCCGAGGCGCTCGGCGATGACGCGGCGCTCGACGCGCTCATCGCGACGTGCGGCGTGGACATGAGCGTCCCGCCCGCGCCGGGCTGGTCCGGCGCCCGCTCGGCCGCACTCGCACAGCTCGCGGCCGCGGTCGAGGTCGTCGTGCCGCGCTACAAATGGACGCGCAACAACCCCGCCCTCGCCGGCGGATCGGCGCGCCTGTCGCCGTGGATGCACTTCGGCGTCCTCTCGCCCCGCGAGGTCGCCCGGGCGATCACCGACGCCGAGGCCGCGGGCAGCGTCTCGGCCGCCGCACGGTGGAAATTTCTCGACGAGACGCTCACGTGGCGCGAGTACTACCACCACCGCTGCCGCCACGAGCCCGCGTGGGCGCGCTACTCGGGCCTGCCCGACCACGCCCGGGCGACGCTGGACGCGCACCGAACGGACCCGCGGCCGGCCCTCTACTCGCTCGGCGAGCTCGCCCGCGGCGAGACGGCGAGCGAGGCCTGGAACGCCGCTCAGAAGCAGTTCCTCCTCGACGGCTGGATGAACAACAACCTGCGCATGTTCTGGGTAAAGCAGATCCTCCTGTGGACGCCCACGCCCGAGGTCGGCTTCGCGACGGCGTGCACCCTCAACGACCGCTTCTCGCTCGACGGCCGCGACGCGTCCACGTACGGCGGCATCCGGTGGGGCTTCGGCGACGCCAAGCCGGGGTACCGCGAGTTGCCCGTCCTGGGTTGGGTCGGGCCGAAGGGCGACACTGCCATCCGCAAGCGCGACGGCGCCGCGGCATGGCTCACGGAGCAGGCCGCGCGCCCATCGCTGGATGTGTCGATCCCCGACGACCCTGCCGAGGCGTTCGCGCGCTACCTCTGACGCACCGGAACCCGCTCCCGGCCCACCCGTTGCCGCATCACATCCCCACGCCCCGATGCCCGACACCCCGAAGGCCCCCGCGCAGAACCAGCAGAGCGACGCCATCGACGCCGCCGACACGTCCTCCGGCTCGACGGTCTCGACGCCCGACACGGACGGCGCGCGCGTCGCCGAGGCCGGCAACGGCTACGTCGGCCGGACGATGGACGACAGCCTCAAGACCAACCCGCGCGTCCGCGGCGACGGCGAGGTGAACGACGCGCCCGCCGACGAGGCGTCGACCGAGTAGGGCTCGCGCGGTCAGTCCTCGGCGAGCACGATCACGCGGTCGTCGTCGGCGAACGTCACCGTGAGTGCCTTGTCCGGGTTCACGACGACGCCGAAGGCCGCCCCGGCGTCGTGCGCCTGTGCCTGGCGGCGGTAGCCGATGGCCGTCTGCCCGCGCCGCCGCGCCGCCTCGACGACGGTGTAGAACGTGACCGGCCGGCCCGCCTCGACGTAGTCCGCAGCCGGTTTGAGGTAAATCTCCGAACCCTCGGGATCGAACAGGTCGTCGAAGACGGCTCCGAGGTCGCGGTTCTCGGCGACCTGCGAGAGCATGAGGCTCACGAGCCGGTCCGAGACGATGAAGTCGTCGGCGCGCGTGACCTGCGCGAGGTCGCGGTTGCGGACGTCGAGCATCTCGGAGACGATGGACAGGTCGAGACTCTGCCGGTCCGCGATGTCGCGCAGGTGGAGCAGCGTGATCAGCGTCCGCGCGTCGGCCTGCTGCGGGTCCGCGGCCGCGGCGTCGCTGAGGACGATGAGGTGGTCGAACGTGGCGACGTCGAGCGCGTCGAGCACCGTCCGGTCGGTCGTGTCGCCGGCCTGCACGGCGAGGGTGAGAGCCCCAGCGACGGGCGTCCCGGCCGCCTCGTCGAGCGCGTCGTCGCCGGCGACGATGAGGGCCGACGAGCCGTCGGGAACGTACTGGCTGAGTTCGCGGAGGATGTCTCCCGCGCGCGCGTTCCAGCCCAGCATGAGCGTCCGCTCGGGGAGGGACGCGCGCGGCGGGGCGGTCCGAATGGCGGCTTCGTCCACGGAGACCGGGCCGGGGCCGAGGCGGATCGTGTCGTCGTCCTCGGAGATCACGATGAGCGCGTCGCCGGGCGCGAGGCGCGTGTCGCCGGGCGGGTTGAGGCGGATCCGGCCATCGCGGCTGCGGACGCCCATCACGGCCGAGGTCTGGTAGGCCGCGAGCGCGTCGCCGTAGGGCTTCCCGTCGAGCGCGGGCTCGGTCGTGAAGTAGATCTCGTCGCCGCCAAAGTCCAGCAGTTCGGTGTAGGCGACCGACAGGCCGGACTGGCGGCACGTCTGGGCCGTCACGCGGGCGATGAGGTCGCCGGAGAGGATGAGGTGGACCTCGTCGCGGCCGACCATCCGGGCGACGCCGGCGTTCTTGCGGTCGCGGACGACGGCGACGATGTGGTAGCGGCCGTCCTTGCGGTCGGGCCCGTTCGTGAGCGCAAGGACAGTCTTGATGACGCTCGCGTCGGGGTCGTCGGTCTCCGGCGCGAGGACGACGATCGCGCGGGCGGCGTTGGGGTTGACGAGCGCGAGGTCCGCGGGGTCGATCGGCGAGCCGGTCCGGCAGACGATGCGCGTCGTCTTCCAGTCCGGGATGCGGTCCCGGAGGGCGTCCATCATGTCGCCCGCGTCCTCCTCGGCGAGGATGGCGATGGTCGCGCGGCGCTGGTTCTCGTTGGCGAGCACGATCTCCGAGACGACCGTGAAGACCTGCGACGACCACCCGAGAATGACGGTGTGGCCCTCGGCCGCGACGAACGAGCGGCCCTTGCGGAGGCTCTCCAACTTGCCCTCGATGCCCGTCGTGAGCAGGCCGATGAGCGTCGAGACGACGAAGATGCCGCCGAGCGTCAGGCCGAGCGTGGCGAAGAGGAACGGCCACGAGCCCTCGTCGCCGCCCATCGCGCCGGCGTCCATCGCGCGCATCAGGCCCGCCCACGCGACATCAGGCGCGCCGCGGCCGGACGGGTCCAGCCCGGCGGCGATGACGATGAGCGTGAACAGCGCGATCAGCGCGAGCGAGGCGAGAAGCAGCCACCCCATCAGGGCGACCGGCCCGCGCGCCATGGTATTGTCGAAGGCGTAGCGGAAACGGTCGCGGGCGGTGAGACGACGGGGCAACGGCGGGGTGGCGGGTGAGTCGCCAAAGTATCCGCCGCACGGCCGCAAAACCGGACCTCCCGCAGATGCAGCCACGCCGCTAACTGTGCAAGGCGTTGCGTAGGGCTCGAAAAAAGTGACGTGCAGTTGTTCGGTTCGGACCGATTTCGCGCTAATGGAGAGAACGCCGGGACTTCCGGCCCTCTCTGTTACACCTGCGCCCTCGGGCACGCTCCCATGAACCGCTTCGCTCCTGTTTTACTCACCGCCGCTTTCGCCGTGCTCGCGATCATCGTCTGGTCCGGCTGCGGCATCACCCAGCCGTCGGAGGGCGAGGTTCTGGTCAAGGGCTTCATCCGCAACGCTCAGGGGGGCGGCGTCTTCGGTAGGATCGACTTCGGGGACGGAAACGCGGTGGGGACGAACCCTTTCACCAGCGAGTATCAGATCGTGCTGCAGCCCGGCACCTACACCGTCACCGTCACACCGAGCGAGAACAGTGGCTACAGCCCGACGACCCGCCAAGTCGTCGTCGCGATGCCGGAGGTCGGCAACGAGCTGCTGCTCGACTTTGAGGTTTCAGGGTCCGCGGCCGTCGCCGGCCGCATCGTCAACTCGCAGACCGGCGCGGGCGTCGAGGGGGCCACGCTGGAGTTCTTCCGGCAGGATAGTGGTGTCGGCGACGAATCGCCGGCCGAACGCGCGGAGGTGAGCGTCACGACCGACATCGCGGGCGCATGGAGCATCCAGAGGGGTCCGACGGGTTACTTCACCCTTCGCGTCCGCAAGGCCGGCTACGTTGACTTTCTCCGCCGTGACCTTCAGATCATCAGCGGGACGGTCGACATCGATCCGTTCACGCTCGTCGAGCAGCCGCCGGTTGGCACGTTCCGCGTCGTCCTCACGTGGGGCGATGTGCCAGGCGACCTTGACTCGCACCTTACCGGGCCCTCTACTTCAGGCGGACGCTACCACGTGTACTACAGCGACCGCAGTCCCGCCAGCAGCGGAGCCACGCTCGACCTCGACGACACGAGCGGCAACGGCCCCGAGACGACGACGTTTACGTCCTCTGTCAACGGGACCTACCGGTTCTCGGTCTTCAACTTCACGACCCAATCATCGAGCGGAGCGACGGGGATTGCGTCGTCGCCGGCGCGCGTCGAGGTCTACGGGGCAACTGGCCTCGTGCGGAGCTACACCGCGCCTGCGCCGACCGCCGGCAACACGTGGAAGGTGTTCGAGTTCACGGTCAACGGCACTCAGATCAGCATCAACGACAACAGTCGAGCATCGCTCGGCTACGTCATGGCAGCTAACTCAGGCGACACGACTGTCTTTCTGACGGGCGGCCCGGGCGAGACGCCGATGCCGAAGGGCATCACGCTCTAACGCGCCTCCATGTCCAAGACGGGCGGACGGTCCCTCACGTTCGCACCACGGCCGCGTCTCCGCTAGGAGGCGCGGCCGTGTCATGTCGGGGCACCGCGCTCAGTCTGGCAGGCCGACAATCGACTCGAACACCGCGGCCCGCACCTCGCCGACTTGATCCCCGACGTTGTCGGTGACGGGGTCCGTCCGGTGCGGCGTGAGCGCGTCGAGGTCGGCGTCCGAGAGGATGCCGAGGTGGTGGAGCAGCGCGACGATGATCGGCGAGCGGGCCCGCTCCTCCGAGTCTCCGTCGGCGACGCTCGCGGCGACGCCGAGGCCCGACGGCCACCGCTCGCAGGGCTTCACACCGACGATGATCAGCCCCTCGGCGCCCATTTTCGAGACGAGGCGCCCGCCGCCGGCGAGCATCAGCGCCGAGTCGATCAGCTCCTCCGGGCGTGTCCCGTCGACCATCTCGGGGTGCGCCGTCATCGCGCGGACGAGCCGCTCGCACGCCGCCCGCGCCGCCTCGTCCCACTCGGCGGGCGGGGCGACGAGCCGAACGGCGAGCCGGGCCGCGGCGCTGAGGGGAACGGCAAACGTGGGGATGCAGCACCCGTCGATGCCCGTCGGGATCTCGTCCGCATCGACCCCGGTAAAGCGCGCGACGGCCTCCAAGACGTGGCGCTGGACGGGGTGGTTTGGCTGGATGTAGTCGTCCGTCGAGGCGCCGAGGTGGACGGCGAGCGCGAGCATCGCCGAGTGCTCGCCCGAGCACTCGTTGTGGAGCAGCGTCGGCTTCTCGCCGCGGCGCTCCAGGTCCGCTGCGATGTCCTCGTTCATCGGCGCCTTGAAGCCGCAGCGAAGGGCGTCGGGCGAGAGACCGGCCTTCTCGAGCATCGACCGGGCCGCCTCGCGGTGGATCTCCTCGCCCTCGTGCGAACCGCACGAGAGGGCGACCTCGCGGTCAGTGAACCCGAACCGCTCGGCCGCGCCCTCGTGCACGGACGGGAACGCCTGGACGGGCTTGGCCGACGACCGGAGAAACACGACCTGCTCCGGGTCGCCGAGCGCGAACGCGAGGCGGCCGTCGCCCGTGACCGCGGCGACGTGGCCCAGGTGGACCGACTCAACGAGCGCGCCGCGCGTGACCTCGGCGAGGACGGCGGGGGCGGGGGTGTCAGGCATCAGAGGGGGAAAGAGTGCGGGACGCAAGCAGAATCAGGACACAACTCGACGCCTGGACGATCTCCCCGCGCACGACGCGCTCGACGGCCTCGCCCAGCGTCACCGTCACCGACGTCATGCGCTCGGTCCCCTCCCGGTCCGGCTCTCCGAACGTGAGATCGCGGGCGACGAAGAGGTGGTCCGGGCAGTGGACGATCGACGTGTCGATGTGGACCGTCCCGAGGGGCTCCCACGTTTCCGCCGTGATTCCCAACTCCTCCTCGAGCTCCCGCCTGGCCGCGTCGAGCGGGTCCTCGCCGTCGTCGACCCCGCCCGCGGGCGCTTCCAGGCTCTCGGCCCCGAGGGCGTACCGGAACTGGCGGACGAGCCGGACGCGCCCCTCGCCGTCGATGGGGAGGATGGTCACGCCGGGCTTCATCCGGACCGTCGCGTACTGGCCGCGCTCGCCGTCGGGCTGGACGACCTGGTCGACGGCGACGTCGATGAACTCGTCAGCGTAGGGGCGGTCGGTCGAGAGGACGGTCCAGGGGCCGTTGGATCGGGGCATGGGACGGAAGAGGACTGGCGGGGGCGGGGTCAGGCGGGCTGTTCTGCCTTGACGATCTCCTTCTCGGTGCCCGGGAGCGTCGGCTCCATCGTTCGGAGGTCGAGCCCGTAGCCCGATGCGAGAACGTGGAGGATGGAGTGCGTCATCGCGATCGGCGCGTCGCCCGCAACGTCGGCGACGTTGGAGTGACGGATCCGCCCGTCGAACACGAACACGTTGCCCCGGCCGACCACGGTCATCTGGCCCTTCGGCGACACCTCGACGCCCGTGTTCTCGTCGAGCCCGATGCCGAGGACGCCGGGGTTCTGGGCGATGGCCGCCATGAGGCGGTGGACCCGGCCGGACCGGTCGAAATGGGTGTCGACGACCGTCTCGGGCCACAGCCCGAGGCCCGGCGCGAGGTCGACGCAGTCGCGGCAGACGATGCTCCCGTGTCCGCCCGTGATCATAGTCCCGGCGACGGCGGCGGCCCCGGCACTCGTCCCAGCGATAAACAGGCCCGCCTGCGACCGCTCCATCAGGCGCTCCCCGAAGAGCGTTCCGGCCACGGTGGCCGTCAGGCGGAGTTGGTCGCCGCCGGTAAAGAAGACGCATGTCGCGCGTTCGAGAGCCTCCAGGACTTCGGGCGCATCGACCTCCAGGCGCGTGTCCATCGCGAAGCCGACGACCTCGGCGACGCCAAGTGCCTCAAAGACGGCCGTGTACTCGGCAATCGTCTCGGCCGGGTGCGTCGTCGAGGCCGCGCTGATGAGGAGCCGGGCCTTCTTGCCGCCGGCCATCTCGACGAGACGTGTGAGAACGTCGAGACGGCCCGCAGGATCTCGGTCCTCGGCCCCGCCGATCACGAGGAGTGGACCGCGCTTGAGACTTTTGAAGTGAGACGTCGTAGGCATCTGAGGGGAGAAAAGCGAAGAATGGGAAACGGGTCAGGCTAGGGACACGGGTTCGACGTGCTCGGCCGGCTCGGCGCCTTCGGCGAGGAGCAGGTGGTGGAGGGGCGTGTGGGCGTCGTAGAACACCACGACGACGTTGCCGGCGCGGATGTGGTCCAGCTCGCGGCGGAGCGCCTCGGCGCCGTCGAGGACGATCTCGCAGGGCAGGTCCGGACGCTCTTCGGCGACCGACTCGCACAGGAGCGCGGCCGTCTCGCCGGGCTGGCGGCCGCGGAGGTCCTCGTTCTCGCGCACGACGACCCGGTCGAACGTCCGTGCGACCACGTGCCCGACATCGCGGATCGTGCCGTCGGGCCTGTCGCCGGGCATCCCGACGATGCCGGTGAGGGACCGGCCCGAGTGCCAGTGCTCGGCGATCTGACACACCGCCTCGACGCCGTCCGGGTTGTGGCCGTAGTCGAGCAGGGCGTAGCCCGCCCCGAGGCGGTACAGGTTGGCGCGGCCAGCGTTGTGCTCGCTCGGATGAAAGCTCTGAAGCCCCTCGGCCACGCGCTCGGCCGGGACGCCGTGGGCGCGGAGGGCGGCACAGGCCGCGAGCGCGTTGGCGACCTGGAAACGGGCCGCCCCGCCCATCGTGACGGGGAGCGCGGCGACGGGCACGAGCGGCCGCTCGGTGTCGCCTTCCGCCTCGACGATCCACCGGTCGACGACGTAGAACGCCCGCCCGCCGGCCGCCCGGTGCCGGGCCACGACGGGGCCGGGCTCGAGGGCGAAGAAGACGACCGAGCGGTCGACGCCGCGGATGGCCGGATCCTCGGGGAGCGCGGCGAGGCGGGCGTCGTCGGCGTTGAGGACGAGCGTCCCGCCGGCGCGGACCCGCTCGGCGACGATCCGCTTCACCCGGTAGATGTCGTCGACGGTGTCGATCCCGTCCTGCCCGAGGTGGTCCGCGGCGATGTTCGTCATCACGGCGATGTCCGCGCCGTCCCACGCGAGCCCACGGCGGACGATCCCGCCGCGCGCCGTCTCCAGCACGGCCACGTCGACGGCCGGGTCGGCGAGGACGGCGCGGGCCGAGGCCGGGCCCGTCGTGTCCCCCTCGGCGACGAGGACTCCGCCGATCCAGACGCCCTCGGTCGAGGTCATCCCGACCGTGGCGCCCTCGCGGCCGAGCACGTGGGCGATCATCCGGGTGGTCGACGTTTTGCCGTTCGTTCCGGTGATGGCGATGAGCGGCAGGCGGGCCGGCGCGCCCGGCGGGAACAGCGCGTCCACGATGGCCCCGCCGACGTCGCGGGGCTCGCCCTCGGCCGGGGCGAGGTGCATCCGCAGGCCGGGCGCCGCATTGACCTCGACGATGCCGCCCCGGGTGAGCGGCTGCTCGACGCTCTCAGTGACGAGGTCGATCCCGCACACGTCGAGCCCGACGGCCCGGGCCGCCCGCTCGCACGCGAGGGCCACGCTCGGGTGGAGGCGGTCCGTGACGTCGTGGGCCGTCCCGCCTCGCGAGAGGTTGGCCGTCCGGCTGAGCACGACCGGCTCGCCGGCCGCCGGCACGTCCGTGAGGGCCACACCCGAGGCGGCGAGGTGCGCCTGCGCCACGTCGTCGATGCAGATCCGGGTCATCTCGCGGGAGTGTCCCTCGCCCCGGCGGGGGTCCCGGTTGGCCCCCTCGATGAGTTCCTCGACCGTGTGAGCGCCGTCGCCGGTGACCATCGCCGGACGCCGCTCGGCCGCGGCGACCACCTTGCCGGCGACGACCAGGACGCGGTAGTCGCGGCCCACGAACGTCTCCTCAACCATCACGCGGCGGCCGTGCTTGTAGGCCATTGCGAACGCCTCGGCGACGGCGTCGGGCGTCTGTAGACCAACCGAGACGCCACGCCCATGATTGCCGGCGAGCGGCTTGACCACAACCGGGTACCCGATGCGGCGGGCGGCTCTGAGGGCATCGCTCTCGTGGGACACCACCTCGCCGCGAGGAACGGGGAGAAAGGCCCGGGCGAGCAGGCTGTTCGCAAGCTGCTTGTCCGAGGCAATGTCGCAGGCGATGAGGCTGCTCTGGCTCGTGATGGACGCGCGGATGAGCCGGGCCGACTTTCCCCACCCGAGGCGCACAAGGCTCTGGCCGTTGAGGCGCTCCCACGGGATTCCCCGGCGCTCAGCGGCCTCGACGATGGCCCGCGTCGACGGCCCGAGCGCCTCGCGCTCGGCGAGCCGGCGGACCTCGGCGAGCGCCTCGTCGACGGGCGGCGCGGCGGCGCTGGCCGCGACGGCGTCGACGGCGGCCTCGAGTGCCCGGCGAACGGCCGCCTCCGACTCCTCGGGCGCGTACGCCACGACGACCTCGCACACGCCGGGCTCCGGCCCGTCCCCGACATGGACGCACGAGCAATGCAGGCCGGCGCGGGATGCCAGCTCGACCGCCGCCTCGGCGACCCGGGCGCCGGCCCCCAGTGGCGCGGCCACGCTGTCGCCCGACGGCGCCGCGCGGTCCGTACTCCCGGGCCACGTAGACACGTCGATCTGGGCCCGCACGCTGGGCTGTGTGGTGTGGAGGCTCGGGCCGGAGAAGGTCCGAATGGACTGGAGGCGCATCTGGGGTCGGAGGCTGGGCGTGCCGGCCGGGGCCGGAGTGTCAGAGGCTGGCGGGGGCGGCGACCCCGGGCTGGTCGGCCGGGACGCGCTGCGTCATGAGTGCCGCGCCGACCTCGAAGAGGCCGAGCACGAGGTGCGGCACCCACACGCCGTCCGTCGTCGCGGTCCCGTCGGCGAAGCCGAACAGCCACGGCGACGCGGCGAGCAGGAGGCCACCTCCGAGGTCGAGCATCAGGTGCGTCGGCATCGGGAGCCGACGGACGAGCCCGAGCTCGTAGTCCGTGAACACGCTGTAGACGATCACGGCGGCGCCGAGCGCGACCGGCACGGCCGTCTCGGCACCGCCGTCGGCGAAGCCGAACAGCCACGGCGCCGCGATGAGGAGCAGTCCACTGAGGTAGTCGAGAACGCCGTGGACGCGGGTCGGGATGAAACGCATGGGAGCAGGGGAAGGCGGAGAGTCCTGAACCCCCGCGGAGCCCGCACGCTCCCCGGTTTCAGGCCGCCACCGCCCGTCCCGGAATCGCCCTGCGGCCCTCTCGGAATGTCCCTGACTGCTCGGGCTGGCGTCTGCTAAAGCGCTTCGGCCCGCTGGCTCAGGAGCTGCACGAGAGCATCGAGGAGCCCGCCCTGTTGCGGGCCCACTCGGGGCGCTGCGCCGCGAACGCCGCGTGCTCGGGCTGCTCGTCGTACGGCCGCCGGACGAGGTCGAGGAGCGTGTGGACGAGCGACGGGTCGCCTCCCTCGGCGGCGTCGATGGCCTGCTGCGCGAGGTAGTTCCGCAGGATGTAGCGCGGGTTGACGGCGTGCATCCGGGCACGCCGGACCTCGGCAGGCTCGCCCGAGGCCGACGCGGCGGCGTGCCAGCGGCGCAGCCAGTCGGCGATAGCCGGGGTGTGCGCGTCCCGCTTCGCGTCGTCGTAGAACACGTCCCCGAGGCGCCCGACGAGCGTGGCGTCGTCCGCCTCGTTGGCGCCGTCCTCCGAGCCGGCGAGGTCGCCGAGGGCGCGGAAGAACAGCGTGTGGTCCATCTCGGCCGCGTGGAGGAAGGAGTAGCCCTCCTCGACGAGCGCCTGCGTCGCCTCGCCGGGCGCGAGCCCGAACTTGGCCGTCGTGGTCGCCTCGTGTTCCTCAGTGAAGACGTCGAGGTAGCGGTTCAGGCCGGCGTGGAGCGGCGCGGCGGCGGGGAAGAGTGGCAGGACGGCCTCGGCGAGGCGGACGAGGTTCCACTGGGCGATGCCCGGCTGGTGCCCGAACCGGTAGCGGCGCCCGCCGGCGTCGGTCGTGTTCGGCGTCCACTCGGGGTCGTAGTCGTCGAGCCAGCCGTACGGGCCGTAGTCGATCGTGAGCCCGAGGATGGACATGTTGTCGGTGTTCATGACCCCATGGCAAAAGCCGACTGCCTGCCAGTCGGCCATCAGTGTCGCGGTGCGGTGCGTGACGGCTTCGAGCAGGGCGACATAGGGCTGGGCCGCATCAC
>DASWMO010000045.1:0-21251 GCA_036399715.1 Rubricoccaceae bacterium
CAGAGAAGGCTCGGGCGACAGACTACGCACCCGCTGCGAGCCGCGCGACCAGGGAATCGGGCCGGGGCCTGCACGGGCTCTTCCCGTGCTGGGCACGCCCGCGTCCCTTGCCGTCTGGGAGGGGCCTCGGTAGCTTCACCCCGTTCCCGGCCCGCCGCCGGCGCCGCGCCGCGTGGACGGTTCGGCCCTCTCTAACCCACCTGGGCCCCGATCGACGCGTTCGCTACGTTTTTGCCGTCTCCCGTTGCTCGCCTTCCGCGTCCGCCCGGGGACTGCGGCCGGCGTCCAGCCGAGCCCTCCGCCGTGCACGCGTCGTCCCCGCTTCGTCACCTTGCCGCCCTCGGCGCGCTCGCCGCCGCCGCGTTCGTGGGGCTGGCCGTCCACGCCGACACGGCCGAGGCGGGCCCGGGTGCCGGCCGGCCCGCCCGATGGGCCATCGCCGCGGACACGACCGACTCGACGCGAACGGCCGACTCGCTGCGCGCGGTCGCGGCGTTCGAGGCGGGCGACCTCGGCCTCGCGGACTCCCTCTTCGCCGCGCTCGGCGACCGCGCCGTTCTGCGCCCCAGCGCCGTGCCCGGCGACACGGTCGTCCCGGCGCCGATCGCCGCGGCAGACACCGTCATCGCCGACACGACCGTCGCCGGGCGGGCCGTCGCCGACACGTTTGCCGTTGCGGTCCGGCCTGTGATGCTCGCCGCGGCCGATCCCGATGCCCCGGCCGACACCGTCCGGACGGACACGACGCGGCGGGCGCTCGAGTACCTCCCCGGCATTCCGACCACCGGAACCGGCGTCGCGTCCGTCGAGCGGCGCCTGCCCGGCATCCGCGGCACGCGCGGTGGCTACTGGCAGCGGCAGACCACGCTGGACAGCACGGAGTACACCTACACCGTCCGTGAGTCCATCGGCGGCGAGGACGTGCGCGTGCCGGCGATCCTCACGCTGGAGCAGTTTGTCGCCGCGCAGCGCCGCGCGTCGCTCCAGACCGGCTTCCGGACGCTCGCGACGCAGCGCGCCGACCGCGGCCGACGCCGCGCGGGCGTCGGCATCACCGTGGACATCCCCGGCGGCGAGCAGTCCGCCTTCCGGACGCTCTTCGGCAAGAACGAGGTCGACCTGACCGTCAACGGCCGTTCCAACGTCAACCTCGGCGTGGCGTACAACCAGAGTGACCTCCAGGACGCGATCTCGGCCCGCCCCGGCGGCTCGCTCGCGCCGGACTTCGCGCAGGAGCTCAACCTCAACGTCGCCGGGACGATCGGCGACAAGCTCCGGATCAACGTCAACTACGACACCGAGTCGCAGTTCAACTTCGAGAACCAGGTCTCGCTCGTCTACACCGGCTACGAGGACGACATCATCCAGCGCATCGAGGCTGGAAACGTGCTCCTCCAGACACCGTCCGAGCTGATCCAGGGTGGGCAGCGCCTCTTCGGCCTCCGAACGGACCTCCGCTTCGGGCCGCTCGCGCTCACGGCCGTCGCGAGCCAGCAGGACGCCGAGACGTCCGAGGTCGTCATCGAGGGCGGCTCGCAGGCGACGCCGTTCTCGATCCCGCCGACGGACTACGAGGACAACACGCACTTCTTCCTCGCCTACGCCTTCCACAACACGTGGGACGGCGCGCACGTCGAGCCGGGCACGCGCACGCTCCCGCCGGGCTTCCGCGAGATCGTCGGCATCGAGGTCTTCCGCCACGACCAGAGCGTCCTCGGGACACCCGCGCCGGGCGACGAGATCATCACGGCCGTCGCCCTCGCAGACCTCGCCGAGCCCGGCGGGACCGCCCCGACGCCCGAGGGCCGCGAGACCGGCCTCTCGGTCCTGCGCGGCGGCCGCGCCTACCTCGCGCAGTTCTCAGGGCCGGGTCAGGACCCCTTCCGCGACACGCCGCTTCCGGACTCGCTCATCGACGTCTACTCGGAGGCCGACCTCGACCGCATCCGGACGGACCTCCAACTCAGCCCCGCTGCCTACGGCGTCCCGCCCGGCGGCTCGGCCAGCGGCGCCTTCCGTCGCCTCCGCCGTGACATCGACTTCACGTTCGACGCCCAGCTCGGCACACTCTCGCTGACGTCCGCGCTCCAGGAGAACGACTTTCTCGCCGTCGCCTACCAGTACCGCCTCAACGACGCCGCCGGGACCATCGTGACCGTCGGCGACTTCGGGGAGACCCGCAACGCCGCTCAGGAGCGGAGCGTGCTGAAGCTGCTCCGCGCCGACCGGCCGGTGCCGGCGCAGCCCACGTGGGACCTCACGATGCGCAACATCTACCGCATCGGTGGGCGCTCGCTCACGCCGACGGCCTTCACGCTCGGCCTGACCTACGAGGCCTCCGGCGGCGCCCCGTCCACCGAGTTTCCCGACATCACGTTCGGCAACGCGCAGACGCTCCTGCAGGTCCTCGGCCTCGACCGGACCAACATCCAGGGCGACCCGACGCCGGACGAACTGTTCGACTTCTCGAACGGCCTCACCGTCAACGCCGAGAGCGGTCGCATCATCTTCCCCGTCCGCCAGCCCTTCGGCGACTTTCTCGACCGCCTCATCCGGGAGGGGCGGACCGTCTCGGGACAGACGATCGATCGTACCCCCCCGCCAAACGGCACGCTCGCCGAGGCGGCCACGCGCTACGCCTTTCCTCAGCTCTACACCACGGAAGCGTCTCTCGCCCGGACGCAGTTCCCGGCGCTGAGTCGCTACCGCATCGGCGGCGAGTTCCGCTCGGCCGCGCAGTCGGTCTTCAACGTCGGCTTCAACCTCGTCCAGGGGACCGTCCGCGTGACCTCGGGCGGCCAGCCGCTCGTCGAGAACACGGACTTCCGCGTCAACTACTCCGCCGGGACGGTCGAGATCGTCAACCCGGCGCTGCTCCAGAATGGCCGCCAGGTGCGCGTGCAGGTCGAGCAGAACCAGATCGTCGCCATCGGCTCCAAGACGCTGCTCGGGCTCCGCGCAGACTACCGCGTCGCCGAGAACACGACCTTCGGCGCGACGCTGATGCGCCTCTCCGAGCGCCCGCTCGTCGACAAGTTCAACATCGGCACCGAGGCCATCGACAACACGGTCCTCGGCTTCGACGCGCGCTACATCGCCGAGCCGCGCTGGATCACGCGCGCGCTCGACTTTCTGCCGCTGCTCCAGACGCGCGCCCCGAGCCGCGTCGAGCTCCGCGGCGAGTTCGCGCGCCTCAACCCCGGCCACCCGCAGACGCTCGCCTTCAGCCAGACCGTCCGCCGCCTCGCCGACGACGGCGACGTCGAACTGCCCGAGGACGAACTGCGCGGCCTCTCGTACGTCGACGATTTCGAGGGCTCTGAGAACGCCTACAGCCAGCTCGGCGACGCCGGCGGGTGGCGCATCGCGGGCCCGCCCGTGACGTCCGGCCCCGAGGGTTCCATCACGCCCGGCATCGAACTCACGCAGCCCGAGCAGGTCGGCGACCCGCGCTACCGCCACAACTGGCGCGGCCTCTTCGCGTGGTACGCCCTCAACGAGGCCGCGTACACCGAGTTCAACCGCGCCGGTCTGCTCACGCACGCGACGCAGCCGCTCGCCGCCCGCGACCTCTTCCCGGACCGCTACCGCAACGTCACCGGCACGAATGGCGAGGCGACGCGGCCGCTGGGCCTGCTGGACCTCTACTTCGACCCCACGCGCCGCGGGCCGTACAACTACAACAACGACCTCGGCGGCGTCTTCGCCGCCAACCCGCGCGACGTCTGGGGCGGCATGATCCGCCAGCTCCCCGGCAACTACTCGAACTTCGCGGGCCAGAACAACGTCGAGTTTATCGAGATGATCGTCGCCGCGGTCGGCGGCCGCGATGGGACCGAGGACATCGGGGACAGCGCGCGCCTCTACATCGACCTCGGCGAGCTCAACGAGGACGTCGTGCCGGACCGCTACAACTCGGGCGAGGACGGCCTCCGCGATCCCAACGCCGTCACGCCGGGCGACCTGACGCCGTTCGGGCGCCGCTCGCTGAGCCCGCTCAGCGGCAGCATCGACGTGTTCGAGTCCGGCCGGACCGAGGACCTCGGCCTCGACGGCCTGCCGTCGCAGGAAGGCGATGTCGTCGAGGGCGGAACGCCGTACCCCGCCGCCCTCGCCGAGACCAACTTCTTCCGCTTCTTCCTCGACTCGAACCTCCCCGCCGCCGAGCGCGCCCGGGCCAACGACGACCCTTCGGGCGACGACTACCACCACTTCCGCGACGGGCCCTACTTCGACGACGCCAGCCGCTTCCCCCTCCCGGCCGCCCCCGGCCAGCCGGCCGGCGCGAGCGTGCAGGAGCGCTACGGGCAGTACCTGCCGGCCTTCGAGCTCAACTCCGTGCAGGCGCAGTCCGACATCGCGCGCTCGGGTCAGGACGGCATCTCGACGCTGCCCAATACCGAGGACCTCGACGGCGACCTCTCGGCGGACCTCGCGGACGCCTACCACCGCTACGAAATCCCCCTCGACCGTGCGGGCCTGCTCGCGAGCCCGTTCTTCCAGAACGTGATCCCGATCGAGACCGGCCGCTCGGCGGGTGAGACCTACTACCTGCTCCGCATCCCGGTCCGGACCGAGAACCGCAGGACGGTCGGGCTCGACCGCGACAACTTCTCGCGCATCAGCACGGTCCGCGTCTGGACGACCGGCCACGACCGCCCGGCAACGATCCGCATCCCGTCGTTCCAACTCGTCGGCAGCCCGTGGCTGCAGTCCACGCGCGTCGGGACAGCCGAGGACGTCGTCGGGACGCCGCCGGGCCCCGACCCGCGCCTCTTCGTCGCGACGGTCAACAACGAGGAGTCACCGACGACGTACGCCCGCCCGCGGCAGGCCGTCTACCGGACGACCGCGCAGGCGTCCGTCGGCGGGACGGCCGGTGGCCTCGCTCGCGAGCAGGCGCTCGTCCTCCGCGCCGAGACGCTCGCCGACGGACGCACGGCCGGCATCCAGCGCTCGTACACCACACGCCCGCTGGACCTCACGCGCTACCAGAACCTCCGGATGTACGTCCACGGCCACGGCTTCGAGCGCTCGGACTCGATGCGCGTCGTGATCCGCATCGGCGACGACGAGACGGAGAACTACTACGAGTACGAGCAGCCGATCTACCCGTTCGAGCTCGACGACGCCGCCCGGATCACGGTCGACGACGTCCGCGCGGACAGCCTCTGGCAGACCGCCACAGCGGCCCGGTCGGACCGCAACTCAGTCAACATCCTTCTCTCGGAGCTCAACAAGCTCAAGGTGGCCCGCGACGCCGCCGGCGCCGCGCTCGACGAGGTCTATCCCCGCGCCGGCAGCCCGGCAGCTCGGCCGGACGGGGCGCCGCCGGGCGCGCGCATCTCGATCCGCGGCCAGCCCTCGATCCAGGACGTCCGCTCGGTCGTGCTCGGCGTCCGCAACGGCGTCGGCGGCCGCGTGACGCCCGTGGACACCGTCGAGGTGTGGTACAACGAGCTCCGCGTGAGCGGCTACGACGAAGAGGCCGGCGCGTCGGGCTTCCTCGTCGCCAACGTCACGCTGGCCGACATCGGAGCCGTACAGGCGCGCTTCTCGCAGACGCAGGACGGCTTCGGCGGCCTCTCGGGCGGCCTCGGCGAGCGCGAGTTCGCCGACCGCACGGCGGTCTCGCTCACCTCCAGCTTCAACCTGCACCGCCTGCTGCCGGCGCGCTTCGGGTGGTCGATCCCCGTCAGCTACTCGCTGACGGCCAACGAGGCCACGCCGCGGTACGACCCGCGCCGCGGCGACATCCGCCTGACGGACCTCGTCGAGCAGACACTCGACGACTCGACGGCGAATGCCCCGCCGCAGGCGGAGCGCGAGATCACGGCCGCGTCCATCGTCGAGCGCGCGCAGACGGTCACGGGCACGCGCAACTTCCGCGTCCAGTTCTCCAAGACCGGCAGCCGCTCGCCGTGGCTGCGCTACACCCTCGACGGCCTCTCGGCGGCGTACTCATCCACGGCGCAGACCGCCCGCGACCCGTCCAACGCCTTCAACGACGCCGACTCGTGGGCGGCGAACCTCAACTACCGCGTCGCGGTCCCGCGGCCCAAGACGGTCCTGCCGTTCTGGTTCACGCGCGGGATCCCGCTCGTGCGCGCGCTCTCGGGGCTGCGCCTGAACGTGCTCCCGCAGACGGTCAGCTTCGCGACGGACGCCCGCCGCAACATGTCGCAGATCCAGACGCGCCTCGTGACTGAGACGCTCGGCGAGCCCGACTCCGTCCGGGCCTTCCGCACGCGCACGCGGCGGACGCAGCTCTTCGACCACGGCCGCCAGACGGACCTCCAGTACAACCCCTTCCCGTTCCTCCAGCTCGGCTACGGCTCGAACACGGACCAAGACCTCGGCGCGGCGGGCCAGAACGAGTCCTTCCGGATCCTCGTCCGCGATGCGACGGGGCGTTACCAGACATTCAACATCAGCCCCGAGGCCGCCCGCGACTCGAACAGCGTCGTCCGCCAGTTCTTCGGGATCGACAACAGCGCCCTCGCCTACAGCGGGCTCACCGTTCTCGGCGGGCAGGAGCTCGGCGTCGTCCCGGCCGGCCAGGTTCTCGCCGGCATCCTCTCGGGTGAGCGCGACGTCCGGACGCGGTCGTACTCGCAGTCGCTCACGGCGGCGCTGCGCGTGAGTACGGCGCGCGTGCGGTGGCTCTCGTGGATCCGCCCGCAGGCGATCAGCTACCAGGCCGCTTACCAGTGGTCCGACATCCCGATCGCGTCGCAGCCCCTGCTCGACGTCTCGGGCGCCGGGACGCGCGTGCAGCTTCAGACGGGCCTCCAGCTCGTCCCGACCGAGTTCTGGCGTCTCTTCCCGTTCTACCGCCGCATCGAGGCGGGCGCCGGGCGCGGCCCGGGCGGCGGGCGCGGCCGTCAGCCGGCCCCGACCGACACGTCGGGCGCGCGGCGCGGGTTCAACCCGGCGTCCATCGGGCGCGGACTCTTTCTCGCCGCGACCGGCCTGACCGACGTCTCCGTCACGTACCGCGGATCGTTCTCGTCCAGCGCCGGCGGCCTCGTCGGCGACAGCTACAGCCTGCTCTCGGGCCTGACAGGCGCGGCGCCGGGCATCGGCTACCGCCTCGGGTTGGTCCGCTCGCTGCCCCTCGACCGCCGCCTGACGGATCCGACGGTCAACCTACAGTACAACGACCTGCTCGAAGACCGCCACGCCATCGACGCCCGCACGACCGTCGAGCCGTTCCCGCAGCTCCGCATCGGCCTGACGTGGCAGACGTCGTTCGGCGCGACGGCGCGCCTGCCGTATGCCTTCACGGACGGCGGCGGCGTGACGGCCCTCCCGGCCGAGCGCATCGGCTCGGGCGAGTCCACGATCTACGCCTTCGGCGGGTCCTACGAGTCCCTGCTCGCCCGGCACACCCAGCGCTTCCTCGACGACACCAACGGCGGCACGCCGGGCGCGAGTTACGAGTCCGAGTTCCTGCTCCGGACCGGCATCGCCGCGGACTTCCAGTCCGAGTTCGCGCACGGCCTCGGCGCGTTCGGGCCGCGGGGCCTGTTCCCGATCCCCGTCCCGGGCTGGGACATCTCGTACTCCGGGCTGGGCAACCTGCCGCTCGTGCGGCGCATCGCGCAGCAGATCACGCTCCGGCATAACTACTCGGCGACGAGCCGCTCGGACTACGCGACGTTCTTCGCGACCGACAACCAGCTGCGGCCGGTCGAGGTCGCCGGCGGCGGGATCGTGAACCTCACCGCCTCCCCGGCGGACGCAGGCCTCGGGTCGGCCGAGCCCAACGTGATCACGGTCAACGAGCGCTTCCAGCCGCTGCTCGGCGCGTCGGTCGGCCTCCGCGGCGGCATCCAGACGGACGTCACGTGGAACCGTTCGAACCTCTTCACGCTTCAGGCGACCTCGGCGCAGGTCACCGAGAAGAACATCGAGGAGATCCAGGTCCAGTTCAGCTATGCCAAGACGGGCCTGCGCCTGCTCGGCCTGCGGCGGCTCAACAACAACCTTCGCCTCTCGCTCTCGGCGTCCTACGGGACCGACAACACGGTCCTGCGAAACATGCGCGCGGATCTGCTGAACGTGCTCGCCGGCCGCGACCCGGACGAGGTCGCGGCGGTGTCGCAGCGCCGCCTGCAGCTCTTCCCGCGGATCAGCTACACGATCTCGAACCAGGTCACGGCGGACGTCTTCGTCCGCTACGAGCGCTCCAACCCGACCGGCGGCCCCAACGCCTTCGCGACGCGCAAGGTGGACGGCGGCGTCAGCCTCCGCATCCTGTTCTCGAACTGAGGTCGGAAGTCGGGAGTTGACATCAGGAGACGCCACACAACGCGGCCTGGCCGCCTGAGCGTCCGCACGTTCCAGCTCTCCCGTATGCAGCGCCTCGACGTGTTCCCCCTCGGCCGCGTGCCGTACGCCGAGGCGCTCGCGTTCCAGCGGCGGCTCCAGGCGGAGCTCGTCGCCGCCCGGCACGAGGCCGGCGGGCCGGCCCACGCGCTCCTCGTCGTCGAGCACGACCCCGTGTTCACGCTCGGCGCCTCGGGCGACGCCGCGAATGTCCTCGTCTCCGAAGCCGACCTCGCCGCCCGCGGCGCGACGTTCGCCCGAACCGACCGCGGCGGCGACGTGACGTTCCACGGCCCGGGCCAGACCGTCGCTTACCCGATCCTCGACCTGGGCCGCCTCGCGACGCCGGGGGGCAAGCCCCTCCGCGACCTCCACCGCTACCTCCGCGCGCTCGAAGACGCCGTCGTCGCAACGTGCGCAGGCGTTGGTGTCGCAGCCGGACGCGTCGCCGGGCGGACGGGCGTCTGGGTCGGGCCGGACGCGCGCGGGCCCGAGCGCAAGGTCTGCGCGATGGGCATCCGCTGCAGCCGCTGGGTGACGATGCACGGCCTCGCGCTCAACGTCACGACGGACCTCGCGTGGTTCGACCTCGTCGTCCCGTGCGGCATCGCGGACCGCGGCGTGACGTCGCTCGAGCGCGAGGTGACCGGGCCACTCGACCGAACGCAGATCGACGCCGACCTCGTGCGGCACCTCGCGCACCACGTCGGCGCCATCGCGACGGTCCACGCGGACGGCCCGGCCGCGCTCGCGGCGCGTCTCGCCGGTGCCCCGTCGGAGATTCCCCGGACGGCGGAGCCCGCCGCGTGAACCCGCCGCCCGTGCGGGACGTGTAAACCTTTGGCGCGGCTGCCGGGCAGACGCCCTTTCGGCCGCCTCACCGCTTCCGCGGGCACGGCCGAAGTGCTAGGTTTCTGGCCTGCCCTCCCCGCGTCGCCCATGTCCGCTTCCGACGACCTCAAGCGCGTGCTCGACGCTTCCACTCCCCGACCCGCCATGTCCCCGTTCAACTCCGACCAGTTCGCCCTCCAGCTTCTCGCCGAGGCCCTCTTCTACGACGAGGAGTACGGCGCGCTCGGCAACGTGAGCCTCATCGACCAGGAGAGCGTCCGCGAGAAGTTTCTCGCCTCCTACGACCCCGAGCGCGAGCTTTTCCTCATCGAGGAGGCCGTCGAGTGGGAAGACCTCGACGCCGACGAGGACGGCGAGGTGGACTACGCGCTCGCCGTCGACGGCAAGGAGTACAAGACGTTCGAGGAGCCCGAGGAGGCTGCCGAGGCGCTGCTCTCGCTCGCGAAGGAGCACAACCTCGCGCCGAGCTTCATGATCCTTTTCGAGGAGGACGCGGCCTAGCCCGTCGCCTCGACCAGATCGACCCCGTCCGGGCCGCGGCACCTCGTGCGGCGGCCCGGGTGCGTTTATGCCGGCTCGCGCAGCGCCGAGGCGGCGAGGGCGAGCCAGCCCGCGATGAACGCGACGCCGCCGAGCGGCGTCACACCGCCGAGCCATGCCACGTCCAGCAGGACGAGCGCGTACAGGCTGCCCGAGAACACGACGGCGCCCGCGAGAAAGAGCGCAGCGGCCCGCCGGGACCAGCCGTCGGGTCGGCTCGCCGCGAAGGCGCCGGCGACGGCGTGCGCGAGTCCGTAGGCCGCGGCCGTCCGCCAGACCTCCAGCCGCTCCGGCGCGACGGCGTCGCGGAGGGCGTGCGCGCCGAACGCCCCGGCGGCTACGGCGACGGCCCCGCCGATGGCACTCGCAGCGAGGAGCAGGCGCGCTGTGCGGTCGGTCACGGGCGAGCGTCGAGAATCTGGAACGGCGTCACGCGGCCGTTGAGGCGCAGCGTGTACGAGCCCGGCCGGAAGAGGCTGTCCAAGCGCACGTAGAACCGGAACGGCCGGACGACCTGCGCGCAGACCGCCCCGCGCGGCTGGCGCATCATGAGCGTCATCGTCACGAAATGGCCTGTCTGCTCCTGCATGACGGCGTCCAGCGCCGAGCACGCGTCCGGCAGGGCGCCCTTGACGAGCACCTCGACCGGAACGGCCTGGCCGGGCGACCCGGGCGTCGCCGAGCGGACCGCGACCGAGTCGATGACGGCGGGGTAGGTGAAGACGCTCGACGAGTCCGCCGGCGGGGCGAGGAGGAGCGTCTCGCGGCCGTCCGGCCCCCAGCCGTCGGTGCGCGTGCCGTAGCGCTGGTCGGCCGTCGTGCGCCCGCCACCCGTGCAGGCGGCGAGCGCGAGCAGGCCGACGAGCGCGGGCGCGAGCAGGACGGCCGGCCGGGTCATGCCTCGCCGCGGAGGATCGGCGAGTCCGGGTGCTCGTCCGAGACGACGTTGATCGGCGCGTCGCCCCAGAGGCGCTCGAGGTCGTAGCGCGACCGCAGCTCGGGCGTGAAGACGTGCACGACGAGGTCGAAGTAGTCCAGCACGATCCAGCCCGACGAGCCGGGCTGGCCCTCGCGGTGGAGCGGCCGCTCGCCGACGTCGGTGCGGAGGCGGTCCACGACCGAGTCCACGATGGCGCGAATCTGCAGGTCGGACTCGCCGGTGGCGAGCACGAAGTAGTCGACCTCGCCGGAGATGCCGCGGAGGTCCATCACGGCGACGTCGAGGGCCTTCTTGTCGAGCGAGGCGTCGACGGCGAGGCGGGCGAGTTCGTAGCCCGGCGTCGGGCCGGTGCGCGGGGCGCGGACGGGCGTGTCGGTGTCCTGAGTCATTCGAAGGAGAGCGAGATGTCTGGAAAGGGAGTACGATGGAAACGGCGCGGGGCTCCACATCGGTGCCCGAGGCCGTCCGGTTGATGCGTCGGAGCCGGGTAGGGCTAGTCGCGGCGCGCGAGGTCCCGGAGCGGGCCGAAGCGCGTGTAGTCGCGCCCGATCGTCACCGTCACCGTCGCGGCGTTCTCGTCGCGGGCGGTGCCGCCGACCACGCGCGTTTGCGGCAGGCCGAGTGCGCCGGCAACGTGGGCCGCGTCGGCGGGGGTTCCGTTGCGGACCGTGACGACGGTCGAGTCCATCGCGTCGGTCGAGCCGATTTCGAGCACGTCGAAGCCGCGCGCGCGGAGGAGCGTCTTGACCTCGGCGGCGAGCCCGTTCACGCGCGTCCCGTTGCGAACCTCGACGGTGATGAGAGCGCGGGCGGCAGCGAGTGCGCGCGCCTGACCGGAGGTATCAGGTGCCACCTCGACGCGTTCGGGGACGGGCCGCGGGGCGAGCGCCCGCGTCGCGAAGCCGTACACGAGCGCGGCGACGAGCAGGCCGCCCGCGACGAGGGCGACCGTCAGCAGTCCGTTCGTCAGGGCCGGGCGCGTCACCTACTGGCCTCCGCGCGGCGCTCCGGTGCCCGCCGCGTCGCGAAAGAAGAGGCGGTCCGCGCCGTCTGTCCCGACGCTCGCGTTGAAGCCGGTCCGCACGCCGAACGGGTCGCCGTAGCGGCTCCCCCCGATGCCGTTCGCGTACCCGTACGGGCTCGCGTAGGAGCCGTACGGGCTCTGCTGGATGCTCAGGTGGAGGACGCTGTTGGCCGTCGGCCGGTAGGCGATCTCGGCGTTGCGGAGGTAGATCTGCGGCGCGTCGCTCTGCCCGAGGGCTCCGCCGATTGCGCCCGACGAAAAGAGATTCTTGGCCACGGCGACGTCCACGCGGCCGGCGAGGCGGGCGGACGGCTGCCACTGGAGGCTCGTCGTGTACACGCCGAGGCCGAGCGTGCCCGCGCCTCCAGTCGTGGTTGAGAACTCGGCCTGCTGGCTGAACTGGAGCGTCTGCGCGTTGAAGAGGCGTCCGAGGTTCAGGCCGCCGGCTGCGCCGGGCGCGTCGTAGATCGCGACCGCTGCGGGCCGGGCCGTCCCGCCGCCGCGAAGCTGGGCGTGCGCCGGGGAGGCGAACAGGGCGAGGAGCAGGACGGCGACGGCCAGTCGGCCAGAGGACAGAAGAGGCATGAGCGGCTCCGCAATGGAACGGACAGGATAGGCCGCGGGACTGCGGCCGTCAATGGAACGGCGCGTGCCCGCGGAAAGGTGCCTCCCGGTTCGCTCGAAACCGCCCAGAGACAGGATGCGCCCGCCCGCTCAGCTGCCGAAGGCGAAGTCGAAGAGCAGCTTGAGGTTCAGGCCCGCGATGAGGACCGCGACGGGCCACGCGAGCGCCTTCACCCACGTCGGGTTGACAAACGGGCCCATCTTGGCGCGGTCGCCGGTGAACATCAACAGCGGCACCACGGCGAAGCTCAGCTGGAGGCTCAGCACGACCTGGCTCCACACGAGCAGCGTCGTCGTCTCGCCCTCGCCGTAGATGCCGATCACGAGCACGGCCGGTACGATGGCGATGAGGCGCGTGATGCCGCGGCGCAGCCACGGGCGCATCCGGATGTTGAGGAAGCCCTCCATCACGATCTGCCCGGCGAGCGTGCCCGTGAGCGTCGAGTTCTGGCCCGACGCGAGGAGCGCGAGCGCAAAGAGCGTGCTCGCGACGCCGACGCCGAGCGTCGGCGAGAGCAGGCGGTAGGCGTCCTGGATCTCGGCGACGTTCTGCTGGCCCGTCGTGTGGAAGGCGGCGGCGGCGAGGATCAGGATGGCCGCGTTGATGAAGAGCGCGAACGTGAGCGCGAACGTCGAGTCGGCCGTCGCGTAGCGGATCGCCTCGCGGCGGCCCGCCTCGGTCGGCGCATACTTCCGCGTCTGGACGATCGACGAGTGGAGGTACAGGTTGTGCGGCATCACGGTCGCGCCGAGGATGCCGATGGCGAGAAAGAGCTGCCCGGGGTCGGTCACGATGCCGGCCGTCGGGATGAAGCCGGTGAAGACGCCCGCGGCGTCGGGCCGGGCGAAGAACAGCTCGAGCGCGAACGCCCCGCCGATGGTCGCGATGAGCGTCACGACGAGCGCCTCGACGTAGCGGAAGCCGCGCTGCTGGAGCAGCAGGATGATGAACACGTCGGCGGCGGTGATCACGCAGCCCCACACGAGCGGGAGCCCGAAGAGGAGGTTGAGCGCGATGGCGGACCCGACGACCTCGGCGAGGTCGCACGCGGCGATGGCGAGCTCGCAGAGGACCCACAGCACCCACACGACGGGCGTCGGGTAGGCGTCGCGGCAGGCCTGCGCGAGGTCGCGGCCGGTCGCGATGCCGAGCTTCAGCGAGAGGTGCTGCAGGAGCACCGCCATGAGGTTCGAGATGAGGATGACGGCGAGCAGCGTGTAGCCGTAGCGCGCGCCGGCCGCGAGGTCCGTCGCCCAGTTGCCGGGGTCCATGTAGCCCACCGCGACGAGGAAGCCCGGCCCGGCGAAGGCGGCGAGCTTGCGCCACCGCGACGCGCCGGCCGGGATGCGGACCGAGCCGTGGACCTCGGAGAGCGAGTCGCTGGAGCGGGCGCGGCGCCAGCCGGCGTCACGGTCGTGGGGGAGCGGCGCGGGACGCAGCGCGGGGCGCGTCCGCGGGGCGCGGGGCGCGTCGGGAGTCGTGGTCGGGATCATGCGAGGTCTCGGACGAAGATGTGGGCGGCCGCGGGCTCATCGATGTGGCACTCGGTGCCGTCGGCGAGGCGCCGCAGGACGAGGGCGCCCCCGTCGGGGCCGCTCGGCGTGAGGATTTCGACGGCCGTGCCGGGGTACAGACCGAGTGCGCCGACGTGGCGCAGGAGCGCGCCGTCGTGGTCGCTCACCTCGGCGACGACGGCGCGCTGCCCGGCTTCCAGGCGCGCCAGCGGCGGCCAGTCGGTCGCGTCGAGGACGAGGTCGGGCGTCGGGATCGGCGCGCCGTGGGGGTCGAAGGCGGGGTGGCCGAGCGCGGCGTCCATGCGCGCTTCGAGGTCCTCGCTCAGGACGTGCTCCCACGCCTCGGCCTCGTCGTGGACGCGGTCCCACGGCACGCCGAGGGCGGCGTGGAGGTAGGTCTCGACGAGGCGGTGGTGGCGGATCGTCTCGACGGCGATGCGCCGGCCGGCGTCGGTGAGGACCACGCCGCCGTAGGGTACGTGCTCGACGAGGCCGGCCGCGGCGAGCTTCTTGACCATGCCCGTCACCGACGCCGCCGCGACGCCGAGGCGCTCGGCGAGGGCCGTCGTCGTGACGCGCCCGGGCGGGGCGGCGCCCGATGTGCCGGCGGCGAGGTCGTAGACGGCCTTGAGGTAGTCCTCGACCGCCTGGGTGTGGGAGGGCATGGATCCGATTTAGGTTAGCCTAAGTTAGCCGTGCCTAATCCAGTTGCCAACCCCGACTATGCCAGCCCGTTCCCGCCGCCGTGCTCTCTTTCTGGCCCTGGCTGCGGGCACGCTCGCGGCTCCGGCCACGCACGCGCAGCCCATCGCGACCGACCGCCCGGACTTTACCGAGAGCACGTCCGTCGTCGGCCTCGGCCGTCTCCAGGTCGAAGCGGGCACGTCGCTGACGGTCGACGCCGCCTCCGGCAGCACTCAAACAGTGCTTTCTGGGCCCGAGACGCTGCTCCGGATCGGCCTCGGGAGCGGGTTCGAGGCGCGGATCGTTCTGCCGGATGTGGAGGCTCCGTTCCAGTCGACCGGCGGGCTGGGCACTCCCACTCTCGGCGATGCGAGCGCGGGGTTCAAAGCCGAACTGGGCCCCGCGGCCGGGCTCGACGTGGCTGTCATCGTCGAGGCATCCATCCTCGGGGAAGGCGGGCTGAGCCCGCACGCCGTCGTGATGCTCGGGCGAGACGTCGGGGCGGGCGTGTCGGTCGGCGGGCAGGTCGAGGCGGGCTATGACCCCGACGCCCGGCGCGTCCTCCCGGCGGCGACGCTGGTCGGCGGTCTCACGCTCGGTGGGCCCGTCGCGACGTTCGCCGAGGTCGCCGTCTCGTCGGTGCCTGACGGGCCGGCGGCGGTCGTGCTGCACCACGGCTACACGCTCGCCGTCGGCGAGGCGCTCCAACTCGACGTGCACGGCGGGGCGGGACTCACGGCGACGGCGCCGGACGTGTTCGTCGGGGCGGGCGTCGGCGTGCGGTTCTAGCGTTCGGCGAGGCGCAGGCGCGTCGAGTCCGGGAGGGGCCGCACGGCGACGACCCGGATGCGCGGCGCGGTTTCGAGCGCAATCGCCACCTTGTCACCAGGGGCGAGGCCAGCGACGAGCGCCGCGTCGGCGAGCGGGAAGTCCATCCGCATCGCGTCCATCACGTCCGGGACGGCCTCGTGGTCGAAGGTCGCCGCGGCGCCGTCGAAGACGGTCCGCTCGTAGACGGCGCGGACCTCGACGGTTTCGGCCGGCGGGCCGGACGTGCAGCCGGCAGCGAGCAGGGCGAGGGCGGCGAGGCGGCACATGGGCGGGGGTGTGCGGGGCGGGCGATCCCGGGTGCGGGTCAACCTAAGGCAGGTGCGGGTCCGGCTATCGGAGGCGCGGGTCCAGCTATCCCGGGTGCGGGTCTGGCGTTCCCGAGTGCGGATGCGCCTATCGGGAGTGCGGATGCGACGATTCCGGGTGCGGATGCAGCTATCAGGAGTGCGGGTGCGGCTATTGGACGTGCGGGGCATGCGAACGGAACGCGCCCGCTCCGGCCGAAGCCAGAGCGGGCGCGCAGGCACCGGCGTCGCTCGGGACTAGAGCGCCGCCGTGAACGACGTCCCCGACGGGTTGAGGACGTAGCTGAACGTGTAGTACCGGCCGACGGAGCCGGGCACGATGGCCGACGCCTCGAGAGCGCCCTGGTAGTAGCTCCGAACCTGGACCTTCGCGTAGCCAGCGCCGTCCGCGGTGCGGACGAGAATCGTCCGGCCAGCGGTCGGCGTGATGTAGCCGCCGGGGCTGCCAGTAAACGGGGTGTAGGTGTAGAAACCGTTTGCGTCGCCCGAGATCTCACAGAGCGCGCGCGCTGGGCGCGTGCCGCACGTGTCGGTGCCGTCCGTGCGGAAGGCCGTGCCAACCGGGACGCCCGTCACCTCAGCGAAGGGGGCGGCGATGACGACCGCCTGGCCCTGGCCCGGGCCGCTCGTGCCACCGTTGACGATGATGGACGTGCCGCGGAAGCCGATGTCCCACGCCGTCGTGGCGGAGTCGGCACGGCTCGCGGTGTTGTAGTTGAGCACGACGCGGTTCTCGCGGAGCGAGTAGAGCGTGTACCGGTTCGTCGCGGTGCCCGGCGACCCATCGGGGTTGCGCTGAGCCGGGTCAGCAGCCACGTCGGTAGCAGTCCGGACGGAGAGGTCGACCTGCGTGTCGGGATCGTCCGTCGAGTCGCAGGCGGAGAAGGCGAAGGCGGCAACAGCCACCAGAACGAGAGAGCGGAACATCGGGAGGATGGAAAGGGAACGGACAGCGGAATGCCGGGCTACGAGCCGCGGCGTCCGCGCTAGAACGAGAGGTCGAGCGAGGCGTAGACGCGCCGCCCGGCGAGCGTCGGCTGGAGGTCGGGCTGCGTCGTGCCGAATGCGTTGTCGATGCCGAGCTGCACGCGGGCCGCACGGGCGAGGCGGCCGACGCGGAGGTCGCGTCCGAGCGTCGCGTCCCAGATCGCCGTCGCGGGGACGAACTCGTCGTCGCGCGTCGCAACGCCGTTGCCGTCGAGGTCGCGGAGGGCGGTCCGGGAGCGGAGGCGGCCGCGGACCGAGGCTGTCCAGCCGCCGGCCGTGTAAGCTGTGCGGAGCGTGCCCGTGGCACGGGCGCGGCCGACGAGGTTGGTGTAGTCCGCGAGCGTCACGCGCGCCTCGCGGCCGGTCTCGTCGCGCGAGAAGACCGTCCCGGCGCGGATCGCGTCCACGACGTCGAGGTCGCGCGTGCGGAGCAACTGGAGGCCCGCGCCGATGCTCAGGCCCGCGACGGGCGTTGCGGCCACGTCGAACGTCGCGCCCTCGGTGCGGACGCGGGCGACGTTGAGGTAGCTGTAGACGGGCCCGCCGCCGACGAGCTGCGCGACGGGCTGGACGTCGATGAGGTCGGTGATGGCGTTGCGGAAGCCGCCGAGCGTCAGGCGCAGGCCGCGGACGGGCTCGGCTTCGACCTCGGCGTTGAGCGCGACGGACGACTCGGGGCGGATCGCGCCGAGGCCCGCCGGGTCCACGTAGACCGCGCCGAGCCGGCCCTCGGCGTCGAGCCGCGCGAGGGCCTCTTCGAGGCGCGTCGCGCCGTAGACGACGTAGCCGCCGGCGGGGTTGGTGAACGAGAGGTAGAGCTGGCGCGGGTCCGGCGCGCGGAATCCCGAGCCGACCGAGAGGCGCAGGCGGTAGCGATCAGTCGGGCGCAGGAGGACAGCCACCTTGGGCGTCACGCGGGCACCGACGGCCGAGGGCGCGTCGACGCGGGCTGAGAGGTTGAGCGCGACGAGCCGGCTGGGCTCCCAGTCGTGCTGGACGAAGCCGAAGAGCGTGTGCTGGCGAGGCGCGTCGCCGCCGTAGCGGTTGCCGCCGATGGCGTCGCGGAAGGCGCCCGCGCCGACGAGCGTCCGCTGCGTCGCGCTCCAGAGCGCCGACAGCCGGGCCTCGCCTTTGAGAAGCGACTGGTCGAAGCGGTCGTCGAACGTGTTCTGGCCCGTCGTCCGGTTGACGATGTCGGTGTCGAGGCGGTAGCCCGTGACATACGCGGTCGCCGTGCCCGAGAGGGCTGCCCCGCCGATGCGCCCGAAGCGGTGCGTGAGCTCGGGGTGGACGCTCCAGTCGACACGGCGCTCGGTCTGGTCGATGGGCGACGTGGCGCCGAGAACGTCCGTAAAGCCGTAGCTCTGGTTCACGGTCCCGGCCGTCGTGCGGCCGCCGAGCGTGAACTCGGTCCGCTCGCCGAGCGCGACGCTCGCGCGCAGGTCGGCCGTGGACTCGCCGACGGCGGGCGTCGTCGGGCCGAAGACGTCCGGGTCGAGGTCGTAGCCCTCGGTCGCGAAGCGGTCCAGCGTGAGGCGCAGCCCGAGTGGGCCACCGCGCCACGTGCCTGCCGTCTCGCCCTCGGCCGTGAAGGCCGTCGTGCCGAAGGTGCCCGTCCGGGCGCGGAGGCGGCCGCCGGTCTCGGTCGGCGTCCGCGTGACGAGGTTGATGACGCCCGCGAGCGCGTCGGAGCCGTAGAGCGACGACGACGGGCCACGGACGATCTCGACGCGGTCCAGCCCCGAGATCGCGAGGCGCTTGAGGTCCAGCACCCCCGCGTCGCGGCCGACGACGGGCTCGCCGTCGATGAGGATGAGCGTGTACGCCGGGTCGAGGCCCTGCACCTGCACGCCCGCGCCGAAGTCCGACGTGATCGTGAGTCCGGGCACGTCGGCGAGCAGGTCCGTGAGCCGGAGGCGGCCGTCGGCCTCGGCGTCGCGCGCGTCGACGACGGTCGTCGGGACGGCGACGTCTTCGAGCAGCTCGGCCGTGCGCGTCGCCGTGACGACGACGCGGCCGAGGCGGCGCGCGGTCGTGTCCGCCTCGGCCGCCGGATTCTGCGCGAGCGCCGGGAGGGCGCACGTGCCCGAGAGGGCGGCGAGCAGAAGGGGCCGGAGAGCGCGCATCGCGGAGATCGTTATCTGGATCGAGTCTACGGTACGTCCATCGAGCCCGGTTCCGGACACTCCAGCGTCTCTTCCCGACCTCTTCGAACAGGTGGACTTTCCGCGTTTTGCCGCAGTGCGGCACCAGGGTTCAACGTGCCGCGGTGCCCGTCCGCCCGTGCCCATCCCTGCATCGGCATAGATCCACACAACCTTCGCCCCTCAGTGGCGCCGGGTTCACGGCCCCGAACGGGCCCCTCGGTAGCTTCGAACCTTTCGTTCCCGCGCCGACGGCCGGCGCAGCCAACCCACCTCCCGAGATGGAAACCGTCCGCACTCCCGGTACGACCGGCAGCGTCCTTCAGGTCATCGGCCCCGTCGTCGACTGCGAGTTCCCCTCGGGAGCCGTGCCCCAGATCTTCGACGCGCTCGAGATCGCGCGCCCAGGCGACACGCCGCTCGTGCTCGAAGTGCAGCAGCACCTCGGCGAGAACCGCGTCCGGACGATCTCGATGGACTCGACGGACGGCCTGACGCGTGGGACCGAAGTCGTCGGGACGGGCCGGACGATCCAGATGCCCGTCGGCGAGAACGTCCGCGGGCGCCTCTTCAACGTCGTCGGGCAGGCCATCGACGGCCTCCGCGCGCCCGAGGTGACCGAGTACCGCTCGATCCACGCGGAGCCGCCGCCGTACGACCAGCTCGCGACGAGCGTCGAGGTCCTGGAGACGGGCATCAAGGTCATCGACCTCATTCAGCCCTACGCCCGTGGCGGCAAGATCGGCCTCTTCGGCGGAGCGGGCGTCGGCAAGACGGTCCTCATCCAGGAGCTGATCAACAACATCGCGAAGGGCCACGACGGCATGTCCGTCTTCGCCGGCGTCGGCGAGCGGACGCGCGAGGGCAACGACCTCATGCGCGAGATGCTCGAGTCGGGCATCATCAAGTACGGCGATGCCTTCATGCACTCGCTCGAAGAAGGCTCGTGGGACCTCGACGCAGTCGACTACGACGCGCTCAAGGACTCGCAGGCGACGTTCGTCTTCGGCCAGATGAACGAGCCGCCCGGCGCCCGCGCCCGCGTGGCCCTCTCGGGCCTCACGCTCGCCGAGTACTTCCGCGACCAGGGCGGCAAGGACGTGCTGTTCTTCGTCGACAACATCTTCCGCTTCACGCAGGCCGGATCCGAGGTCTCGGCCCTCCTCGGCCGCATGCCGTCCGCCGTCGGGTACCAGCCGACGCTCGCGACGGAGATGGGCACGATGCAGGAGCGGATCACGTCGACCAAGAACGGCGCCATCACGTCGGTCCAGGCCGTCTACGTGCCCGCGGACGACCTCACGGACCCGGCCCCGGCGACGACCTTCGCCCACCTCGACGCCACGACGACGCTCTCGCGCCAGATCGCGTCCCTCGGCATCTACCCCGCCGTGGACCCGCTCGACTCGTCCAGCCGCATCCTCTCGGCCGACGTCGTCGGCGAGGAGCACTACAAGGTCGCGCAGGACACGAAGGAGCTGCTCCAGCGCAACAAGGAGCTCCAGGACATCATCGCGATCCTCGGCATGGACGAGCTCTCGGACGAGGACAAGCTCGTCGTGCAGCGCGCGCGCCGCGTGCAGCGCTTCATGAGCCAGCCGTTCTTCGTCGCCGCCCAGTTCACGGGCGCCGAGGGCAAGTACGTCAAGGTCGAGGACACCGTCCGCGGCTTCAAGATGATCCTCGACGGCGAGGTCGACCAGTACCCCGAGAGCGCGTTCCTGTACAAGGGCACGATCGAGGAGGTCATTGAGGCCGGCGAGAAGATGCTCGCCTCCGCCGCGGTGTAGTTCCAGGAGAGGGCGTGATGCGGGGGCTTCCCGTCGCACGCCCGACCCGACTCCTCACTCTTGAAGTCTAATGGCCTCCCAGTCTCTCCTCGTCGAAATCGTCTCGCCGGATCGCGCCGCGTACCGCGGCGAGGCGCTCCGCTTCCGCGCCCCCGGCGTCGAAGGCTCGTTCGAGGTGCTCCGCGGCCACGCGCCGATGCTCGCCGCCGTCGGCGTGGGCACGGTGACCGTGACGACCGTCGCCGGCGAGCGCGTCTCGTTCACGACCTCGGGCGGCTTCGCCGAGGTCCTCGACGACCACGTGATCTTCCTCGCCGAGACGGCCGAGCCCGTCTCGGGCATCGACGTCGAGCGCGCCCGGGCCGCCGAGGCGGGTGCCCGCGAGCGCCTCGCGGCGGTTCAGAGCCCCGACGAGCGGGTTGCGGCACAGGCCGAGCTCGACCGCGCCCGCAACCGCCTCCGCGCCTCGATGGGCCAGGTGTAGCGGCGTCTTTAGAACGCCGCCTTCCGAACGCCGAACGGGCGGGCCTCCACGTGGAGGCCCGCCCGTTTGCGTTGGTGCCGTCGCAGGGCCTACCGCATCGCGGCGAGCGTCTCGGCGAGGCCGCGCAGGCGCGCGGCCGTGCGCGCGTCGGCACGGCCGGCGCCGGCCGCGATGGCCGCCGACGCCGTCCGGCGCGCGTC
>DASWMO010000046.1:0-9820 GCA_036399715.1 Rubricoccaceae bacterium
CTCCTCGCCTCCAGTGCGGCAGAACCCGCCTCTGCATCGGACGCGCCACGGCCGGCCGCCTTGCTCGTCCCGCCGTCACCGTCTACTTTCGCTCGCCCTCGTCTCGGCGCACCGTGCCGCCGGTGAGCGGCCATCCGTTATGCCGCTTACAACCTTGGTTGCCGTCGCTCGATGGTCCTGATCTGCTGCGGGCTCGTTGCCCTCGTCGTCGGGCTCGTCCTCTTGGTCGGCGGGCTCACCGCCCGTCCTCGAGATGGCGTCCGCGTTGGGGCCGGGGCCCTAGCCCTCTTGTTCCTCGCCGTTCCCGTGGTCTCGGAGTGGCGGTACTACTCCGCCGTCAACGCCTTCGAGTGGAACCCCGGCATGGACGGCCCCCCGATCAGGCGTGACCGCGTCGTCGGAACGTGGGCGGCTGGGCCCTCTCGCCTCGTGCTCCGTCCGGATGGGTCGTTCCAGCTCGCCTTGGAGGGGGAGGCGGAGGAACGGATCGGGGCACGCACGGCCGAGGGAATGTGGACCCTGAACGACTGGAACTTGGACCTGACCGCGAGCGAGGGGACGGGCGAGCGCACGCCGCTCCGGGTCGTCGTGGTCCGGGAAGACGGGTCGTACCGGATCATCGACGGCCGGGGTGTCGGTGACGACTGGCGTCCGTGGGGCGGTCTCTCCCGACTCTCTCCGGAGGATAGCTGATCGTTCCGGGCGGCGGCATAACCTGCGTCTGCATCGGACCGCACGGCTGGCGTCGCGTCATGTTCGCCCGCTCGCGTCTACTTTTGCTCCGTCGGGGCGCTGCGCTCCGTGCGGCCGGTGAGCCGCCAAGTGTTACACGGCCCGCGCGCTACAGCCCGAGGCGGTCCAGCCGCTCCGGCTCGTCCGCGAACTCCGCCCGCGCCGTCCGCACGAACGACCCGGCCCAGGTGTCCAGCGCCTCCAACTGCGTGTCCTTGGAGACCGTCGCGTGCGTCGCGTCCGCCGTCTCGCCCTGCTGGTCGCCCCGCGCCTCGGCCAGCGCCTCGACGCGCGCCAGCCCCGCAGCCAGCGTCTCCGCCGTAATCCCGACCCCGTCGAGGCGCTCCGCGAGGTCCGGCCGCTTCATCGCGGACGCGTAGAAGTTGTGCGCCTGGTCGATGGCCGCCGCCCGGGTCCGCGCGCGGCGGCCGAGCAGCCCGAGGTCTTCGAGCGCGCCCCGGTCCCCCGCCAGCGCCTCGCGCGCGAACGTGACCTCGGCCATGTACGGCTTCCGGACCGCCGTCCACGCGGCGCCCGCGTCGTCGGTCGCGTCGAACTGCTCGCCGAGTTCGCTGTCCTGCGTCCGACGGGCCGTCCGGACAGCGTCGAGCAGGGCGCGGCCCTCGTCCAGCCGCTTCTTCTTGAAACCGCGGAGGGCCAGTCGGGCCATCATCTCGCCGTCCTGCACGAGCGCGCGCAGGGCACGGTCGACGAGGTCGAGCCGCTCGACGATGGGGAGGCGGACGTAGGACGGCATCGGGCGGGGGGCAGGTGAGAACCGCAACATCGCCATTCGGGGCGCTCTGGCGATGCCCCTGCGCAGGTTTATGTGCGTGTCCGCTCCACACCCTGCACCGCCTCATCCGGGCAGATCCCGGTGCGAGATCGTCCGCCGCAGGTACAGGTGGCCCACCGTCAGGTACAACCGGCCCTCCGTCACGTACAGGTGGCTCACCCGCAGGTACACGTAGCTCACCGTCGTGTACAACCGGCCTACCCGCAGGTACAACCGGCCCACCATCGCGTGCATCCTCTCCACCCGCAGGTACAGGTGGCCGACCCGCAGGCGCACTCGTAACGCGGCGGGTGAAAGCGGAACGCCACGCGGCCCCGAACCGGGCGCCGCGCCGCGCCGGGCGCGTGGTACGGATTGTGGAGCGACGCGGGGACCGCCCCCGCCTTCCGCATGACCGATCCGGCCGCCGTCTCCCTCCCGCCCGCCGCCGCGGCGCCCGCCGAGAGCGAGAGCGAGCGCATGGCGAGCCGCCTGCGCCTGCTCCACGCCGTCACGGCGCCCTCCGCCGAGCCCCTTCAGGCGCGCCTCACCCGCGCGCTCGCCCTCACGGCGACGCTGCTGGACCTCGACTCCGGCGTCTTCAGCCACGTCGTCGGCGACGTGTACACGGTCGTCGCCGTCAGTGGGCCCGCCTCGGGCGCCACGCCCGGCGCCACGTTCTCGCTCGGCGAGACGTACTGCGCGATCGCACTCGAACACGACGACGTGTTGGCGGTCCACCACATGGGCGCCTCCGCGTACGGTGACCGCCCGTGCTACGTCTCACACAGGCTGGAGCGCTACATCGGGATCCCCGTCCGCGTCTCGGGCGAGGTCTACGGAACCCTCTGCTTCTCCGCGCGCGCACGCGGGGCCGCCCCGTACGGCGAGTCCGACCACGACCTGCTGCGCGTCCTGGCGACGTGGATCAGCGGCACGCTGGAGCAGGAGGCGCAGCAGCGGGCGCTCGCCGAGCAGGCCGCCCTCGTCCGCGGGCTCTACGACGCGTCGCCGCTCATGATGGGCGTCGCCGAACTCACCGCCGACGGCGACATCCTCCACCGGTCCGACAACGCCGCCGCCGCGGCCTTCTTCGGGCGGACGCCCGCGTCCATGCGCGACCGGCTCGCCTCGGAGCTGGGCTTCCCGGCCGCGCACGTCGCCGTGTGGGCCGACGCCTACCGCCGGACGGCGGCCGAGGGACGGCCCGTTCGGTTCGAGGGCGAGGTGGAGGGGCCCGATGGGCCGTGCGTGCTCGCCGCGGCCGTCTCCCTCGTCGCCGAGGCGGACCCCGTGCTCGGTCTCGGCGAGCGGTTCTGCTACGCCATCGAGGACGTCACGGAGCAGCGGGCGGCCCAGCGCGCCCTCGCCGCGAGCGAGCGCCGGACCCGCGTGCTCACGCACGCGACGTTCGAGGGCCTCGCGTTCGCACGCGGCGGCGTCATCCTCGACGCCAACGAGCAGTTCGCGCACCTGTTCGGGTTCGACTCGTCCGCCGCCCTCATCGGCCTCGACGCCGCCGCGCTCGTCGCACCCGAGTCGCTTCCGCTCGTCAAGCGGATGATCGCCGAGGGCCGGGCCGACGCCTACGAGGCCGAGATGCTCCGCCCGGACGGCTCGCGCTTCTGGGCCGACGTGCAGGGCCAGATGGTCCCCTTCACCGACGGCGAGCCGGCCCGCGTGACGGCCATCCGCGACGTGACGCGACGCAAGCTGGCTGAGCAGCAGCTCCACTTCCAGGCGGACGTGCTCGCGCACGTGTCGGACGCTGTCGTCGCGCTCGACCTCGACGGCTGCGTGACCTACTGGAATGCCGGGGCCGAGCGCCTCCACGGCTTCCCGGCCGAGACGGTCCTCGGGCGCCCGCTGGAGTCGGTCGTCCGCTACACCGTCCCCGACCCCGCCGCAGCACCACCGGGCGCGGCCGTGCGGAGCGCGCCCGACGCGCTCCGCACGGCAGCCGGCGGGGACCTGATCTACGAGGCGCCCGGCGGCGGCCGCCGCATCGTGTCCGTCTCGGCGAGCCTCCTCCGCGATGGCGGCGCCGACGGCGGTGACGAGGGCCACGAGCGGGGCGTCCTTGCGGTCCTCCGCGACGTCACGGCCGAGCGCGAGCTCGCGGCGCGCATGGAGCACCAGGCCCTCCACGACTCGCTGACGGGCCTCCCGAACCGTGCCCGCTTCCGGGAGCATGTCGAGGCGGCGCTGCGCCGCGGCGACGCGTTCAGCGTCCTCTACGTCGACCTCGACCGCTTCAAGACGGTCAACGACACGCTCGGCCACGACGCCGGGGACCGCCTCCTGCTGGCCGTCGCCGGGCGGATGCAGGCCGCGGCCGGTGCCGGCGCGCTCGTCGCACGCCTCGGCGGCGACGAGTTCGGCATCGCCGTGCCCGGCGACCGCCGCGCGGGCACGCGTGCCGGGCAATACCTGCTGACGGCGCTCCGGGCGCCGGTCGCGCTCGGCCGGCGCGAGGTCGTTCCCGGCGCCAGCGTCGGCCTCGTCGCCCGCGCGGAGCGCTACACCGACCCCGAGGCGCTCCTCCGCGACGCCGACACGGCCATGTACCACGCCAAGCGGGCCGGCCGCGACCGCCTCTCGGTCTTCGACGAGACGATGCACCGGACGGTCGCCGAGCGCTTCACCCTTGAGCACGACCTGCGGCAAGCCCTCCGCACGGACCAGTTCTGCATCCGCCTCCAGCCCATCGTGGACCTCACCTCGGGCGCCGTCGCGGGCTTCGAGGCGCTCGCCCGCTGGGAGCACCCGTCGCGCGGCCTGCTCGGGCCGAGCGCGTTTATCGAGCTCGCCGAAGAGCTCGGCCTCATCGCCGAGATCGACGGCCGCGTGCTGGACCAGACCTGTGCCGAGATGGGCCGCTGGGCGAGCCAGGGGCCGCGCGGCCTCGGCGACATGCTCACGATGGTCAACGTGAATTGCTCGGACCAGTCGTTCCTCGACGCCGGCCTCGCCGGTCGCGCCCGAGCCGCCGCCGACGCGGCCAGCATTCCCCCGGGCTGCCTCACGCTCGAACTCACCGAGCGCGCACTCGTCGCGAATGAGGTCGCCGGCGGCCTCGCGGATGCCATCCGGGCCGCCGGCCTCAAGCTCTGCGTCGACGACTTCGGCTCGGGCTACTCCAGCCTCGGGCTGCTGCACCGCCTGCCCGTGGACGGCCTCAAGATCGACCGCTCGTTCGTGACTGACCTCGGGCATTCTCCGCCAGCGCAGGCCGTCGTGCGGGCCGTCGTGCAGTTCTCGGCCGACCTCGGCCTGCGGACGGTCGCAGAGGGCATCGAGACGCCCGCGCAGCTGCGTGTGCTTCGCAACCTGGGCTGCCGTTACGGTCAGGGCTTCCTCTTCTCGCCACCCGTCACGCCCGATGTCGCCCGGACGATGCTGGACGCTGCCCCGTGGGCCGCGCAGTGGCCCTTCGGCTGACCCCGTACAGGACTTCCGCTAGCGCGCCAAGGCGGGCGTCGTCGGGACGCGCGGCGCGGCGGTTTCGCCGGCGGTCGTCCGTTCGAACTCGCGAGCGTCGTTGTACTTCGACGGGCACTTGACGAGAATGTGCTCGGCCTCAAAGACGTCGCCCGCCATCTGGCCCTCAACGACGACCTTCTCGGCGTCCTCGAAGTTGGCCGGCTTCGGGTCGGCGAATGTCACCTGCCGGACGAGGCCCGCCTCGTCGGCCATCGAGAACGAGAAGACGTTGCGGTCGCGGTCGTAGGTCGTCGGCCGGTCGCGCAGCCACGTCCCGGCGACGTGCGCGCGGCGGCCGTTGGCCGTCGCCTCGGCGAAGGACTCGTAGCCCGAGAGCTGGCTCCCGAAGCTGTCGACGACGAAAAAGCCGAAGACGCCGATGCAGGCGAGGCCGACGAAAGTCTTGGGACGCATGGCGGTGCCGGTTAGCGGGACGAAGAGTCGTGGGCATCGAGCGCGCGCTCGATGCGCGCGAGGCGGCGGTCCGTGCGGAGCGCGAGCAGCATCAGCGCCGCCCACACGATCAGGACAACGGCGAGGACGACGGGAAGCTTGTTCTCGGCGAGCATCGCGCGCTCGGACGGGCTCTCGGACTGGACGGTGAGCGCCTGCGCGGCACTCGTGTCGAACAGCGCGATCGTCGTGTCGGCGGACGGGGCGGTCTGGAGCATCAGGAGACGACGGCGACGGGAGCGGGGGCGGACTCGCCGAGGCGCTCGGCGCGGATCTCGGCGACGCGGCTGCGGACGCGCTGGGTGTACATCCACCACGCGAGCATCAGGAAGCCGGCTGAGGCAGCGTAGAAGATCCACCGCATCTGCGGCGCGATGTCCATCTGCGAGAACGCGGGGTTGCCCTCGGCCCCGGGGTGCAGGCTTGCCATACGCCGCGGGAGGACGTACGTCAGAAACGGCATCGTCGCGGTCGCGAAGAGGGCGTAGACGGCCGCGAGGCGCGCGCGCCGCCGGGGCTCGTCCACGGACCCGCGCAGGACGAAGTACGCCCCGCCGATGAGCAGCTGCACGGCGACCATGTTGGGGCGCGGCTCGGGGCTCCACCAGATGCCCGTCCCCTGGTACCACGTGTAGCGGCTCCACACGACGCCCGTGATGATTGCGGCGAGGCCCGCGGCCATCGAGATCGTCCACGCGCTCTCGGCGCGGACGTCGTTGATCGCCCGGCCCGTCGCGAGGAGCCGCGCGGAGTGCCACGCGCCAGCAATCGCCCCGGCGTAGAGCACGAACCACATCGGGACGTGAAAGTACAGATTTCGCGCCGTGTGCTCCAGAATGGGCAGGTTCGAGACTGGCCCGAGGATCCCGAAGCAGAACACGACGGCCATCCACACCGCCACGACGACGCCGAAGGCGCGGTACACAGGGCCGTAGCGGGGCAGGGCGAGGTCCGAGGTCATGGCAGGGAACGCGGCGCGGGGAAACGCGGCACAGCCGCAACGTATCGCGCCGCGGCGTGGCGGGCAGTGAATGGGGCGGGGAATCGGGGCGTCGTCGCACCCCGGTGCCGTAGCCGCGGATCCGCGGCGTCAGTCGCGCCAGACGTAGTCGAACAGCAGAAACGACGCCGAGACGAGCAGGCCGGCGTACGCCGCGAGCAGCACGATGTCCGGCCGCGCCGCCGCCCACGCGCCGGCCGCCGCCCCCGACGCGATCTCGGTCATCGAGACGGCCGGGATGAGGACCGGCACCACGACCGGGAAGGCGAGGACCGGCAGCAGCGGCCCAGCCGCCTGCGCGCGCGCGATGAGCGCCGAGAGGAGCGTCGTCGCCGCGGCGAGGCCGAGCGCGCCGAGCGCGAGCGCGGCCGCGAGAACGCCCGGCGCACCCAGCGGGGCCGGCACGAGCAGCCGGAAGCCCGCCGCGGCGAGCGCGCACAGCGCCAGCGTAAGCACGGCGTTGAAGGCCAGCTTGCCCGCATAGACCTGGCTCGGGCGGAGCGCGAGTTGCAGCAGCAGCGTCGTCCCGCGCTCCTCCTCGGCCACGAACGCCCGTCCGAGCCCGACGGCCGCGGCGAACACGACGACGATCCACAGCAGCGCCGCCGAGACGCCGACGCTCGGGGCGCCGCGGCCGAGGGCCAGCCGCACGAGCACGAGGCTCGCCGCGACGAACATGCCGAGCGCGCCGAGGGCGACGCGCGTCCGCAGCTCGATCCGGACGTCTTTGGCGAAGACCGCCCACGCGCCGGCGCACCAGTCGGCAACCGGCGAGCCGGCGGGGGTGGAGCCGGCAGCGGACAGCGGCACAGCGAGCGCGGGGAACGGGACAGGGGCCCGGAGGATAGCACGGCCCCACCCGCGCCCGCCCCGTGCCCCGCCCGTCCTCGTCTCAGCCCGCTCCGACGCCCGCCCGTCTCCGCGACCGCCTCGTCGGCGCGCTCCTCGGCTCCGCCATCGGCGACGCGCTCGGGATGCCCGTCGAAGGCCTCTCGCACTCCAACGTCCGGACCTACTACCGCGGCATCAAGGAGATGCGGGCCGACGAGAAGCGCGGCGACCTCGCCGCCGGGCAGTGGACGGCCGACACGCAGCGGGCGCGCCTCGTCACGCGCGCGCTCACCGCCGCGACGCCCGACAGCCCCGAGGAGGCGCGGATCGCGCTCCACGCCGCGCTTGACGCCGCCGGCCCGCTCCGCCGCGGCGACGTGACGGTCCGCCCGA
Source organism: Rubricoccaceae bacterium (assembly GCA_036399715.1). Lineage (GTDB taxonomy): Bacteria > Bacteroidota > Rhodothermia > Rhodothermales > Rubricoccaceae > DASVSE01. The sequence goes on from DASWMO010000046.1 coordinate 7,668, forward strand.
GCAGCGCGCCGGCGGCGTGCGCGGCCCCCCTCGGCGTGCAGGCGCGCCTGCGCGGGCTCGGCAGCCTCGCTGTCGCGCGGTGGGCCGGCCTGCTGCTCGCGCCCATCGACCCTACGCCGGCGGCGCACGTCGCGGCTGCCGCGCAGGCGGCGGCCGTCGGGGCGTGCCTGGGCCGAGACGTCATCACCGGCCCCGGCCTCATCGCCGCCGCCCTCGGGACGGCCCGCGACGCCGAGCGCCTCCTCGGCGCCGACGCCCGCGTCTCGACCCGCGTCGCGCTCGTCGGCGGGCACCTCGCGGCCTTCCCCCTCGACCTCCAGGACCTCTGCCGCGGGACCGGCTCGGCGGCCGACGAGGCGTTCCCGTTCGCGCTCGCGATGGTCGCCCGCGGGCCGGACCTGCTGGAGGCGACGCTCCTCTCGGCCGTGAACGTCGGCGGCGACGCCGCGGCCGTCGGGTCGATGGCGGGCGCGCTCCTCGGCGCGATCCACGGCGCCTCGGCCTTCCCCGCCGAGTGGCTCGACGCACTCGAAGACGCCGACGCGATCCGCGCCGAGGCCGAAGCGCTCGCCGACGCCCTCGGCTGACGCGCCCCCTTTCCCCCTTCCTCCGGGCCCGCCCGAACCGATGTCCGTCCCGACCAACCCCCGTTTCCAGCAGGTCATCGATGCGATGAACGCCGCGGGCGCGAGCGGCCTCAAGCTGCCGCCGCCCGTCTTCACGGCGATGCAGACCGACGTGCGCGACTACCGCCCCGGCGACGCCGAGACGCATGTCGGGGCCGTGATGGTCGCGCGGTTTCCCCTCCTGGAGCAGCACCAGAACCCGATGGGCCACATGCAGGGCGGCATGATCGCGGCGGCCGTGGACAACGTCGTCGGGCCGCTGAGCTACCTCGTCGCTCCGCCCTCGGCCACGGCCAACCTCTCGGTGACGTACCTCGCGCCGGTCACGCCGGACTTCGCGTTCGTCGAGGTCACGGCCCGGCTGACGCACCGTGCGGGCCGGCAACTCGTCTTCGAGGCGACCGTTGCCGGACCGGACGGACAGACGCTCGCCGTCGCCCACGCGACGCAGACGATCGTCCGCCGGGGCGCGTGACGCTTCGACGACGGGTTGCTCGCCCTGGCCGCCCTAGCGTGCCGCCTCGATCTCGAAGACCGAGACGGGCAGGCCCGACGAGCGGTCGAACGTGCAGCCCGCCTCGACGCCGAGCGAGGCCACGGCCGCGGCGTCGGGTGCGTCGTCGTAGCGTGCCTGCATCGCGCCGAGGGCGTAGGCGAAGCCCGAGCCCATCGCCCAGAACTTCTTGAACTCGTGGACCTCGCGCATGTCGTAGACGCCGAAGATGCCGGCCGGGCTCGCGATGAGGATCGAGATCTGCGTCGACTCGTACGGGTCGCCCTCCTCGCCCGAGTCCGGCAGGAGGTAGTAGTCCTCCTTCAAAATCGGGTGGAGGTCGACGAACGTCTCGAAGACGGCACGGCGCGAGGAAAAGTCCACGGACTCCATCCGTTCGAGCGCGTCCTGGATCACGAGGTGGTGCGCCGTGAAGCCGACGATGCCGACGTAGGCGTCGCCGATGCGGACGATCTTCTCGGGCGCGGCGTCGTTGTCGGGCGGCAGGCGCGTCTCGTCGAACGTCGTGAGGGCATCCGAGGCGATGGCGATGCGCGAGCCCTTGCGGGCGACGGTCAGGGTAGACACGCGGAGTGGGGAGCAGAGGGGAGCGGCGGTCGCCCGGCCGTCAGAGGTAGATGAGGCGCGCGATGGCGAAGTAGACGCTCAGCCCGACGATGTCGTTGAGCGTCGTCACGAACGGACCCATCGCGGACGCCGGGTCCACGCCGGCGCGGCGCAGCATGAACGGCACGATGGCGCCGTTGGCCGTCGCGATGACGATGACGGCGAGCAGCGTCAGCCCGACCGTGAGGGCGAGCCGCGCCGGCTCGCCGACGCCCATCAGGACGACCACGCCTCCGATGGCGAGCCCGAGCACGACGCCGTTGAGGAGGGCGACGAGCATCTCCTTGCCCAGCCGCTGCAGGCCGTCGCTGAGGCGCAGGTCGCCCGACGTGAGGCCCTGCACGGCGATCGCCGCGCTCTGGATGGCCGCGTTGCCGCCGGTCGCGGTGACGAGTGGGATGAACGTC
>DASWMO010000047.1:0-7263 GCA_036399715.1 Rubricoccaceae bacterium
AACTCCGTCCTCGACCTCGCCCAGATCGAGGCCGGCGCGCTCCCACTCGCCACCGTCGCCGTCGACCTCCGCGCCGAGGCCGAGGCCGCCATCACCGCGCTCCACCCCCTCGCGCAGGCGAAGGGGCTCTCGCTGACCTTCGCCGGCCCCACCACCGCGGTGCGTGCCGACCGGCCGGCGCTGGCGCGCGTGCTGACGAACCTCGTCGGCAACGCGATCAAGTTCACCGAGCGCGGCAGCGTCGCCGTCGAGGTGTGGGCCGAGGCCGGGGCGGCGTGGCTGCGCGTATCAGACACGGGCGTCGGGATCGAGGCGTCGTTCCTGCCGCGGGTGTTCGACGACTTCGAGCAGGAGAGCACGGGCGCGGCGCGGCGGTTCGAGGGCAGCGGCCTCGGCCTGACGATCACGCGGGGCCTGGTGGAGCTGATGGGGGGCGTGATCGCGGTGACGAGCGCGAAGGGGGTCGGGAGTGTGTTAACCGTCCGCCTCCCAGAGCCATGACCCGCGCGGGCCCGAATCGGCCGCCATCGGCACGAGAGGGCCCCACGGGGCCCGGCGGCCTCGCGTCCGTCCCCGGCGCGCTGTTCGCCACCGATGCGGCGTGGCGCCTCACGCTCGTCAACGGACACGCGGAGGCGTTCCTGCAGCGCCCCGAGGAGGACCTCATCGGCGAGGATCTGTGGGCCGCCTGCCCCGCGCTCGCGGGGGCGCCGTTCGAGGACGCGTTTCGGCGGGTGGTGCGCGATGGCGCCAGCGCGAGGTTCACCGCGTACCACGCCCCCACTGCCACGTGGTACGACGTAAGCGTAGTCCCCGCGGAGGGCGGCCTGTCCGTGTACCTCGCCGACATGACGGACCGGGAGCGGCAGGGCAGCCGACTTCGGCTCCTCCAGGAGGCCGTCGAAGTGAGCCCGAACGGCGTCGTCATCACGTCCGCCGCCGGGGACTACGCCGTCCTGTACGTCAACCCGGCCTTTACCTCCATCACGGGGTTTGACCCGGCGGACGTGATCGAGACCGACTGGCGCCTGTTCTTGAAACGCCACCCCGGAAACGGGTCCGGCCAGGCGGCGCTCGACAACCTCATGGAGGCCCTGCACGCGTGCCGCCCCTGCCACGTGGTGCTGAAAGACCACCGGCGCGATGGAAGCCTGTTCTGGACTGAGATCGACGTCGCGCCAGTGGAGGGCCCGGACGGGGGCGTCTCCCACCTCGTGTGCGTCCTCGCAGACGTGACGGGACGGGTCGAAGCGGACCAGGCGCAGCGGCTCTACGCGGGGCGCCTGCAGGCCCTCTCGCGCCGCCTCGTCGACGTCCAGGAGGCCGAGCGTCGGTCGCTCGCGCGCGAGCTCCACGACGAGATCGGGCAGGAGCTGACCGCGCTCAAGCTCATGATCGAGGAGGCCAGTCGCGTTCCCGAAGCCGCCGCGGCGCTAGTCGACGTCCGCCCGGTCGTCCAGCAGATCCTCCGGCGCGTGCGCGACCTCTCGCTCGACCTCCGCCCTCCGATGCTGGAGGACTTCGGCCTCGCCTCCGCGCTCCAGTGGCTCGGCGAGCGGCTGGAGCGCCAGACGGGCCTCCGCGTCCTGCTCCGCCACCCCGCCCCCCTGCCCCCGCTCCCTCCCGACGTGGCCACCGGGGCGTTTCGCATCACGCAGGAGGCGCTGACCAATGTGGTCCGCCACGCCGGCGTGTCCGAGGCCGAGGTGGCCGTGGAGGTCTGCAACGATCTGCTGATCGTCACCATCGCTGACGCCGGAGCCGGCTTTGACCGCGTGGCCGCCCTCGCTGGCTGGGCCTCCAGCGGGCTCACCGGGATGCACGAGCGAGCCCGGCTCCTCGGCGGCCACCTCGACATCGTCGCGAGCCCGGGCCAGGGCACCCGCCTGACCGCACGCTTCCCCCTCACCTCCACTCCCCACGCCGATGCCGATCACGACCATCCTTGCTGACGACCACCGCCTCGTCCGTCAGGCCCTCCGTCGCCTGCTTCAGTCCGAGGCGGGGATCGAGGTCGTCGGCGAAGCGGAGGACGGGCTCGAAGCCGTCGCCCTCGTCGCGAAGCTCCGCCCGACAGTCCTCGTCGTGGACGTCATGATCCCCGGCCTGACCGGGCTGGGCGTCGTGCGGGAGGTCGCACGGGAGTATCCCGAGACGGCCTGCGTCGTCCTCTCCATGCATTCGAACGAGGCGTACGTCGCGGAGGCCCTCCGGGGAGGGGCACTCGGGTACGTGCTCAAGGAGGCAGACTCGGACGAACTCGTGACTGCGATCCACCGGGCGGCGGCGGGGAAGCGCTACCTCAGCTCGGAGCTCTCCGAGCGCGCCATCGCCGCGTACGGGGGGCTCGCGCGAGGCGCAGACGTGCGCGAGCAGGCCGGGGCCGACCTCACCGCACGCGAGGAGGAGGTCCTCCTCCATACCGTCTCCGGAGCGACGAGTGCTGAAGTGGCCAAGCGCCTCTTCATCAGCCCCCGCACCGTCGAGAAGCATCGGGCGAATCTCATGCGCAAGCTCGGGGTCCGGTCCCTCCGAGAGCTGGTTCTGTATGCGGTCGCCGGGGGGTTGCTTCCAGGCGCCTTGCCCGCTCCAATCGCCTCGGGCGTTTCGGCCGTCCCGGTCTAGGCTGGATCCACAGTCCGCCGGGTAGCCCGGTGGCCCCACTCGTGGCGCAGACCGGGCGCGGCGGTGAATCGCGCGGCTGAGCAGACGGGGTAGAGCGGGCCGAGTGTTGCCGGCGAGACCCTCGGTGGGGTGTGCGTGCGTCTCTGCCGTCTCGGTGGCGAGCCGGGACAGGTCGGGTGTGCCCGTCTGCCCCGACGAGACGGTCGCGGCCTCGATCTCGTGTCCACACGAGGACAGCCCGCTCAGGCTGCCGGCGTTCCCGGCTCCGAATACGTAGCGAGGGAGACCACCGCTACGTAGTCCCACCCATTCAGCGGGGAGGCGTGAGGCTGAGACTGCCCACGCAAGACGGAACAGCGCACGTCGCTCCGACGGAGGGAAAGCCCTACGGACGCTCGACGCATGACTGCCGTCCATCATCGCCACCGCTCCTATCAGGGGCTCATGATTCTCTACTACGGGACCTGCACATGAACCACTTTCACACGCCCCCTCTCACGGCGACCGCGTCATTCTGCAAACGGGGTCTGCTGAGCCTCGCTGCAGCCGTGCTGGTGGGGTTGCCGGCCACCGTCGCCGCGCAGGAAGGGCCGGCCCCGGTGCTCCTTGGAGCCGCGGAGAACTACGTCGTCCTCGCGAAGACGGGCATCTCGACCGTCCCCGCCGCGGTGATCACCGGCAACATCGGCGTCAGCCCGGTCGCCGCGACCGCGATCACCGGGTTCAGCCTCATCCATGCAACAGGCTACGCGACGTCGAGCCAGTTGACGGGTCGGGCGTACGCCGCCGACATGGCGGGCCCCACCCCGACCAACCTGACCACGGCCATCGGCGATATGGAGACCGCCTTCACGGACGCGGCCGGGCGGCCGGGCCCGGACTTCACGGAGCTCTACGTCGGCAACATCGGCGGACGGGTGCTCGCCCCGGGCCTCTACAAATGGTCCGGGACGGTGACCGCCCCGACCAGCTTCGAGATCAGCGGCGGCCCGGACGACGTCTGGATCTTCCAGATCGCGGGCGACCTCACCGTGGGCTCGGATGTGATCCTGACCCTCAGCGGGGGCGCCCAGCCCCAGAACATCTTCTGGCAGGTGTCGGGGGCGGTGAACGTCGGGACGGACTCGCACGTTGAGGGCGTCATCCTCTCGATGACCGGCATCACGCTCCAGCAGGGGGCGTCACTGAACGGGCGGGCCCTCGCGCAGACGGCCGTGGTCCTAGACCAGAACACGGTCAGCATGCCGCTCAACACCCGCCTTCAGGCGTCGGAGGGCTGGCGCATGCTCGCCGCGCCGGCTGCGGACCTGACCATCGGCGACGTCGTCGGCTCGCTCTGGACGCAGGGGTACCCGGGCGCCGACCACGAAGGCGGCCTGCCCAACGTCTACTCCTACACCGAGTCCACGCCGGGTGAACTGATCGACGGCTACATCCCGGCGCCCTCGCAGGCGGCGGCGTGGGCGCCCGGCACCGGGCGGTTCGTCTACGTCTACGAGGACGACGACTACAGGACGCCCGGCATCCAGGGCGGCTTCCCGAAGCTGTTCTCCGTCGGCGGCGCACCGCTCGTGCCCCCGTTCACGTTCGACCTCTCGTACACGGACGACCCCGACGCCTCGGCAGACCTCGACGGCTGGAACCTGCTCGGCAACCCCTTCGGAACGTCACTGGACTGGGATGCCGTCGAGATCGGGGGGGCCCTCGACGCATCCGTCTACGCCTACGACCCGGCGTACCTCGGCGGCAGCTACCGCGCTTACGCCGGCGGCATCGGCGCGCTGACGGACGGCGTCGTCGCCTCGATGCAGGGGTTCTGGGTCCACACGACAGCCCCAGGAGCGACCCTTGCCGCACCCGCGGCGTCGCAGACCTCCGGAGGGACGCTCTACCGCGGCGCCACAGCGTCGGCCGGGGCGCTCCGCTTCGAGCTCCGCGAGGGCGGCACGGCCGGCGCGGAGGCCTTCGTCTCGGCCTCGTCCGTCGGCACGCTCGGCCTCGACGCCTACGATGCCTACGCGCTCGACCCGCCCCGTGCGGGCTTCTTGCGGCTGGCCACCGAGGCGGTGACCGGGCAGACCCGGCTCGCTATCCAGTCGCTCCCGGATGGCCTGAGCGGCGAGACGCGCCTACCGCTCGCCGCCGAGGTCATCGGCGGCCCATCGGGCGCGCGGTCACTCGTGCTGGCGTGGGACGCCGCGGCGCTGCCCGCGGGCTGGGCGGCCCATCTCGTCGACACCGCGACGGGCGAAAGCCGGGGCCTCTCTGCCGGCGGGACGTACGCCTTCGAGACGACGGCCGGAGCCGAGCGGACCATTGAGAGTCCCCTCGCGACCGTCTCGCGTGGAGGTCCCGCACGCTTCCAGGTCGTCCTCACGCAGACGGCCGTCGCCGGCGAGACGGGCGTGACGGGAGCGCTCGCGCTCAGCGTCACGCCGAACCCGATCTCGGGCCGCGGAACGGTCCGCGTCTCGGTCCCGACAGCCGGCCACGTCCGCGTCGTGATCACCGATGTCCTCGGCCGTGAGGTCGCCGTCCTCGTGGACGGGGAGCGGCCGGCCGGCCCGTCCGATGTCGCGCTGGAGACGGGACGCCTCGCCCCCGGCGTGTACGTCGTCCGGCTCGTTGCCGGGTCCGAGGCCACCGTCCGCCGCGTGACCGTGGCGCGGTAGCCGAGTCGACTCGGAGGCCACACGCGCCCTGCTCCGGTACACCCGGGGCGGGGCGCAGTCGTGTGCGCTCCCGATGGTCGGGCACTCGATATATGCAACGCGGGAGGCAGGTGGCTTGGAACGGGACGCGTCCAGTCTCGACCGACCGGAAATGCTCGGCACGGCTAGCCCTACTGGCCCCGCTCTTGAACGGTCACAACCGGGCCCTACACCCCTCGAAGCAGCTTTCACCGCCTGAGCAGGGAGACGCGGCGCGGGGACCGCTTCTGAGGCCCCTGCTGGGCCGGTCTGTCTACAGGTGTGATGCCGCCACTTTCTGGAACACGTTGTCAATTCCAAAATTACCAAATTTCTACGTCAATTTAAACGGACACGCGAATTCAGATTAAATCCAGCGCACTCAGCGCAGCCGGCTGCGGCAGTTCCACTGACGCCTCCAGTTCCCCGAATACGTAGTGCCGGGGAGTGAACTGAGTGGAACTACGCATTCGGACTAAAGCGGTGGAGCCGAAACCCACTGTGAGCGGACGGGGAAGCCAGTTCAGCCGGAATGCATGTCGCCCTAACGCGACACACTGACGCCCCCCGCTCGCAAACGGCACTATCCACCTAGCTATCAGGAGTTATGTCCAAGACTTTTACAACGCCCCTACAGACCAAGCAACCTGCTACCGTCGGAGGGCGTGCCCTCTCGATGCGTGCCGCTGCCATGGCCTGCCTGTGCCTCATCGGGTGCGACACCATCGGGACCGACTCGACCTACGTCGACGCATCGGCCACTCCATGGGCCGAGATGCTCAGCGCGGTCAACCGCGCCCGCGCTGCGGGACAGAACTGCGGAGGCACGTATTCCCCGAGCGCGCGGGCACTCGTCTGGAACGAGCGCCTCGAAGTAGCGGCCGCGAACCACACGGTCGACATGGCCAGCCACCAGTATTTCGACCACGTCGGGACGGATGGGAGCCGCGTCGGCGACCGGACCACGCACGCGGGCTACGCGTGGCGCGCCGTCGGTGAGAACATCGCCCGCGGCCAGCGGAACGTCAACGAAGTCGTCGCGGACTGGATCTCGAGCCCGAGCCACTGCCGCAACCTGATGGACCCGCGGTTCATCGAGATGGGCGCATCTGAGCAAGGTCAGTACTGGACACAGGTCTTCGCCATCGGCCGCTGACGACCGCCGAGTCCCATACGCGTCGCATGAGCCGTGCGACAGGCGGACGCCGCGTGGCCGATTAGCTCGGCGTCGCGTCGGCACCCTCCGCGACGCCAACCTTGTAGCGGTACGAGAGTTCGCCGCCGAGAAAGCCCGTCACGCCGAGCAGGCCCGCGACGGCCGCCGTCAGTGCGACGTCGCCGGCCGTGATGCGGGACGGCCGCGCGCGCCGCGCGAGCAGGTTCGCGGCCGTCAGCCCGAGCGCGGCCACGTTGCCGGCCGCGTGCAGCCGGCCCGTGGTGAGCCCCCGCGGCCGCTCCATCGTGAAATAGTCCAGCGACCCGACGGCGCCGGCGGCGAGGCCGCTCACGAGGCCGCTCGTGAGCAGCAGCCGCGAGGCGCGCGGCCAGAACGGGTCGTGCCCACGTCGGCCGGCGACATCGGTCCCGAGCGCTGCCGTGAGCAGCGCGATCGGAAACGGGATGAGCATCGGGTGGAGTGGGTGGCGGCCAATCGTGGCCGCGCCCTGGACGCCGCGGGCGGGGATATCGGACATGGGTTCGGTGAGGTTCTAGGCAGTCGAGATGGTCGGACGCTCAGATGCGTGCTAATCGTCGTTCAACTCGACACCGTGCTTTTCGGCGGCCCGGCGGATGCGCTTCTTGATCTCCGCGACGTCGGCCGTGCTGTACTTCGCCGCGTTGTCGGCGTGGTTGATGTAGCTGTGGGCCGCCCGGACATGCTCCGGCGTGTCGACCGGGTACTTCTTGTTGACCGGGTCGGCGAACTCGACGTCGCCGTACTCATGCT
>DASWMO010000048.1:0-13492 GCA_036399715.1 Rubricoccaceae bacterium
CGAGACCGACCCGGAGGCGCGCCGCCTCGCGACGTCGCAGCAGAAGTCGTTCGCCGACCTGTTCCAGTATGGCGCGTCCGGTCCCCTGGAGCCGCCGGTCGACGACATCGACGCCTACTGGTCCGCCCCGGCGAAGGCGCAGGCGGGGCGCATGCTCGCGCGCTCGGTCGTCGGCGGGCCGGCTACCGTCGAGCGGGGTCTGGAGGCGCTGATCGACGAGACTGGGGCAGACGAGCTGGTCCTCGTGTCCGACATCTACAGTCACGCGGCGCGACTGCGGTCGTTCGAGATCGTGGCCTCCGTGATGGGGCTGACGACGCCTGCCGGCACGCGAGCCGCAGACCCGGTCGAAGCCCTCGCTCCGTCTCTCTGACGTCCACCTCGTTCGCGAAGGAGCATCCACGTGCCCCAGCTGTGCGCCGGGGCGTCCACTCTACCAGGGGAATAGACACATGAAGCCGTTCTACACCGCCACGGCCACGGCGACCGCCGGCCGCGAGGGCCGCATCGTCGCCGACGAGCCCCGGCTCGACATCCCGCTCTCAACTCCCCGGGCCATGGGCGGCTCCGGCGGCGAGGGCACGAACCCCGAGCAGCTCTTCGCCGGGGGCTACGCCGCCTGCTTCAGCAGCGCCCTGGGCCTCGTCGCCAAGGAGAAGGGCGTCGATCTCGGGGCGTACACCGTCACCGGCCGGGTCTCCATCGGCAAGATCGACGCCCGGGCGTACGGCCTGGCGGTCGAACTCGTCGGTGCCTTTCCGACGCTCGACCCCGAACAGGCCGGGGCGCTCATGCACGAGGCCCACCAGGTCTGCCCGTACTCCAACGCCACGCGCGGCAACGTCGAGGTGACACTGACGGTCGCACAGGAGGCGGCCTGATCCCTCGTCGGCCCCTCTGGCATCTCACGGGCATCCCCAACCCCTACCGCGTGGCCCTCGACGGCCGCGCACACGAACAACCGCCATGGACATCGGAATCATCGGTTCAGGACACATCGGGAGCGCGCTCACGCGGCAACTCACCGCCCTCGGGCACCACGTGTCGGTCGCCAACTCGCGCGGCCCCGCCTCCCTCGCCGGCCTCGCCGCCGAAACCGGGGCGACGGCGGCCACGGCCGAGCAGGCCGCTCAGGCCCGGGACGTCGTCATCGTCACCGTCCCGGAGAAGGCCGTGCCCGAGCTGCCGGTCGAGACCCTGGCCACGTCGTCCGCCGTGGTCCTCGACACGGGGAACTACTACCCGGCGCGCGACGGCCACCTCGCCGAGATCGAGGCGGGCCTGACCGAGAGCGAGTGGGTAGAGCGGACCATCGGGCACCCGGTCGTCAAGGTGTTCAACAACATCGTCTCCGACAGCCTCGCCACGCGCGGCGTCCCGGCCGGCACCCCGGGGCGCATCTGCCTCTCCGTCGCCGGGGACGACGCCCGGGCCAAGGGCGTCGCGCTGAGCCTGCTCGACGCGCTCGGCTTCGACGGGCTCGACGCCGGTCCGCTCGCGGACTCTTGGCGGCAGCAGCCCGGCACGCCCGCGTACTGCCGCGACCTGGACACTGACGGGCTGCGCGCCGCGCTGGCCCAGGCGGAGGCCGCGCAGATCCCCGAGTACCGGGCCCGGGCGGACGACTCCGTGCGCGCCTACTTCGCCTAGCCCGTTCGCCTCGCCCGCAAGGCAGGAGGGCCCCTCTGGAATGCCGACCCGGCCGCCGGTCACCGGCATTCCGCTCCACGTCCGGCACGACCGGACGTAACCCCCGCGCGCCGAGCCGCCTCGCCGCTCGGCCTCACCGGGGGTGCCACACCGCACAGGACAGACACACCAGACATGACAGACACTGCCCTCCCGTTCGACATCGCCCCGCTCGACGTCACGGGTACGCCGGCCTCGACGCACCGCAGCGACGCCCTCACCCGAGAAGCTCTCGTGGCGATCACGGTCCTGACCGTGTCGTTGTTCACCGTCATCCTCAACGAGATGCTGATGGCCGTCGCGCTTCCCCGCGTCATGGCGGACCTGGCCGTGACGGCCTCGACCGCCCAGTGGCTCACGACGGGGTACATGCTGACCATGGCCGTCGTCATCCCGACGACCGGGTTCCTGACCCAGCGGTTTCAGATGCGGACCGTGTTCACGATCGCCATGGCGCTCTTCGTCATGGGAACGGCTGTCTGCATCCTTGCCCCGGGTTTCGAGGCACTGCTGGTCGGCCGCATCGTCCAGGCCGTCGGGACGGCGATCGTCATGCCGCTCGGCTTTACGGCCGTCAGCACGCTCGCGCCGGCCTCACACGTAGGCCGCATGATGGCGCTGATGACGATCGCGGTGTCGGTCGCGCCCGCGCTCGGGCCACTCGTGTCGGGCCTGATCCTGTCGGTGGCTAGTTGGCACTGGCTGTTTATCACGATCCTCCCTATCGCCGTGGTCTGCCTCGTCGTGGGCAACGCGATGATCCGCGTCCCGAGCATCCCGCGACAGGTCGGGATCGACGTCCTGTCGGTCTGCCTCTCGGCGGTCGGCTTCGCGAGCCTCGTCTACGGCCTGGCCCTGCTGGGCGAAGGTGGGGACGGCCACGCGGTCGTGTCTCCCTGGACGTCCGTCGGCCTCGGCGTGGCCGTGATCGTCCTGTTCGTGGCACGGCAGCTGCACCTCCAGAAATCCGACCGGGCCCTGCTCGATCTGCGGCCGTTTTCGGTCCGCACCTTCCGCTCAATCGCTCTGACGATGACGCTGTTCATGACGGCGGCGACCGGCGTCATGACGCTGGTGCCCGTCGTCCTGCAGACCTCGTACGGACTGAGCACGTTGCAGGCAGGCCTGTTCATGGCGCCCGGGGGGCTGACGATCGCCGCCATCACGGCGGTGGTCGGCCGCCTGTACGACCGCATCGGGCCCCGGCCGCTCATCGTCGTCGGCGCCGTCGTCGACGCGGTCGGACTGTGGGTTCTGGCGAGCCTCGCTCCGGGAGCGTCGATCTGGCTGGTGCTGGCCGCGTACCTGACCGTCATCGTCGGTCAGGCCCTGATCTGGACCCCCCTGTTCGCCGGGTCGCTCGGCGCGCTGAGCGAGACGCTCTCCTCTCATGGCAGCGCCATCGTGAACACGATCCAGCAACTGGCGGGCGCGGCCGGCATCGCGATCGCGTTCGCGGTCCTGACAGCCGCGAGTTCCACCTACGTCGCAGGTGGGCAGAGTGCCGGAGAGGCGATGGCGCACGGCGCGCAACAGGCCTACCTGGTCAGCCTCGGGATCATGTTGGTCGCCCTCGTCACGGCCTTCTTCATCCCGAAGCAGACAGCGTCGGCCAGCAGGCCGGTTGCGATGCACTAACAACGCGACGAGGGACCCCAGTTCGGTCCCCGTTCCTGGAACAACCGGAGTCAGTCTCCGTTTCTTCAGCACTGCCGGGAGCCCGGCCCTCGCGACCAGGCGGTTCTGCTCGCCCTTCTCACGGAAAGACGGTTATGGCTAACCCGCACATGGTCATCGGCATGCACCTGGGCAACGGGTACGGCGCGCTTGCCGACGCGTGGCGGATGCCCGGCGTGGACCCCCGCGCCTATACCAGCTTCGACGCGAAGGTCCGCCAGGCCCAGGCCGCCGAGCGCGGCAAGCTGCAGTTCCTGTTCCTGCCCGACGGTCCCCATGCGATCACGGGCGACATCAGGTACGAGCCCCCCGGCTTCAACCTCGACGTGATGATGACGCTGGCCGCCGTCGCGCGCGGGACCGAGCGGATCGGCATGGTCGCCACCGGCTCGACCACGTTCAACGAGGCCTTCAACCTCGCCCGGCAGTTCAAGGCGCTCGACGTCATGAGTCACGGGCGGGCGGGATGGAACGCCGTCACCTCGGCGAGCCAGGACGTCGCGGCGAACTACGGCCAGCGGATCCCGTCCAGCGCGGACCGCTACGGCCGCGCCCATGAGATGATCCAGGTCGTGCAGGCCCTGTGGGGCAGCTGGGGCAAGGACGCCTGGGTGGCCGACGCGGAGACCGGCGAGTACGCCAGGGACGAGGAGATCGCGCCGGTCAACCTCGGCGGAGAGTACGTCGCCTCGCGCGGGCCGCTGTACATCCCGCCCTCGGAGCAGGGGCAGCCGGTCATCTTCCACGCGGGGGGCCCCAGCCCGAACGCCCTGAGCATCGCGGGCCGCTACGCCAGCGGCTTCATCGCCGCGGCGTTCACGATCGAGGAGTCCCGCGCCCAACGCCTCGCGTTCCGCGACGCCGCCGAACGAGCGGGCCGCGACCCCGACGAGATCAAGTTTTTCCCGGGGCTGATGACGACCATCGCCGAGAACAAGCGTGCGGCGCTGGATCGCCGGATCAAGCTGACCGGGCGGATGTTTCCGCAGCGCGCGATGTACTTGCAGCAGATGCTGGGCGTGCGGATTGATCCGGCGCAGCTGGACGACCCGCTGCCGCCGGACCAACTGTCCAGGGCCCATGCGTCGAGCGGCGATCCGCGTGCGGTGCGGGCGCTGGAAGTCGCCCGTGAAGGATGGAGCGTACGCGACGTCCTGGCCCACGGCGTGATCGACTACCAGCCGGTCGTAGTCGGGACAGTGACCGATGTCGCCGATCACATGCAGGAATGGTTCGAGGCCGAGGCCGCCGATGGGTTCTGGGTGATCCCCGACGTTTACGAGGACGGGCTCGACGCCTTCGTCGATGGGGTCGTCCCGCTCCTGCAAGAGCGTGGGCTGTTCCACCTCGACTACGAGGGGTCCACCCTGCGCGACCACCTCGGGGTCCCGGCCCAGTACGGGTTGGACTCACGGGTCTTCGCGGAGACCCCGTGATCGGGGCAGCGCTTCCGCACTTCGTGATTGGACCCTCTCTCACAACACACACCATCCAGACCCTCTCATGGCCAACTACATCATTGGCACCGATGCCAACTTCGAGGACGAGGTCCTCAACAGCGACCAGCCCGTCCTCGTCGACTTCTGGGCGACGTGGTGCGGCCCGTGCCGCACGCTTGCCCCGACGATCGAGAAGCTCGCGGCCGACTACGATGGCCGGGCCAAAGTGGTCAAGCTCGACGTCGACAACAACCCGCAGACGGCGATGAAGTACGGGATCCGGTCGATTCCGAGCCTGCTCTTCTTCAAGGGCGGCAAGCCGGTCGACCAGTTGGTCGGCGTCGTCCCGGAGCGCGTGCTCGCCGACAAGCTCGACACGCTCTCCGGGCAGGCGGCGTAGGGCCGGAGGCGTGATTCCTCAGCGGGTCACCGCCGGTCGTGGCGGTGCTCACGCTGTTGCGCCTCCACGGACTTCCACCCCTGGTCGTCCGCTGGGGACCAGAGGGGGCGCCGACCTCAGGTACGTTACCGAGACCTAAGCCGAGACCTCAAAAGCAAAAGCCGCCGAATCACGTAGATTGGGCGGCTTTTTGCCTTTCTAGGTGCCCGGGACTGGACTTGAACCAGCACGCGATTGCTCGCACCACCCCCTCAAGATGGCGTGTCTACCAATTTCACCACCCGGGCAGGGCGGGCAGCCTCGGCTGCGATGTCGAAAAGAACAGGGGCTGCGGAGGTGACTCCGGTTGGGCTCGAACCAACGACCCGCTGGTTAAAAGCCAGCTGCTCTGCCAACTGAGCTACGGAGTCGCTGAGGTCAGACAGGCACGGAAGGTATCACGGCGGACCGGCGCCGTCTAGCGCGCCCGTGTGGAGCGCCCGCAAAGACGGCCACCCTACGCGACGCGCGCCACGAGCCACGCCCGCAACGCCCCGGCGTCGGGCGCGAGGTCTTCGGCGAGCGTGGGCTGGTCCGCGAGGCGCGCGAGGCGGTCGGGCGTCTCGGGGACCGATCCGAGCACGCGGCGGACCTCGTCGGGAAACTTGGACGGGTGCGCTGTCGCGAGAACGACGCCTGACTCGGGCACGCCACTGGCCGGGGCGGACCGTTGCACACGCGTCCACGCCGCGACGCCGACGGCCGTGTGCGGGTCGGCGATGTAGCCCGTCCGCTCGAAGAGGCCGCGCATGGCCGCCTCGGTCTCAGCGTCGCTTACGGAGACGGCCTCGACGTACCGGGCGAGCGCGGCCGGCGAGCCGTAGAGGTCGAGCAGGCGCGCGAGGTTGCTCGGGTCGCCGACGTCCATTGCCGTCGAGAGCGTCCGGTGCGACGCGCGCGGCGTGTACGGCAGCCCGCCAAGGACGTCGGGCAGGAGCGCGTTGGCGTTCGTCGCGGCGACGAAGCGGCCGAGCGGCAGGCCCGCGCGCCGCGCGAGCAGGCCCGCGGTGAGGTTGCCCACATTCCCCGACGGCACGACGACGGCCGGTGCCGGCCCGCCGACCTGCGCCGTGTGCTGCGCAAGCGCGCCGTAGTAGAACGTCTGCGGCACGAGCCGCGCGACCGAAATCGAATTGGCGGACGTCAGCGCGACCGTCTCGCGGAGGCCCGCATCGGCGAACATGGCCTTGACGAGGCGCTGGCAGTCGTCGAACGACCCGGCGACGCGGAGGGCGTGGACGTTGCCACCGAGGCTGGCGAACTGCTTCTCTTGGAGCGCGCTCACACGGCCCTCGGGATACAGCACGACGACCGACACGCCCGGCGTCCCGTGCAAGCCCGCCGCGACAGCCCCACCCGTGTCGCCCGACGTCGCGACGAGGACGACGGTCTCGCGGCCATCCGTGCGCGCGAACAGGCCGAGCATGGCGGCGAGGAAGCGTGCGCCGATGTCCTTGAAGGCGAGCGTCGGGCCGTGGAAGAGTTCGAGCAGCGACAGGCCGGGCTCGACGTCCACGACCGGAAGCGGGAACGCGAGCGTGTGCCGCACGGCGTCGGCGAGGTCGGCGTCGGCCACGTCGTCGGGCCCGATGCAGGCGCGGGCGAGGGCGAACGCGATCTCGTCGAGCGGGCGCTCGGCGAGCGTCTCGGCGAAACCGGGCGGGAGCGCGGGCGGCGTCTCGGGGACGTACAGGCCGCCTCCAGGCGGCGTGCCGCTCAGGAGGGCCTCACGGAAGGTCGCGCGGTGCGCGGGATCGGCGGTCGAGCGGTAGCGCATGGGTCAGGCGGAGGGGACGAGCCGGACGCCCGGGCCGACGCCCGAGACGTAGACCGTGGAGGGCAAGGAATAGAGTTCCGCCTGCATCGAAGCCCCGACGACCTTAGCCTCGGCGTGGCTGCGGCAGAGGGCGAAGACGGAAGGTCCAGAGCCTGAGAGGCTGCATCCGAGCGCGCCCGCGTCCCACGCCGCATCCTGGATCTGGGAGAAGTTCGGGACGAGGTGCGCCCGCTGCGGCTCGACGACGACATCGTAGAGGCTCCGCTTGAGCAGGTCGAGATCGCCGGTGAACAGGGCTGCGACGAGCGCGCCGAGGTTGGCCGTCTGCTCGACCATCGACCGCAACGGGACGGTCGCGGCGAGGGCCGCGCGAGCATCGGCCGTGAGGACTTCGACGTGCGGGTGCAGGACGGCCACGCACAGGCCGGCGGGCACAGGCAACCGGACCACGTCGTCGGGCGCACGAACGAGCACGAAGCCGCCGAAGAGGCACGGCGCGACGTTGTCCGCGTGGCGCCCGCCCGACGCGACGGCCTCGCCGTCGAGTGCAAATGGCAGGAGCGCCTCGGTCGGCAGCGGCTGCCCGAGGACGGCATTGACGGCCACGACGGCCGCGACCGCGCTCGCGGCGCTGGACCCGAGCCCGCTCCCGAACGGCATCCGCTTCTCGACCGACAACTCCACGCGCGCGCCCGGCCGGACGGCCTCGACGAGGCGCATCGCGGCGACGCCGGCCGTGTTGCGGGCCGCCTCGGTCGGCAGCCGTTCGAACCCGCTCCCGGCGATGCCAGTGACGGAGACGACGCGCACGCCACCTTCTCCATCGCCCATGAGGCGGGCCGTGACGCGGTCGCCCGGGCCATCGGTGCCTGCACCGTCGCCGCCCGCGCCGATGGCGAAGCCGAGCACGTCGAAGCCGCACGCGACGTTCGAGACGGTCGCCGGGGCGAAGGCGGTTGCGGTCACAGGCGGAATCGGAGAGAGGGAGACAGCGCGCCGGTCAGCCCGGGCGCCGGATGGCGCCGCCGATCTGGACGAGCTCGGCGAAGACGCCCGCGGCCGTCACCTCGGCGCCGGCGCCGGGGCCGCGGACGACGAGCGGACGGTCGGGGTAGCGGTCCGTGCGGAACGTGACGAGGTTGTCGCCCGCGTCGAGCGCGAACGCCGGGTGCTCGGGCCCGACGGCCTCGACGCTCAGTCCCGCCGTGCCTGCTCCGCCGCGCGCCTCGGCGTCGACGACGGCGAGCGCGCGCAGGACGCGGCCCGCCTGTGCGGCCTCCTGCCGAAGCGCGTCGAAGTGGTCGTCGTGCGCCCCCAAGGCCTCGTAGAACGCGGCGACGGACGGGGCGGCGGTACACGCCTCGGGCAGGAACGGGCGGACCGTGGCCGCCTCGAGCTCGATCCGCAGGCCGGCGTCGCGGGCGAGGATGAGCAGCTTGCGCCGCACGTCGGCCCCGGAGAGGTCGTCGCGCGGGTCGGGCTCGGTGTAGCCGCGGGCCTGCGCGTCGCGGACGACGGCCGAGAACGGGACCGTCGCGCCGGGGGCGGTGAAGGTGGCGAAGATGAACGAGAGCGTCCCCGAGAGCACGCCCTCGATGCGCCGGATGCGGTCGCCGGACGAGACGAGGTCGCCGAGCGTCGACACGACGGGGAGCCCGGCGCCGACGTTGGTCTCGTAGCGAAGCTGCACGCCGCGGCGGGCGGCGAGCGTCTTGAGGTGGTCGTAGTCCGCCTGCGGGCCCGAGAGCGCGACTTTGTTGGGCGTCGAGACCGAGACGCTCGCGCCGAGGAGGCGGTCGTAGAGCGCGGGCACGTCTGGCCCGGCCGTCGCGTCCACGACGACGGCGTTGGGCAGGTTGAGCGCGATGGCGCGCTGCACGAACGCCTCGGGCGACGACGGCTCGCCCGCATCGCGGGCCGCGCGCCAGTCCGCGAGGTCGAGCCCGCGCGGGCCGAACGCCATCGTGCGCGAGTTGGCGACGCCTGCGAGGCGGATCTCGAGGCCGCGCTCGCGCCGGAGCGCTGCGGCGCCAGCGGCGATCTGGTCCAGCAGGGCCGCCCCGACGAGGCCGGTCCCGATCACGAACAGGTGCAGGCGAGCCGCGGCCGAGAGGAAGAGGCCGTCGTGGACGACTGCGAGCGCCTTGGCCTCGTCGCGGGCGGCGACGACGACCGAGATGTTGCGCTCGGACGAGCCCTGCGCGACGGCGCGGACGTTGATGCCGTTGTGGCCGAGCGCCGAGAAGACGCGCCCGGCGATGCCCGGCCGCGCGGGCATCCCCTCGCCGACGACGGCGAGAATGCTCAGCTCGTGCTCGACCGCGACCGGCGCGACGGACCCGCGGGCGATCTCGGCCGAGAACTCGCCCTCGACGGCCTGACGCGCCGGCTCGCCCTGCCCCGGCCCGACGGCGACGCCGATGGAGTTCTCGGACGACGCCTGCGTGATGAGCACGACCGAGATGCCCTCACGGCCGAGCGCGCCGAACAGCCGCGCCGCGACGCCAGGGACACCGACGAGGCCCGCGCCCGAGAGCGTCAGCAGGGCCACGCGCGGAACGGACGTGAGGCCGCGGACGGGGTGGTCGGCGTCGGTCCCGGCACCGAGGGCGGAGACGACCGTGCCGGGCGCGTCGGGACGGAACGTGTTGCGGACGGTGATCGGGACGCCGGCGAGCTGCGCCGGGCGCATCGTCGGCGGGAAGAGGACGCGGGCGCCGAAGTGCGCCATCTCGGCGGCCTCGGCGTAGGTCATCGCCGGGATGAGGAACGCGTCCTCGACGAGGCGCGGGTCGGCCGTGAGCACGCCGTCGACGTCGGTCCAGATCTCGATGCGGGTGGCGCCGAGCGCGGCGCCGACGAGGCTCGCTGTGAGGTCGGACCCGCCGCGGCCGAGCGTCGTCGGGCGGCCGAGGGCGTCGGCGCCGGTGAAGCCGGGGATCACGAGGACGGCGCCCGCATGCGCGTCGGCGGCGCCCTGGATGCGGCGGAACGTCTCGGGCTCGTCCGCCTGGGCGGACCCGAAGGCTGAGTTGGTCGCGACGAGCAGACCCGCGTCGAGGGCCTCGACACGGAGGCCGCGCGTGCGGAGGGCGGCGGCGACGAGCAGGGCCGAGGCGCGCTCGCCGTGGACGAGCGCGCGGTCGGTCGCGCGCGGGCTCGCCTCGCTGAGGGCGGCCATGCCGCGCAGCAACTCCGCGAGGCGGCCGTGGAGCGCGTCGAGGCCCGCGAGCGCGCCGTCGCGTTCGGGCCCGTCGAGGAGAGCGGCCGCGGCCTCGGCGTGGCGGGTGTGGAGTGCCTGGAGGGCCGCCTCGTCGAGGCGCTCGCTCGCGGCCGAGGCCGTGAGGGCGAGGATCGCGTCTGTGACGCCGCCGAGGGCGGACACGACGACGACCGGCGGCCCGGCGGCCTCGCCCGCGGCGGCGTGCTGCGCGGCGACGAGGCGGCAGGCGTGCGCGATCCGGTCGGCCGTCGCGAGCGACGAGCCGCCGAACTTCATGACGACGGGCGCGCTCACGTCGGGTCGGGCAGGACGGTCGCGATGTGGAGGTCGGCGAGCTGGGTGGCGTCGACGGTGTCGGGCGCGCCCGACATCAGCTCGGAGGCCTGCTGCGTCTTGGGGAACGCGATGACGTCGCGGAGGCTCGTCGCGCCGGTGAGGAGCATCGCGAGGCGGTCGAGGCCGAGGGCGATGCCACCGTGCGGCGGGGCGCCGTAGCGGAAGGCGTCGAGCAGGAAGCCGAAGCGGGCCTCGGCCTCCTCGTCCGAGATGCCGAGGAGCGAGAACATGCGCCGCTGGACGTCCGGGCGGTGGATGCGGATGGAGCCGCCGCCGATCTCGGAGCCGTTGAGGACGAGGTCGTAGGCGCGGGCGCGGGCGGCGCCGGGGTCGGTGTCGAGGAGCGGCACGTCCTCGGGGCGCGGGCTCGTGAACGGGTGGTGCATCGCGTAGAAGCGCCCGTCGGCCTCGTCGTACTCGAAGAGGGGGAAGTCGGTGACCCAGAGGAATTCCCACGGGCCGTCGGCGCCCTCGGGGACGAGGCCCGAGTCCTTCGCCATGTGGAGGCGGAGGTCGCCCATCTGGCCGAAGACCTTGGCGGCGGGTCCGGCGAGGATCAGGACGAGGTCGCCGGGCTGGGCGTTGGTTGCGTCGATGACGGCCTGGACGTGCTCGCGGGGGAGGGCTTCCTCCTTGACGGACTGGGTGAACGGGCTGCCGTCGGCGGGGAGCTTGGCGTAGAAGAGGCCCGAGGCGCCGATCGTCTGGCGGACCGTGACTTTGTCGAGCGTGTCCATGGCCTTGCGCCCCAGCTCGGCCTGGCCGGGGACGGCGATGGCGACGACGCTCTGGCCTGTGAACGGGCCGAAGCCTGAGCCCGACACGGCGTCGGTCACGTCGGCGATTTCGAGGCCGAAGCGGAGGTCGGGCTTGTCCGAGCCGTAGCGGCGCATCGCCTCGGCGTAGGGCATCCGGCGGAAGGGGGCCGCGATCTCGATGCCGCGCGTCTCACGCCACTGGCGGACGATGAGGCCCTCGATGAGCTCGTAGATCATCTCCTCCGTCGCGAACGTGACCTCGACGTCGATCTGCGTGAACTCGGGCTGGCGGTCGGCGCGGAGGTCCTCGTCGCGGAAGCACTTGGTGATCTGGACGTAGCGGTCCATCCCGGCGACCATCAGGAGCTGCTTGTAGGTCTGCGGCGACTGCGGGAGCGCGTAGAACCGGCCCGGGTGGACGCGGCTCGGCACGAGGTAGTCGCGGGCGCCCTCGGGCGTGGACTTCATCAGGACCGGCGTCTCGACCTCGACGAAGTCGTGCTCGTCGAAGTAGCGGCGCGTGGACTGGGCGAGGCGGTGCCGGAGGACGAGGTTGCGCTGGAGGCTCGGCCGGCGGAGGTCGAGGGTCCGGTGCTGGAGGCGGAGTTCTTCGCCGGCCTTGCCGCTTTTCGGGTCCGACTCGCTCACGACGAACGGGGGCGTCTCGGAGACGGCGAGGACCTCGGCGGAGCTCACCCAGACCTCGACGGCGCCGGTCTCGAAGCGCGGGTTGGGCGTGTCCTTGCGGCGGACCTCGCCGCGGACGGAGATCACGTCCTCGGCGCGCATGTGGAGCGCGAGTTCGGCCGCCTCGGCGTCCAGCTCGGGGCTGAAGACGAGCTGCGTGATGCCGTAGCGGTCGCGGAGGTCGGTGAAGATGAGGCCGCCGCCGACCTCGCGGCGCGTGTCCACCCAGCCCTGGAGGGTGACGGTCTCGCCGACGGTGTCGTCGCGGAGCGCGCCGCACGTGTGCGTGCGGAGGCCGTGCGTGGGGGCGTCGGTGGGCGTGAGGCGGGGCGTGTCGGACATCGCGTCGGCGGTCGGGAGAGGGCGAAGGTAGGCGGGTGGGCAGTGAGTCGGAAAGGGGAATAGGCGAATGCGGGCGGTGGTGGGCGCTGTCTGACCGGTGGTGGGTGACGTCCGAGCGGGTGGAATGACGTCCGGGCTGGGTGGAGCGATGCCGAAGCGGCGTCGAGATCCCTCCGCTTCGCTTCATTCGGGATGACGCTGGAATGGAGCTTCTCAACAGAGCATGCCGCCATCTGATACACCGCGCTCACCATATGCGGTGGCCCCTCACGGGATTGGGTCGGGTTCTCGCCACTTCTGTGTTCGATGCTGAACTTGGACGCATCATAGCCTTAGCGCGACGCTCGCGGCGGCTCCTGACGCGCAGCGCTGGGCGTGGAGGCACAGCTGTTCTGGGCCGCACTCACAATCTGGCAGCCAGGGCTGACTATGTCAGCGGCGCTCCGCGTGAACCACCCGGACCACTCGCCCTCTAGATGGGCGGGACCGGGGCTTCTGCGGATCTGTCTGGAAGCGACTGCGTCGAACCACGGCCTTTCCGCAACATCGAGCGGCCATGCAGAGCCGGTCGGGTCCGGAGCCCCACGGCCCTCGCAAGTGCTGATCGGCAGTCCCCGCTCGAAGCCTGACGAACTCATGCGCCATCGTTTCCCCCTGTTCGCCCTCGTCGTCCTCGCGGCCCCCGCCGCGACGGCTCAGGTGTTCCACGTCTACCCCCAGCCCGGCCGTGACCGCTACGACGTCCAGCGTCAGGATTGCGCTGGTGACGACTGCGACTACGTCGCCACCCTGACGGACGACGTCGACGGCGACGGGACGCCCGACCTCCTCATCCGCCTCCGGGACGAGGAGGACGCTGTGCGAGGGGCGGCACCGGGTCTCGTCCCCGAGCGCGTGGTGGTCTACGCGCGCCCGTGGGGGTTCCCGCACGAGGTGGACGCGCGGGCGCTCCGCCCCGAGGTCGGCCGCCTCACCCGGGCAGTTCCCGACCGGGGCGCGCACGACCCGGCGGCCTACGACGCGTCGGATCCGCGTGCGCGTGGTATCCCGGGTGCAGAGCCAGGACGGGACGGCCGTACGGGGCGTGCTCTGCTCGCCCCCCCGCTCGGTGCGGTGGCCGTGGCG
>DASWMO010000049.1:0-3694 GCA_036399715.1 Rubricoccaceae bacterium
CCGCCGAGTGCGCGCCGTTCGCCAAAGTCGGCGGCCTCGGCGACGTCGTCGGAGCCCTGCCGCTCGCGCTCGCCGACGAGGGCGTCGAGGCGTCCGTCGTGATGCCGCTCTACGGCGGTCCAGGCGGAGCGGTCGCACACCGCGCGGCGCCGCTCACGCTCGTCGGCGCCGCCACGGCCCGCCTCGGCGAGGACGCGTTCCCCGCCCGCATCTGGCGCTCGGATGCCCTCGGCGTGCCCGTCTTCTTCGTCGACGAGCCCGTCCATTTCGGCGACGCCGGCGTCTACTTCCGCACCGCCGACGGCCTGCCGTTCAGTCACGCCGACGCCCGCTTCGTCGTCTTCCAACTCGCCGTCCTCGACTGGCTCGGCGCGGGCGCCCCGGCCGTGGACGCGCTTCACCTCCACGACAACCACACCGCGCTGATCCCCGCCCTCCAGCGAGCGGGCCGCGCCGCGGCGGACGTCTGCGCCCTCCCGACCGTCTTTACAGTCCACAGTGCCGACCACCAGGGCGAGGTCTCGGCCGACCTCTGGGACCGCCTCGGCCTCCCGACGCACGACGCGTGGCGCCGCGAGCACGGCCAGATCAACGCGATGCAGGCCGCCATCGACCTCGCGGGCGCCGTCACGACCGTCAGCCCCGGCTACGCCCGCGAACTCGCCTCCGACGACACCGTCGCGCACGGCCTCGCCGCCGCCTTCCGCCACGCCGGCGACCGCTTCTCGGGCGTCCTCAACGGCATCGACGCGGCCGTCTGGAACCCCGCCACGGACCCGCACCTCCCGCACACCTACACCGCCGCCGATCTCGCCGGCAAGGCTGCGACCAAGGCCGCCGTTTGCGCCGAACTCAACCTCGACGCAACCCGCCCGCTCGTCGCCTTCGTCGGCCGCCTCATGCCCGAAAAGGGCGTCGAGGTTCTCCTGCCGGGCCTCGACACGCTCGTCCGCACCACCGAGGCGTCCGTCGCCCTCCTCGGCACCGGCGACCCCGAGCACGAGGCCGCCGTCCGCGGCCTCTCGGGAATGCTCGCGGCCGACGGCCTCGGCGGCCGCCTCGCTGCGGTCGTCGCCTTCGACGAGCGCCTCGCCCACCGCCTCTACGCCGCCGCCGACGTCTTCGCGATGCCGTCCCGCAGCGAGCCCTGCGGCCTCGGCCAGATGTACGCCATGGCCTACGGCACCCCGCCCGTCGTCCACGCCACCGGCGGCCTCCGCGACACCGTCCGGGCGTGGGACGGCACCGCCGGCACGGGCTTCTGCTTCGACGCCTTCACGCCCGACGCCTTCATCGCCGCCCTCCGCGAGGCCCTCGCCGTCTACGACGACGCCCCCGCCTGGGCCCGCCTCCAGCGCGCCGCCATGGCCGCCGACTTCTCGTGGAGCGCCTCCGCCCGCACCTACGCCGCGCGCTACCGCGCCCTCACCGCCCGCTGACTCCCTCAGGATGCCCGCTGACCGCCTCAGGATGCCTGCTGCCCGCACCAAGATGCCCGCTGACCGCGTCAGGATGCCCGCTGACCCGATCAGGATGCTCGCTGACCGTGCCAGGATGCTAGCTGACCCTGCCGGGATGCTCGCTGACCCCGCCGGGATGCCCGCTGACTCTGCCAGGATGCCTGCTGACCCTGCCCGGACGCCCGCTGTCCGCCTCGCCCCTCTCCCTCTCGACCCCTCCCACCCATGCGCGACACCCTCGCCGTCATTCTCGGCGGAGGCGCCGGCACCCGGCTCCACCCGCTCACCGAGCACCGCTCCAAGCCCGCCGTCCCCCTCGCCGGCAAGTACCGCCTCATCGACATCCCGATCTCGAACTGCGTCAACTCGGACCTCCGGCGCATCTTCGTCCTCTCCCAGTACAACTCCGCGAGCCTCAACCGCCACGTCGCCCAGGCCTACCGCTTCGACCGCTTCTCCGGCGGCTTCGTGAGCATCCTCGCCGCCGAGCAGACCCCGACGTCGGACCGCTGGTTTCAGGGCACCGCCGACGCCGTCCGGCAGGTCCTCCCGCACATCGACGCCCACGCGCACCGCCGCGTCCTCGTCCTCTCCGGCGACCAGCTCTACCGGATGGACTTCAACGCCCTCGGCGACCACCACCGCGCCGCCCGCGCCGCCCTCACCGTCGCCACGATCCCCGTCACTGCCGACGAGGCGCCGGGCTTCGGCATCCTCAAGACCGACGCCAACGGCGTCATCACCGAGTTCCACGAGAAGCCCGCCCGCGACGCCCTCGCCGGCCTGGAGAGCCCCGTCTCGGCCAAGCACCGCGCCGCCGGCCGCGTCTATCTCGCCTCGATGGGCATCTACCTCTTCGACCGCGACACGCTCCGCCGCGCACTCGTCGGCACCGAGGACCACGACTTCGGCTCGGGCGTCATCCCGCGCGCCATCGCCGAGCACCGCGTCGTGAGCTACCCCTTCGACGGCTACTGGTCCGACATCGGCACCATCCGCTCGTTCTACGACGCCACGCTCGCCCTCGCCGCCCCGCGCCCCGAGTTCGACCTCTACGACGAGGCGCAGCCGATCTACACCAACGCCCGGATGCTCCCGCCGGCCAAGATCCAGGACGCGCACATCCGCAACTCGATGATCGGCGAGGCCTCCGTCGTCATCGGCGCGACGGTCGAGGACTCGGTCGTCGGCATCCGGTCCTTCATCGGCGCCGGCGCCGTCGTGCGCCGCTCCGTCTTGCTCGGCGCGGACTTTTTCCCCTGGCACGACCCCGCGCGCCGCGAGGGCGCCGGCGCGCCCGAGGCGCCCGGCATCGGCGAGCGCTCGGTCGTCGAGAACGCGATCATCGACAAGAACGCCCAGATCGGCCCCGACTGCCGCCTCGTCAACGCCGACGGCGTCGAGACCGCCGACGGCGACGGCTGGGCGATCCGCGACGGCATCGTCGTCGTCCGCAAAAACGCCGTCCTCCCGCCCGGGACGGTCGTCTGACCGCGCGCCGATGCTTCTCCGAACCGTCCGCCTCACGCTCCGCCCCGACGCCGTCGCGGCGTTCCACGCGCTCTTTGCCGCCACGCGCGCCCGCATCGCCGCCGCTCCGGGCTGCCAGAGCCTCGACCTGTGGCAGGACCCGCGCTACGCGAACATCCTCACGACGGTCAGCCTGTGGGACGGCCCCGAGGCGCTCGGCGCCTACCGCCACAGCGACCTCTTCCGCGAGACGTGGGCGCAGACGACGCCCCTCTTCGCCGGCCCGCCCGTCGCGACGAGCCACATCCGCCCGGACGCGGGCGTGTAGCCGGATGCGACCGTGTCCCGGGCAGACGTCGTCTCGGGCGCCGCGTTCTGCCGGTGACAAAGCGAGCACGCCGCCGTATCTACACAGGCATTCACGCCGCGCCCCACCGATGCGCCCCCTGCTGATCGTCTGGCTCGTCGTCGCCTCGGCGGTCTGCGCAGTGCCGGTCGCTGCGCAGACGGGCCGCCCGGCCGAGCGGACGGCCCTCGCCCATGTCGCGTCGCGCTCGGGTGCCGAGGCCGTCGTGACAGGCGTGAGCCGCTCGGGCCGCTCGGGTCTGACCTACGTCTACCTCCGACCGGCCGTCGGCGGCGTCGAGGTGGTGGACGATCCCGCGCTCGTCGTCGTCGACGGCGCCGGGGCGGTCGTGTACGCGCGCGGCACGGTCGAGGCGGGCGCCGTGGAGTCGGACGCCGAGCGCCTCGGGCCCGCCGAG
>DASWMO010000050.1:0-8884 GCA_036399715.1 Rubricoccaceae bacterium
CCGCCCGCACGGCCGCCGCCGACGCGACGCGCTCGGCCGCGGACGCCCGCGCGGCCCGCGACCGCACGCGAGACCGCCGGGCGTTCGCCGAGGCCGAGATCGCCCGCCTCCACGCCACCCGCGCCGACCTCGCCGCCCGCGTCGCGCCCGAACGTGGCCCCGACGTGCTCGGCGACGTGGTCGCCCGCGCGGCTGCGGCACTCGCCGCGGCCACACAGGAGCTTTCCGAACAGACATCCGCCCGCGACGCCGCGCGCGACGCCGAGGCCGGCGTCCGCGACGCCGAGCAGGCGTCGCGCTCGGCCCGCGACGCCGCCCGCGCCGAGGCGGCGCTCCTCGACGCCCTCCTCGACGCCGGCGACGGCGATGGCGAGGCCGTCGGCGTGCTGCGCCACGTGCTGCAGGTCGTGACCGTCGCCGAGGCGGTCGGATGCGACGACGCCGACCGGCCCGCACTCGCAGCCGCGCTCGGCCTCTTCGCCCACGCCGTCGTCGTCCAGACCGACGCCGAGGCCGACACCGCCCTCGCCACGCTCCGCGACGCCGACGCGGGCCGCGCGACGTTCCTCGTCCTCGACCGCGTCGCGGCGAGCGCGCCCGCCGAGCGCTCGCCGACGCCGCACGGCGCCACGCCCGCCCTCCGCCTCGCCCGCGCGACCGACGCGCGCCTCGACCCGCTCGTCCGCGCCCTGCTGGCCAACGTGTTCGTCGTGGACACGCTTACGGACGCACGGCGCCTCGCAGGCCAGTTCCCCGTTGCCCGGTTCGTCGCCCGCGACGGGTCGTGGGCGAGCCCGCAGGGCGCCGTCCACGGCGGCGCAGACGGACCCGACGGCGGCGCGGCCCGCGTCGGGCTGCGCGAGCGGCAGGCGGCGACCGCCGGTGCGCTCGCGCAGGCAGCCGAGGCGCTCGACGCCGCAGTCGCGCGCTCGTCCGAGGCGCGTGCATCGGTCGCCCTCGCCGAGTCAAACCGCTCGCAGGCCGAGGCGCGCCGTGATGCCTCCCGAACTGCCCTTGAGACTGCCCGGACGGCCGTCGCCCGCCGTGACGCCGAGACGGCCGCCCTCGCGGGCGAGCGGGCGCGCCTTGACACGCGCCTCGCCGAGGTGACGGCTCAGGCCGCCGCACTCCCACCCGACGACGCCCTCGACTCAGCGGCCGCTGCTGCCTCTGCGGCGGCTGACATCGCCGAAGCGGCTCGCGACGCCGCGAGGCGCGCACTCGACGTCGCCGAAGCCCATCGCCGGACGGCCGAGGCTGCGTGGAACGACGCCCGCCTCGCTCAGTCACGCGCCACGGCTGCGGTCGCGGCACTCCGGGCCGACCGCGACCGGCTCGCCGGAAGCGCGGCCGCACTGGAACGCCGCGACGCGACGCGGGCCGACGAGCACGCACGTCTCACCGCGGCCTTCGACCTCGCGTCCCGACGCGAATCGGACCTCGCCCGCGCCCTCGACAGCGAGCGGACGCAGACGGACGCGCTCCAGACGACCGCCGCCAAAGCCGAGACGCACGTCCTCGACGTGCGTGCGCGCATCTCGGACGCTGAGTCCGGACTTCGGACCGTTCGGTCTGCCCGCGAGACGGCCCTCGCCGCCCGCGCCGCAGCCGACCTGCGCCTCGCCGAGATCGCCACGCGCCAGCAGACGACCGAGGAGCGCCTCGCCGACGACCACGGCGCGACGCTCGCCGACGCCGAACGCGAACTCGACCGTCTCTCCGAAGCAGGCCTCTTCGAGCCCGAGACCGCTCGTGCCGACGTGCCACACCTGCGCGAGTCTCTCCGGGCACTCGGCGCCGTCAACGCCCTCGCACTCGAGAGCTACGACGCTGAACATGAGCGCCTGACGTTTCTCCAGGCGCAGCGTGCGGACGTCCAGAGCGCCGAGCGGTCTCTACTGGACACCATCGACGAGATCAACCGGACGGCTTCGGAGCGGTTCAACGCGACGTTCACCCGCATCCGCGACGCCTTCCGGACCATCTTCGCCGACCTCTTCGGCGGCGACGCCGAGGCCGACGTGATGCTCGACGGCGACGACCCGCTCGAATCGCCGGTCGCCATCACGGCCCGCCCGCGGGGCAAGCGGCCCGTCGGCCTCGCCCAGCTCTCGGGCGGCGAGAAGACGCTTACAGCAACCGCCCTACTGTTCGCGATCTACCTCGTCAAGCCCTCGCCGTTCTGCATCCTCGACGAGGTCGACGCGCCGCTCGACGATGCCAACGTGGAGCGCTTCATGCGCCTCATCCGCTCGTTCGCGGACCGCACGCAGTTCATCCTCGTCACCCACAACAAGCTCACGATGGAAGCCGCGGACCGGATGTACGGCGTGACGATGCCGACGCCGGGCGTGAGCCGCCTGGTCGGCGTGCGCCTCGACGGCGTGGACGAGCCCGCGGCCCGCGCCGAGGCGTGATGCGGATCCCCTTCACCTTCGACCTCATGGATGGCGTGGTGAACGTCCGCGGGACGGTCCGCCTCGACGGCGACGACCTCGTGTTCGAGATGTCCCAGACCCTGGCTAAACTCGTTCCAGTCGGCCGCCGCACGGTCCGCCTGCCCGCCGACGACGTTGAGTCCATCGACGTGCACGCGACGCGTCTTGGCCGGGTGCGGCTCGTCGTCCGGCCGTTCGGGTTCGTCACCGTCCGAGGCTTCCCGGGCGACCCGCCGGGCGAGATCGTGCTCCCGCTCGCCCGCACGGACCGCGCGGCGGCCGAGGCATTTGCGCGCGAGGTCCGCCTCCGCAACCTCCCCCGCTGAGCCGGGCAGCCCGGCGTCCAGCGCCGCCGGCCGCGTAGCTTGCCCCTCCCCCGCCGCGCCCGCCCGATGCTCGCCCCTCCCGACTCCGGCGACCACGCCCTCGGTGCCGCTGCCGACGCCCTCGCCCGGCGGATTCTGGACCGGCTGCCGGCGCTCCAGTCCCACTCCCGCGACGAGATCGCGGCCCTCCCGTCGCCTGTCTCCTGCGTCCTCCTCGCCCGCCTCGACGCCCGGCTCGACCGCGAGGCGACGGCGCCGGTGTCGGACTGGATCGACCCCGACCGCGCCGGAGACGCTGCCCGCGCGTGGCGCGAGGCGGCCCGGAGTGCCGCGCGCGTCCCGGCGCCGGCATGGACGGCCTTCCTCGTCGACGCGTGCCGCCTCGCCGTGTCGCACCTCGTCCGGCCCGCCGAGACGCTCGCCGCGGTCGCCTTTGAGGACGACGGGGAGGCCGAGCGGCCTGCCGCGCTCGTCGTGCGCCGCCTCGCCGCGTTCGAGCCGTACCCGTACCTGCCCGATATCGCCGGTCGGTACGTCGAGCGCAAGGACATCGCGCGGCTGGACCGCGTCGGGCTCGAAAGCCTCCTCCGCCGTATCGACCGCCGCATGGTCGCGACGTTCACGGCCGACGAGTGGGCCGGTCTGCTCGACCCGCTCGTCGGGCTGCTCGGCGCGCCGGGTGTGCCGGGTGCGCTCGCCGCCGCCTTTTTCGAGGCGAAGGGCCGCGACGACCTCGCCCGCGCCGTCGCCTCGGCAGGCCTGCTCACGCGCGCCGACCTCCACGCGAGACTGACGGTCGCGCTCGGCTCGCCCGCCCCCACACGTCCCGAGCCGGTCGTAGCTCTGACCGTCGCCGAGCCCGAGGCGCCAACGAGTCCGGAGCCCAACAGTCCCGAGCAGCCCCCGGTCCCCGACGCCACCGTCCGTCTGGACGAGGCCCCACCGACGGACGACTCCACGACACCCGACTGGCGAGACCGCGACCCCGATCTCGCCGCGTGGCTGACGACGGCCAGCGCAGACGCCCCGCCGCGCGAGGCGCCACCGGCCGAGGCTCTACCAGCGGAGCCTCCGCCATCCGAAGGCACACCGCCCGAGGCAGACCACACCCACGCGCGCGCGACGTGGCACGCCGCCCCGTTCCCGCTCGGCGCCGAGTTCGACGTCCCGGCGCGTATGGAGTCGCCGTCGGCTCCGCCACCGCCCGACGCGCCGCCGCTCTCAGCTCCGCCGCCAGCCGCCGCGCCGCCTGCCGAGCCGCCCGCCAGTCCAGACGATGAGCCGCTCTGGATGCGGATGATGGCGCCCGCGGACCGCCGCGCAGACGGTCCGTCCGCAGAGCCGACCGAGAGCGAAGCCGACGACGTGGAGCCGCCGCTCTGGAAACGCTTCATGCCGCGCCCGGCCACCGCACCGGACGCCCACCTGCCGCGTCCGCCCGTCGCGCCGCCGCGGCCCCCGCTCCCGCCTGACCCGCCGAGCGAGCGCCCCGACGCGGCCACGTCGGGCAGTGACGCCCCGAATGAACCACCACCGTCTGGCCTCGACCGACTCGAACGCGCCGCCCTCGGGCAGCCCATCGACGACGCCCGTCGGGCCCTCTTCGTCGCCGACCTCTTCGGCGGCTCCGAAGCTTCCTACGCCGAGACGCTCGTCGCCCTCGCCCGCGACGCGTCGTGGACCGAGGCGAGCGACACCATCGCCCGCGATGTCTTCCGGCGCCACCGCGTGAGCCCTCTCTCCGACGCCGCCGTCGCCCTCGTGGACGCCGTCGAAGCCCGATTTCGCCCCCTCTGATGACCGATTCCTCCGACCGCCTCGCCGACCTCGACACCCGCCGACACGAAGCCCGCCTCGGCGGCGGCCAGGCCCGCGTCGACGCGCAGCACGCCCGCGGCAAGCTCACCGCCCGCGAACGCCTCGACGTGCTCCTCGACGCCGGCTCGTTCCAGGAGACCGGCGCGTTCGTCCGCCACCAGGAGACCGCCTTCGGGCTCGACAAGGAGCGGCCATACGGCGACGGCGTCGTGACGGGCTGGGGGACCGTCGCCGGGCGCCTCGTCTACGTCTACTCGCAGGACTTCACCGTCTTCGGCGGCTCGCTCGGGCTCGCCCACGCGTCCAAGATCGTCCGTCTGATGCAGCTCGCGCTGGAGAACGGCGCGCCCGTGATCGGCCTCAACGACTCGGGCGGCGCGCGCATCCAGGAGGGCGTCGCGGCCCTCGGCGGCTACGCGGACCTCTTCCTCCAGAACACGATGGCGAGCGGCGTCGTGCCGCAGATCTCGGCCATCCTCGGCCCGTGCGCCGGCGGCGCCGTCTACTCGCCGGCCATCACGGACTTCGTGTTCATGGCGC
This sequence comes from Rubricoccaceae bacterium, assembly GCA_036399715.1. Taxonomy (GTDB): domain Bacteria; phylum Bacteroidota; class Rhodothermia; order Rhodothermales; family Rubricoccaceae; genus DASVSE01. The sequence goes on from DASWMO010000050.1 coordinate 5,123, forward strand.
GCGGGACGAGCTACATGTTCGTGACCGGCCCGAACGTCGTTAAGACGGTCACCAACGAGGAGGTCACGCAGGAAGAACTCGGCGGGGCCGACACGCACGCGAGCAAGTCGGGCGTCTGCCACCGCGCATTCGCCAACGAGGCCGCGCTCCTGCTCGGCATCCGCGAGCTGCTGAGCTACCTGCCGCAGAACTGCGAGGACGCCCCGCCGCATGTCCCGACGACCGACCCCGAGACGCGCGCCGACGCGGCTCTCGACACGGTCGTGCCCGAGAGCGCCTCCACGCCGTACGACATCCACGACGTCGTCAAACGCGTCGTCGACGACGGGCGCTTTTTCGAGATCCACCCGGACTTTGCGGCCAACCTCGTCGTCGGCTTCGCGCGCCTCGGTGGGCAGTCGGTCGGCGTCGTCGCGAACCAGCCGGCCGTGCTCGCGGGTGTGCTCGATATCGACGCCTCGGTCAAGGGCGCGCGCTTCGTGCGCTTCTGCGACGCCTTCGGCATCCCGCTCGTCGTCTTCGAGGACGTGCCGGGCTTCCTGCCGGGCACGGACCAGGAGTGGCGCGGCATCATTCGCCACGGCGCGAAGCTGCTCTACGCCTTCTGCGAGGCGACCGTGCCCAAGATCACCGTCATCACGCGCAAGGCCTACGGCGGCGCCTACGACGTGATGAACTCGAAGCACATCCGGGCCGACCTCAACCTCGCGTGGCCGACGGCCGAAATCGCGGTCATGGGTGCCAAGGGAGCCGTCGAGATCCTGCGCAAGCGCGAGATCGCAGCGAGCGACGACCCGGCCGCCACCGAGGCCGCCTTCACAGACGAGTACCGCGAGCGCTTCGCCAACCCGTACGTCGCCGCCGAGCGCGGCTACATCGACGACGTCATCCGGCCGTCCGAGACGCGCGCGCGTCTCATCGGTGCGCTCCGGATGCTGAAGAACAAGGTCCAAACGATGCCCAAGCGCAAGCATGGCAACCTTCCCCTCTGAGGAAGGACGGCGCAGCCCACCTGCCGCTGTAGCGGTCTGTCTACTCGACCCGCTCGACGACGAGCCCCCGCGCGCGGAGCATCTCGACGACGCTGCCCGGCCCGACGAGGTGCCCCGCCCCGACGACGACGAGCACGTCCTCGTCGGTCCGCGCGAGAAGGGCCTCAATCTGCGGCAGCCAGCGTGCGTTGCGGTCGGTGAGCAGCCGCCGCCGCATGACGGTCGACGCCCCGAGACCCGAAGCCACGATGGCCGCGAGCGCCTCGGCGTCCCCGGCCTCCCACGCCGCGACGAGCGGCATCTGGCCGCCTGCGTCCACGCTGTCGGCGTCCAGGCTGTTCAGGCCGTCCGAGCCGAGCGCGTCGCGGAGCAGGGCGAGTTGGTCCTTGATAGGCAGGCCGTCGAAGGCGCCGGTCTGGTCCGCGATCGTCTCCAGGCCGAGGCGCTCGCGGCCATCGGCGGCGGCGCGGGCGTAGAGGACGGCGTCGACCCCCGCGGCGGCCGAGAGGCGCGCCGATCCGTCGGGGAGCGTCAGCAGAACGACGGCGACGAGCCACGGCTCGAACGACTCGAACGGAGCGAGCGAGAGGCCCGCCGTTTCGAGGCGCCGTTCGAGGCGCCGGGCGTCCGCGGGCCCGAGGCGCTTCGAAAGCGCGATGCCATCCGTCGCGACGCCGACAGCCGTTGCGGCGGCAGCATCGGCCCGGGCCAAGTCGAAGTCGATCTCGAAGGCGAGCACGTCGGCATCGGCGTAGGCTGCAGCCGCGGCGCCGGGCAGGACATCCGTGCCGGGCCGCAACGCGTGGACCGAGCCGAGCAGATAGACCCGGCTGTCGGCGTCTTCGACGCGCCACAGCAGCGGCCGGCGGGGGGCAGCCGGCGCCGGCGGAGGGCCCGCGGTGGCTGGCGGCACCACGGCGGGCTGAGCGCGGGACGGAGCGACGGCCACGAAGCCGAGCACGAGCGGAAGCAGAAGTGCGCGCACGGCGAGCGGGGAAGGCAGGGTGAAAAAGATCGCACCGCCGCGAGTCCGCCCGGCCCGCCGCATCAGGGCGCTGCTAGGGGAAATCCTGTGGGTTCGGCGGCAGTTCTGCCCCAGACAGGCCGGTTCTGGCAGGGCACTGTCAGGTCGCTCTAGCCCGGCGGTGCAGCCTTTCGCGGGCCTCCTCTTGCGCGCCTTCGGCCGGCCGTCGTTATGTTTCCCACCGCTGCGCCCGGTCGCCCGTTTACGGACCCTTCCGAGGCGCTCTGTTCCCCACCAGCCCGACCCGCCTGCATGGCCCGTCTCGCACTCGCGGCTCCCCTGCTGTTCGTCACGCTCCCCGCGCTGGCCCAGTCGGCCGCCACGGACCCCGTCGCTCCCCGGCCGACCGCTTCGCGGCACGCCGACACGCCCGGGTCCGCGTCCGCCGACTCGCTCTCCGACGACCAGCTCGCCCGCCGCCTCGCCCGCCTCTATGAGCGACAGGCGACCCTTCTCGACGCTTCCGCCGACGGCGACCAGGGCCGCTACGCGACGCTGCTCGACGACCTCGTGTCGGACCTGCAGCTTCTCGGCCAGCGCCCCGGCGTCATGTTCGACTCGCGCTTTCGTGAGGCCTACTCGGCCGTCCTGACCGAGTACGAGCGGTTCTACGACACGCCGGCCCTGGACCGCGGCGACGTGTACGCCTTCCGCGAGGCCGGCGTGGACGCCGTCGAGCGTGGCTTCGACATGGGCGTGCCGCTGCTCGAGCACGTCACGCTGCCGGACCGCCAGACGTTCGCGACGGCGATCCCGATGGACGTCAACACGCAGGTCGAGCGCTACATCCAGTTTCTCGTCCGCCGCCCGAGCCACGTCGAGCGCCTGCTCTCGCGCTCGGAGACGTACCTCCCGATGATCGAGCGGATCCTCGCCGAGGAGGGCGTCCCGGACGAGCTGAAGTACCTCGCGATGATCGAGAGCGCGCTCAACCCGGCCGCGCAGAGCCACATGGCTGCCGCCGGCATGTGGCAGTTTATCCGCGCGACGGGCGCCGCGTACGGCCTCCAGGCCACGCGCGAGGTCGACGACCGCCTCGACCCCGAGCGGGCGACGCGCGCGGCCGCACGCCACCTCCGCGACCTCCACGACCGCTTCGGCGACTGGCAGCTCGCGCTCGCGGGCTACAACTGCAACCCGGCCGTCATCGCCCGCGCCGCGCAGCGCTTCGAGGAGCGGACCGGCCGCCGGGCGACGTTCTGGGACATCGAGGAGTCGATCCCGCGCGAGACCCGCGCCTACGTCCCGATGTTCATCGCGACGACGCTCGTCGTCTCGAACCCGTCGGCCTACGGCATCGCGCCGACCGACGACCCCGGACCGGCCTACACGTTCGACCGGATGCCGGCGGAGGCCGGCACGTCGCTCGGCGCCATCGCGCGCACGCTCGATGTGAGCGAGGCGGCGATCCGCGCCCTCAACCCGAGCCTCCGCACGGGCCGCGTGCCGTCGGGACGCGGGCCGCAGACGGTCCGCATCCCCGCCGGCCTCTACGCCGAGCACGCGGACGAACTGGCGCGCTACGCACCCGAGAGCACGTCGGGCCTCTACGCCGCCGCGGAGACGGTCTCGTACGGCCCGCGCGCGATCCGGCCCGTCGCGCCGCAGGAGCGCGGCGAGGCCCTCCGCGTCGCCGCGACGCGCGAGGCGCTGCGCCCGGCGCGCCAGCCGCTCGGCCAGCCCGTCCGCCGAGACGACCCGGTCGACCAGTACGCCGCGGCCGAGCCGCGCGAGGTCGCGGTGTTC
>DASWMO010000051.1:0-4124 GCA_036399715.1 Rubricoccaceae bacterium
CGCCCCGTCTCCAGGGCGCGCCCGCGCAGATCCGACGCCGGGGCTTCTCCCCTACCGCGCCACGGCCTGAATGAGAAATCCGAACGTGCCGAGCGCGCCGATGATCGTCGCCGCGTCCTGGATCGTGAAGCGCCGCCGCGAGATCACGTCGACGAGGACGGTGTCATCGTGGCGAAGCGCCGGGATGAGGTCCGGCCGGATGCTCGCCGCGGCGAGCGTCGAGACGTAGATCGCGCCCTCGGAGGGCCGCAGCAGCTGGATGTCCACGCGGCGGTCCGAGTCGCGGTCGCGGACGTCGAGGCGTGGGCCGCCGGCGAGGGCGAGCACGCGCCGCAGGTCCGTCCCGACGCCGACCTCGTACAGGCCGGGATACGCGACGGTGCCCTCGACCTGGACCTGGATGGTCGCCTCGCCGGGGAGGTGGTTGTAGTAATAGCCCGTCGAGTTGGAGCGCGTCTGCTCGGACTGCCCGAGGCGCGTCACGAGCGGCGGATCGGCCGGCGGGGGCGTCTGGGAGGACGCGGGCTGGGCGGACGCCGCGAGCGGCGCGAGAATGAGCAGGAGCAGGGCGAGGCGCATGGAGAACGTGGTCATCGTCACGGAAGAGGAGCGGCGTCCGAGGGAGCGGCGCCGAGTGCGGTGTCGCTGCGGGCGTCGTCGCGAGCGGTGCCGCGGGCAGCCGGGCGGGCGTCGCGGCGCGACGTGTGGCGGACGGCCGCCGTCTGCCGGTAGCCGACGGCGCGGCGCGGGTTGAAGCGGTTTAGGACGGCCCCGATGCGCGTCATCCCGACGCCCGACAGCTCGGTCGCGACCTGCGCGAGCGCGTCGAGGTCCGAGCGCCCCGCCTCGGCGACGAGCAGCGCCGCGTCGGCGTGGGGCGCGAGCAGCGCCGTGTCGGCCGAGACGAGGGCCGGCGGGGCGTCGATGAGGATGAGGTCGAAGGCGGAGCGCAGGTTGGCGAGCAGGCCGCCGATCTGGTGCGGGGCCCACATCTGGTCCGGCGTCTGCGCCGTCTCGCGCGGCGTCATCGCGAACAGGCTCGGCACGGCCGTGGACCAGTAGACGAGGTTCGAGCCGTCGGGCCCCTCGCCGAGCGCCGGGCGGTCGCCGAGGCCGAGCAGGTCCGCGACGCTGGGCTTGCGGAGGTCGGCGTCGACCAGGAGGACGCGGCGGCCGGCCTGCGCGGCGGCCACGGCGAGGTTCGTCGCAACCGTCGACTTGCCCGAGCCGATCTCGGCGCCCGAGACGAGCACGACCTGCGGCGGCGCGCCCGAGCCCGTGGTCAGGTTGGCGTGGATGTGGCGGAACGCCTCGGCGTGGCCCGAGAACGGCTGCGTGAGCGTCACGAGGAGCGGGTGCACGCTGGACCCGTCGACGTCCTGGCGGCCCTCCTTGAGCGCGGCCGCGAGGTTCGGGACCGTCCCGACGACGGCGAAGCCCTGGTCCGCGAGGTCGTCCGGCGTGTGCGCGCGGGCGTCGGTCCGGTAGCGGACGGCCGCGAGGACGATGCCGACGAGCAGGCCGAGCAGCGTTCCAAGGGCCAGGTTGAGTGGCTTCTTCGGCGCCGCCGGTTCGGTCGGGACCTGCACGTCGCGGACGGTCTGGGTCAGCCCGAGCTCAGTCGTCGAGGCGAGCTCGGTCCGGTCGAGCTCCTGGCGGAGGCCGAGCAACGTCTGCGCCGTCGCCTCGCGCTGGCGCTGGAGGCCGGCGAGTTCGACCTGCTGAGCCGGGATCTCACGCAGCTGGCCCGACGCCTCGCCGAGGCGCGACGCCAGGGCCGAGACCTGGGCGCGTGCTCCCTCCAGGCCCGCCCGCGTGGACGAGATCTGGCGCTGGATGTCCGAGAGGTACTGCGCGCCGTTGGAGCCCTGGCTGCCGAGGTCGAGGCCGCCCGAGGCGACGGCCGACTGCGCCGCGCCCGAGATCGCGCGTTGGCGCTCGCCGCGGAGGCCGTCGAGGCGGGACTGCATCTGCGCGAGGTCCGGGTGCGAGCCCGGGTTGCCGCGGTACTGCGGGTTGCGCTGGTAGATCTGCTCCATCAGCCGCTCCAGGTCCGAGATCTGCGTGTCGAGGGCCGTCGTCTCGATCTGGCTCGGCGCCGCCGCCGACGCCTGGAGGCGCGGGCCGGCCGAGGCGAGGTCCTGCTGGAGCTGCGCGAGTTGCGCCTCCTGCGTCCGCACCTGCACGCGCGCGAGGTCGAGGTTCGCCTGGAGCGTGCCGATGTTGCTCACAGTCGACTGCGTCTGGGCGTCGAGGCCGGCGGCGTTCTCGGCCGTCATGTAGGCCTCGAGGCGGCTCTCGATCTCGTCGAGCTCGCCCTGGCGGCGGACGACCTGCTCCTCGAGCGCGTCGCGCGTCTGGCGCACGCGCCCGAGGTTGGTCTCGCGCGTCATCGACTGGTAGCGCTCGGTGAAGAGCGTCGCGATGAGGGCGGCCTCCTCGGGCGTGCCGGCCGTCGCCTGGACGCGGATGGCGTCGACGTTCTCGCCCGCAGGCTTGACCGTGACGACCTCGTTCTGGAGATAGGTCGCGTAGTCGCGGGCGGCGAGCGGGCCAGCGACCGTTTCGGTGGCGTCGCGGACCGTCGACAGGCCGCGCGCGTCGGTCCGCGCCAGCAGCGTCTCGGCGGTCTGCTCGGCGATGGCGGGGTTCTGCTGGAGAATCAGCGCCTGGTTGAGGACGCGGCTCTGGTCCGTGCCCGTCGCCTGCGTAAAGCCGCTGTTGAGGTCCGCCTCGGTGCCCTCCTCGCCCGGCGTCGAGACGAGGAGCACGCTGTAGGCCTCGTAGCGGACGGGCGCGGTCGCGTTGTAGAGGGCGGCGCCGCCGAGCCCGAGCAGCGTCGTTGTGAGAATGAGCCACTTGTGGCGGCGCAGCATCTGCGCCTTGTCGCGCACGGCACGCCGGGCCTCGGCGCGCGGCGCGACGGGCGCGGCCGGCGGCGCGGGCGCCTGCGGCGGGGCCGGCGCGGGGAGCGTGGCCGCCGGTGCTGCGACCGGCGCGAGCGCCGTCGACGGCATCTCCTCGGCCTCGTCGAAGTCGATCCGGAAGCCCGCGTCGGGGCTGTACGCCGGCGCGCCGTCGCCGGACGACGGCGCGAAGCCGGACGTATAGCCCGGCGCGGCCGGTGCGGCTGAAGCGCTCGGGGGCGGTCCCAGCACGGGCGGCTCGACGGCGGCCGGCGGCGCACCCCGGTAGGCCCGCGACCCGGCGTCGATGTCCTCGAAGACGGCGTCGCGGACGGGCTGCGGCGGAAGGCCCGAGGCCGAATCGAGCCCGGACCACGCCGGGGGCGCGGCCGGGCGGTCGGCCGGACGGCTGGCCGTCGGGGGGGCGGGCGCGCCCGGGGCGGGCGAGAGCGGCGAGCGGTCGGGCATGGGAGCGCGGAAGTCCTGCACGGTATCGACGGCCGAGGCGCGCACTAAACACGCTCGGCCGTCGGGCGGGCCGCAAGCGCCGCGCCCATCCGACGGCGCGGGCCGCCGCGCGGCGGAATGACACGGCAGAGTACCCGCTCCAACGCGTGTTGTGCCCTCCCTCGTCTCAGTCCGAGACGGCCGGCCCGCGCGGGCCGTGTGCAACCGGTCAGTTTCGCCCCGGGCGAGGCGCGGGCCGCGGCAGTCGAGCGGCCTCGTCCCGCCGTCTGAACACCACGACCTTCACCACCCGGCGGCGAGGTCACAGGATCAGCATGCAATCGCCGTACGAGTAGAACCGGTAGCCCGAGGCGACGGCGTGGCGGTACGCCGCCATCGTCGCCTCGCGGCCGGCGAAGGCCGAGACGAGCACGAGCAGCGACGACTTCGGCAGGTGGAAGTTGGTCAGGAGCGCGTCGACCGCACGGAAGTGGTAGCCCGGCGTGACCGTCAGGCCCGTCGGGCCGTGGAACGCCTCGACGCGCCCCGTCGCGGCTGCGGCCGATTCGAGCGCCCGCGTCGTGGTCGTCCCGACGGCGAGGACACGCCCGCCGGCCGCGCGCGCCGCACCGGCCGCCGCGGCCGCGGAGGGGCTCACCTCGACCGTTTCCTCGGCGACCGTGTGCTCGCGCAGGTCGGCCGCGTGGACCGGCTCGAACGTCCCGTAGCCGACGTGCTGCGTCACGTTCGTGTGCGCGGCGCCGGCGGCGG
>DASWMO010000052.1:0-11629 GCA_036399715.1 Rubricoccaceae bacterium
GCTCGGGCGAGCGGGCGCACGGCATCTACCTCACCGGGCAGCTCCGCCGGCTGTGGCCGCGCCTGCGCGTGCTCGTCGTGAGCGGCCACGACGAGACGGTCTATGCCGAGCCGGCGCTCGCGGCCGGCGCTCGCGGCTACCTCATGAAACACGAAGCAGCCCCGAGCCTCATCTCGGCGCTGACGCGCGTACTCCGCGGCGAGGTCGTCCTCAGCGCGCGGATGCAGAAGGCGCTGCCCGAGGCGCTCTGCATGACTCTACCCGCGCTCTAGGCGCCCACGCGACGGCTCCGGATTCACCCCGCTCCGCCAGCCGCCGGCCGGTGGGGCCTTGCTCGGTGGCGCTGGAGTTCCACAGCTGTGCCGCAACCGATAGCGTCGTATTGAAGATGCTCAGCTCTCCCGCCGCGCGACGACGCTGAACAGCGGGTCGCCCCCGCGTGGCGTGTGTGCCCGCAGGTCGGGCTCGCCGAAACCGCCCGCCTCGCGGACGTAGATCCCGACGAGCGCCGAGTGCCCCGCATCGCCCAGCGCGGCCCACGCGCGGACAGCCTTGGTCGGGAAGCAGCGGTTCGAGAACGTGACGACGAGCGCACCGCCGGGCCGCTCCGCCGACCCGGGCCGGAGCACGCGGGCAATCTCGGCGAAGACCTCGACCGGCTGCGTGAGGTACTGCACCGAGACGCAGATCAGAACCGCGTCGAACGACGCGTCGGCGTAAGGCAGCCGCGGGTCGGTGTTAAGGTTCTGGACGATGCGTTCGGTCAGGGCCGGGTTGGCCGCGAGTTCGGCCGCGTTCATCCCCAGCCCCGCCACGCGCCCGTATGCCACGTCCTCGGGCAGGTGGCTCACGTGCGACGTCATCAGGTCCAGCACGTCCGCCCCCGCCCCGACCGTCTCGCGGTACAGGTCGGTCACTGCCGCGACCGCCGCCGCGTCGATGTGCGTCACGAAGCGCGGCTGCGTATAGAAGTCCGCATCGTCGGACTCGTCCTGTCGGCGGAAAACGTCGGGCGGCAGCATCGGAACACAGGGTGGGGCAGCCTCGACGCGGCGCCGCGCGCCCGGTTTCCCCGGCCGTCCCGATCACCCCACGCCGAAAGTCGCCCCTCGCCACGGTCCACGCCGTGCCCCACGCACCGTTCCAGCGCGTAAGCTTGCCGTTCCACTCCGCGTCCGACGTGCCCGCCATGCGCCACTCTGTCCACCTGTTTCTTTTCCTCATCGTCGGCCTGTCCCTGAGCCAGGAGGCCAGCGCGCAGGGCGTCCGACGGGTCTGCACACCGTCGTCGCCATGCCCGACGCTTGCGGAAATCGACGCAAGGCGGGCAGTGGAGGACTCACTTCGCGCGGTGGAGCGCGAGGACTCCCGCCGCCGAATCCAGGCGCTCGACGCCGCCCGGGCAGAGCGCGTCCGGCTCTATCTCGACCAGCACCCGGACGCGTTGAAGTGGGCCGCCTCGATGGGGGTCGTTCTCGAGGACGTGACGCCCTGGGGAGAGCCACTGTACATCGGCAACTTGGCCGGGGACGCCTCGCTGCCACCCCCGCCCTGACAGCCGACGCAGCCGCCTCCAGCCCGAGCACACCCACAACCGCCCCGGCGACGCTCACAACCACCCCGGGAGCACCTACAACCGCCCCGGCGACACCTACGGCCGCCCCGACGGCATCCACAACCGCCCCGGCGACACCTGCAACCGCCCCGGCAGCATCCACAACCGTCCCGGGAGCACCCACAACCACCCCGGCAGCCCTCGCCACCGCCCCGCCCCCCACCCCGACCCCATGCCCGACTTCTCCAAACTCCCCATCCCCAACCTCCTCCTCGCCTCGACGCGCCTCCACACCGGCTCCCGAGACAACCCCGAGATCGCCAAAGACCTCCTCCCCTTCGGCGGCCACGACAAAACCACCGCCGACGCCGCCCTCGCCCTCATCGACCAGATCCGCGACGCCATCAAGAACCAGAGCGCCGAAGAGATCGAGCAGATCGCCGCCTCCGCCGACTCCCGCGCCGCCACCGCCGAAGCCGGCGCCGCCTACGCCGTCCACCGCCAGCGCGCCGCCCGTGCCCACCCCCGCGGCACCGTCGGCTACACCGCCCTCGACCTCAACGGACGCATCGCCACCGCCGAAGTCCCCATGCTCGCCGAGGCCCGCAAATTCCACGAGGCCTTCCAGACCAACCCCGTCCTCCTCACCGGCATCCCCGCCCTCACCCCCGAGGACGTCGAAGAAGCCCTCGCCCTCATCATGGCCGCAGAACTCGCCGACGACCACCAGACCGAGGAAACCGGCGAGTCCGAGCGCGCCACTGCCCTCGTCGCCCCGCTCGTCGCCCGCCTCCGCGCCGTCTCCGCCCGCGCCGCGAAGGACGCCAAAGACGCCCTCCGCGACAAGCCCCAGCTCCGCGAAGTCCTCGGCCTCATGGAGCGGTAGGCCAGCGCCCCCCGCGCCTCCCGACGCCCCGCCCTGAAACGCGAAACGGCCACCAGGACGCTCCCGGGGGCCGTTTCGCAGAGTAAGCGAGCGCAGCCTACGCGTCCGCGAGCGCCTCAGCGCCCGACGAGATCTCGATGATCTCCGTCGTGATCGCCGCCTGCCGCGCACGGTTGTACGTGAGCTGGAGCGACTTCAGCAGCTCGCCCGCGTTCGTCGTCGCGTTGTCCATCGCCACCATCCGCGCGCCCTGCTCGGACGCGTTGGACTCCAGCAGCGCCCGCCAGATCTGGTACTGCAGGAACTCCGGCAGCAGCTTCTCCAGCAGCGCCTCCGGCGACGGCTCGAACAGGTAGTCCACCCTCGCCACCGCCTCGCCGGACGTGTTGTACGCCTCGCTGTCCTCCATCACCGGCGTAAAGAAGGCCTCAGCCGGCACCGGCAGCAGCGTCTCGACGATCCGGTTCTGCGTGATCGTGTTCTTGAACTCGTTGTAGACCAGCTCGACACGGTCCCAGCGGCCGTCCATGAAGCCCTGCACGGCGAGGTCTGCGAGCTCGCCCGAGCGCTCGAAACGAAGGTCCGTGAAGAACCCCCGGTAGTCGCCTTCGAGCGTCGCGCCGCGGGCGGCGAAGTACTCGTGGCCCTTCCGCCCGACGGCCGCGACGTGGAGACGGCCGGCCGCGCGGAGATCCCCGTAGCGTTCGGCGATCGCGATCTCGGCGGCCTTGAGCAGGTTCGTGTTGAACGCGCCGGCGAGCCCGCGGTCGCTCGTGACGACGATCAGGAGCACGCCCGAAACCGTCTCACGCGTCTCGAAGAGCGGGTGCTCGGTCGGGTCCAACTGGCTCCGGAGGTGCCCGATGAGCTCGCGGACCTTGTACGCGTACGGCCGGGCCGTAAAGATGCGCTCCTGCGCCCGTCGCAGCTTCGCCGCCGCGACCATCTTCATCGCGCGCGTGATCTGCTGCGTGTTCTTGACCGAGCCGATGCGGCCGCGGATGTCTCTGAGACTCGCCATGCTCGTCTGGAATGGGGGATGTCGGGCGAGCCCGAATCTGGGGATGACGGACGAGGGGACGGGGAATCAGGCCAGTCGGCCCGTCCCCCGTCTCACAGCCCTCAGGCCCCGTAGCCGGCGGCGATGTCGGTCGCCTCCTGCTCGATGGCCGCGGCCGTCACGTCCGAGACGGTGCCCGAGCTGACGATGTCCGCGAGGACGTCGGCGTGCTTGAGGCGGAGCGCCTCGCGGTACTCGGCCTCGAAGGCGCGCATGCGCTCGACCGGGACGACGTCCAGGAGGCCCTTCGAGGCGACGTGGATCACGGCGACCTGCTCCTCGACCGGGACCGGCTGGTACTGCGGCTGCTTGAGAATCTCGACGAGGCGCGCGCCGCGGTTGAGCTGGCGCTGCGTGGTCACGTCGAGGTCCGAGCCGAACTTCGAGAACGCCTCCAGCTCGCGGTACTGGGCGAGGTCCAGGCGCAGCGAGCCCGAGACCTTCTTCATCGCCTTGATCTGCGCGTTGCCGCCGACGCGCGAGACCGAGATGCCGGCGTTGATCGCCGGGCGGACGCCCGCGTTGAAGAGGTTGGACTCGAGGAAGATCTGGCCGTCCGTGATCGAGATCACGTTCGTCGGGATGTACGCCGAGACGTCGCCGGCCTGCGTCTCGATGACCGGGAGGGCCGTGAGCGAGCCGCCGCCCTTGACGAGGCCTCGGAGGGACTCGGGCAGGTCGTTCATGTTCTTCGCGATGGCGTCCGTCGCGTTGATCTTCGCCGCGCGCTCCAGCAGGCGCGAGTGCAGGTAGAACACGTCGCCCGGGTACGCCTCGCGGCCCGGCGGGCGGCGCAGCAACAGCGACACCTCGCGGTAGGCGACGGCCTGCTTCGAGAGGTCGTCATAGATGCAGAGCGCGTGGCGGCCCGTGTCGCGGAAGAACTCGCCGATGCACGCGCCCGCGAACGGGGCGATAAACTGCATCGGCGCCGGCGAGGACGCCGGGGCGGAGACGATGACCGAGTAGGCCATCGCGCCGTTCTTCTCCAGCGCCGCCTGCACCTGCGCGACCGTCGACGCCTTCTGGCCGATGGCGACGTAGATGCAGTAGACCGGCTTGGCCGCGGCCGAACCGTCGGCGGCCAGCTCGTGCGTCCGCTTCTGGTTGAGGATCGTGTCCAGCAGGACGGCCGTCTTGCCCGTCTGGCGGTCGCCGATGACGAGCTCGCGCTGGCCGCGGCCGATCGGGACCATCGAGTCGATGGCCTTGATGCCCGTCTGGAGGGGCTCCGTGACGGGCTCGCGGAAGATGACGCCCGGCGCCTTGCGCTCGATGGGCATCTCGAAGAGCTCGCCCGCAATCGGCCCGCGGCCGTCGAGCGGGTTGCCGAGCGGGTCCACGACGCGGCCGAGCATGCCCTCGCCGACGCGGATCGAGGCGATGCGGCCCGAGCGGCGGGCCTCGTGGCCCTCCTTGACGGCGTCGTAGTCGCCGAAGAGGACGGCGCCGACGTTGTCCTCTTCGAGGTTGAGGACCATCCCGGTCACGCCGGACTCGGGGAACTCGATGAGCTCGCCGGCCTGCACGCGGCCGAGGCCGTAGAGGCGGGCGATGCCGTCGCCGACGTTGAGCACGGTGCCGACCTCGTAGACGTCGGTCTGGGCGTCGAAGCCGCCGAGCTCCTGGCGGAGCACGGAGGTGACTTCATCGGGGCGAATCGCGGTAGACATCGTGGGGTCGGGGAGCGGCCAGCGGCCGGCGGAGAAAAAGAGTCGGAGTGGGCGCGCGGGCGCCGCGCGGGCGCCTAGTTGGTCGTCACGCCGGCCGAGCGGCCGAGCTGCTCGCGGAGCACGTCGAGTTGGTGGCGGACCGAGCGGTCGTACACGACGTCGCCGACGCGGACGACGAGTCCGCCGATGAGCTCGGGGCGGACCGTGACGGCGAGGCGGACGGGGGCGCCCGTGCGGGCTTCGAGGCTCGCCTGGAGCGTCGCTGTCTCGGCGTCCGAGAGCGGCTTCGCCGTGCGGACGTGCGCCTCGACGGTGCCCGAGGCGGTGTCGCGGAGGCGGCGGACAGCTTCGACGACGGCCGGGATGAGCGCCTCGCGCTGCTTGCTCACCAGCAGATCCAGAAAGCGCATCGTCAGTGGCGACACGCGGCTGGCGAAGAGGGACTTGAGGACCCGCTCCTTCTTGTCGCGCGAGATGATCGGGCTCTGGAAGAACAGCCGGAGTTCACGCGAGCCGTCGAGCGTCTCGCCGAGAAAGACGATGTCCGCGTCGACGGCGTCGGCCTGCCCGGTGTGGGCGGCTTCCTGCGTCAGGGCGAGCGCGTAGCGGCGGGCGGTGAGGTCCATCGGGGTCGGGTATGCGAAACGCGGGAGGTGCAGGCGAGGCGTGGGCCTCGGGCCGACCCGCGTCTCGTCAGTTGGTCGGCATCTCGGCGATAAAGCGGCCGACGAGGTCGGACTGCTTCTGGGCGTCGATCTGCTCGCCGAGGATCTTCTCGGCGGCGCCGATGGCGAGGGCAGCGACCTCGGAGCGGAGTTCGCCGATGGCCTGCTGCTTCTGGCGCTCGATGTCCGCCGAGGCCTGGGCCTGCATGCGGGCGATCTCGGCCTTGGTCCGCTCGACGTCGGCGTCGCGCATCTGGGCGGCGGCTTCGCGGGCCTCGCGGAGGATGGTCTGGGCCTGACGGCCAGCTTCCTGGCGCTGCGCGTCCGTGTCGGACTGCAGGCGCTTGGCCTCGGCGAGGGCATTCTCGGCACGCGCCATCGACTCCTCGATGGTGCTCTCGCGCTCTTTGAGGCCGCCGAGGATGGCGGGCCACGCAAACTTGCCGAGCAGGCCGAGCAGCAGCAGGAACGCGAGGACGGTCCAGACGGCGAGCCCGGGGTTGAGGTCGAGCAGGCTGGCAGCGAGAAGCATCGGGGTGGGAGAAGGCGGGGGATTGACGGGCACGGGCTCGCCGGGCACAGTGACCAGGCGAGCCCGCAGGTCAAGGCACTTAAGCCTTGATCGCCATCAGGATGCAGACGATGAGGCCGAAGAACGTCGCGCCCTCGATGAGAGCGGCGGCGATGATCATCGTCGTGCGGATGTCGCCGGCCGCTTCGGGCTGGCGGGCCGAGCCTTCGAGGGCGGCGGCGGCGAGGCGGCCGATGCCGATGCCGGCGCCGATGACGGCGAGGCCAGCACCGATGCCGGCGCCGAGGTAACCAAGTGCAACAGACTCCATGACGAAAGCGGGATGGGTGGATCGAGGGAGAAACGTGGCGCGGTCGCGCCGGGCGCGGATGCGCGTGCGCTCGTGCGCGGGGGGCGTCGTCGCCCGGTAGTGGAGAGGGCCCGCCGGAGCGGGCTGCGGGGTCAGGCCATCACAGACTCGGTCCCGACCGTCCGGTCGGCGAGGACGTGGACCGTCTGCCCGTTCGACTGCGAGACCGCAGCGTCGTGGCGCGTCGGGCCGTGGTCCTCGGCGTGGTCGTGGTCGTGCTCGTGCTCCGCGGACGCCATGCCGATGAACAGCGCGCTGAGGACCGTGAACACGTAGGCCTGGATGAACACGACGAGCAGTTCGAGCCCGTAGATGAAGACCGTCAGGAGCAGCGCCGGGATGGCCGTCCCGTAGCCCGCGGCGGCGCCGAAGCTGCCGCCGATGATGAAGATGAGCCCGATGAGGTTCAGGATCACCAGGTGCCCGGCGACCATGTTGGCGAAGAGCCGAACGGCGAGCGCGAACGGCTTCGTGAACAGGCCGATGATCTCGATCGGGATCAGGATGAACTTGACGAAGGTCGGGATGCCGGGCGGCCACAGGATGTGGAGCCAGTAGTCCTTCGTGCCAGCCATCTGCGTCACGATGAACGTGAAGACCGCCAGCACGGCCGTGACCGTGATGTTGCTCGTCGCGGTCGCGCCCCACGGCACGAGGCCGAGCAGGTTGCAGATCAGGATGAAGAAGAAGACCGACAGCAGGTACGGCAGGTAGCGGTCCGTCTTGGAGCCGAGGTTCGGGCGGGCAATCTCGTCGCGGACGTAGATCACGAACGTCTCAATGAGGTTCTGCATCCGGCCGCGCGGCGCAGAGGTCCGGCCGACGCCGCGCTTGTACTTGCCCGCCATCGGGATCAGAATGAGCGCGAGCAGGCCGATGCCGAGAAAGATGAACACCAAGTGGCGCGTCATCGAGAGGTCCGCGAGGACGGCCGAGCCGTCGGCCGGGACGAGGTGCGCGTCGTAAGCAGCGTGGTGCTCGGCGCCCGCCTCGGCGTCATGGCCGGCGGCGGCTCCGGCCTCGGCGCTGTGCTCGGCCTCGTCGGAGCCCGCAGCAAGGGCGTCGGGCGTGAGGCTGTCGCCCGTGTCCTCTGCCGACTCGGCGGGGAGCGCGTCGCCCTCGGCGGCGTGCTCGGCCTCGGCCCGGTAGCGCCCCGAAGCGACGGCGGCCGTGGACGACCAGAAGCCGTCGAGGCCGAGCGCACCATCCGGGCGACGGACAAGAAAGATGCGCGCCAGTTCGAAGGCCCCGTCGCCAAAGGGCTCAATGTCGAGGTACGCGCCGTCCGACGTGTGGTGGACCGCGTCCAGCTCTTCCTTCTCCTCCTCGGCCGCGACGGGCGAATGCGCCTCCTGGGCGCGCACCGCGGACCCGCCGGCGACGAGCAGGGCGACGAGGAACGCGAGGCGAGAGAGGCCGGTCGGCACAGTCAGAGTCATCGGAGGGCGCGGGTCAGGCGTCGCGGGGGGCGGAGGGGCGGCCGAGCACGAGCGCGACTTCGAGGGCGAGCCCAAGGGCGTAGACCACCCCGAGACCGCCGACGAACGCGAGCCGGTGGACGGGCACGGTCACGAAGAGGACCACGACGGCGACGAGGAGCACGAGAAGGCGCACGAATCCGCCGCCGAGGACCACCTTCATCATGCCGTTGAGGTCCAGGCTGCGTCCCCGGCGGGCGAGCAGCAGCGCGACGGCAGCATTCGCTGCGCCCAGAAGGGCGCCGAGAAGCAGGCTCGTCGCGACGGACATCGGCGGGTCGGGGAGGACGGGGTTTCGGGAGGCGAGAAAACTAGCCGCGCGCCCATAGAGGCTCCGGCAAGGGGCAATGAAAACGAGGCGAACCGTCCGCCCTCGCCAGCCCCACTATTTCCTCTTGGGCTTCCGCGCGTCCGCCTCACGTGCGACGCGCACGATAAGCGCAACGATGCCGACCATCCCGAGGGCCGCGCCGATGAGCAGGCCCCACGGCGTCGAGCCGAGCCACAGGTCGACCGCGTAGCCGCCGCCCGTAAAGACGGCCATCGAGGCGGCAATCTGGACGCCGAGCCCGAGGTAGGGCCCGGCCGCCTGCATGCCGTCGAGGTACGAGTCGCCGACGGAGGCCGGCGTCGGCCGGGCGGCCGGGCGTCGGGTGCCCGGAGCGGACGAGAACGGGTCGGGCTCGGCCGAGAGCGCGCCGAGGTCGCTCTCGGCTTGTGCTGCCTGCTCAGCTTCCGGCGTGCTCCACTTCTGCTCGTAGGCCCGGTCCGCCTCCGCCCATGCGTCGGGCGGACCATCGTCCGGGCGGGTCGGATCGTCTGCGTCGGACGTCGTCATGCTGAGGCGGGGGCGATGCCCGGCAGGGTCGCCCCATCGGTGAGGAGTGCGGGGCGGACCGAGACGAGACGGTCAGCCGAGCGGTCGGCGGCGGGGCCCATCTCACAGCGGCCGTTGAAGACGGCGCCGTCCTCGATCACGAGCGCGCCGGCGCGGATGTCGCCGTCGATGACGGCTGTCGGGCGGAGGACGAGGCGCTCGCGGACGCTGAGCGTGCCCGTGATGTGGCCCGCGATCTCGGCCGTCGTCGAGGTCACCTCGCCGTCCACGGTCCCGCCGGGCATGATCATCGTGCGGCCCTGCACGTCGAGGTCGCCGCGGACGGTCCCCGAGACGTTGAGGTTGCCGAGGGCGCGGAGCGCGCCGTCGAGCGTCGTCCCGGCACCGACGATGGTGTGCTGCTCGGCCGGGTTGCCCGGCGGGCGAGCACGGGCAGGGTCGGGTGAGGCGTCGGGGCGGAAGAGGGCCATCGTCAGCGGAGCGAGAAGAACGTCTCAGGGTCGAGCGGTCGCCCGTCGCGCCAAACCTCGACGTGGAGGTGCGGGCCCGACGTGATCTCGCCCGTGTTGCCGCTTTCGGCGAGGGCCTCGCGAGCGGCGACGCGGTCGCCAGCGCGGCGGAGGAGCCGGCGGTTGTGCTTGTAAACAGAAAGGTAGCCGCCCGCGTGCTGCATGGCAACGGTGAGGCCGCCGCCCTGCGTCCAGTCGGCAAAGACGACCGTTCCGTCGCCAGCGGCGAGGACGGGCGTGCCGGCGTCGGCAGCGAGGTCGAGGCCGTAGTGGCCGCGCGCCGGGAGAAACCCGCGCGACACGACTCCGTCGAGAGGTGCCGGGACGGGCGACCGCAGCGACGCGAGGTAGGCGCCAGCCGCCCGCGAGCGGGTCCGCTGGGCACGGATCGACGCGGGGGACTCAGACGAGGCGGCGGGCTCGGCTGGTTGAGGCGCCACCGTGATGGCCTGGGCGGGGACCTCTTCGGTAGCCCGAGCCCCCGAGGCGGCTGAGTCTGCCTCGGACACGCCGACCGGGGCGCTGCCTGTGATGAGGGCCCGGAGCAGCGTGATCTGCTCGACCTGAGCAGTCATCGAGTCTTCAAGCGCCGAGGCCCGGGACGCATTCCGCTCGGCCTCGGCCCGGAGCTCGCCGGCCCCCGGTCCGAGCAGTACGCTCCGAACGGGGGTCAGCACGACCACTGCGACGAGCACCGCTGCCACAGCGACGATGGCGATCAGGAGGACATAGAGCGCCATGCCGAGGCGGACCTCATACTGGCGCGGGGCGCTCATCGTGTCCGGCTCCAGCACAATCACGGTCCGCGCCGCGCCGGGGCGCGAGAGCAGGTCGCGGAGAAAATCGATCATGGGCGGCGGGTCGGGACGGCGCGCGCGGCGGGTCAGTACCCATGCGGGGAGCTTTCGCCGCATCTGCATACGCTCCCGTCTAACTTAGCCGGCTACACGCGCCCGCACGGGGCGCCCCGCCCCCCGAAGTTGCCGGCCCGTCGCCGGCCCTGCTCTATGCCGCAGCACAAATCCGCCGCCAAGCGCGTCCGTCAGGACGCCAAGCGCCGCCTCCGCAACCGCTACCAGAAGGTCCGCGTGCGGACGCTCATCAAGGACCTCCGCGCCACGACCGACCCGGCCGAGGCCGGCGCCAAGCTCAACGTCGTCAAGGCGCAGCTGGACCGGCTCGCCTCGCGGCGGATCGTTCACCCCAACAACGCGGCCAACGCCAAGAGCCAGCTCGACGTGTTCGTGCGCTCGCTCAGCGCGTAGCGCGCCGCCGGCCGCAGAACTGGACAACCGGTTGGGCGGCCCGTGGAACTCTCTCAGCGTGGGCTCGGTTAGGCCGCAACGGCACACAGAGCCCATCTGCGCTGCTCCACGTGTTCTTTTCCGACGATTCGGTCGTCGTTTAGCTCAGGCACACGATCTTCGGCCGAAGACTCGCACCGACGAGTCGGGCCGGTTGCAAGTGTCCTGTCTATTTCGCATACTAGGCGCTCAGGTCCGAGCGCCGTGCTTTTCGCTCACCGGTTCCGCTCCTCACCGGTGCCGCCCGGCCCCAGGCCTTTCCGCCCGGACGGCCCCAAACCCTCACCCCTCCCTCTCCATGCTACAGAACCGACCGGAGAAGACGACGCTGCTGCGTGTCTCCGCCCTCGTGCTCGGGTTCGCGGCTCTCCTGACCGCCCAGTCGGCGCAGGCGCAGACCCGTTCCTACAACACCCCCTACATCATCGTCCGCGGCGGTACCACCGTCTACGGCGGCGAGCTCGACCAGGCCGGCGAAGGCAGCGGTCGCGATGCGACGTCCTGGCTGACGCGCAACTTCGGCGCCCTCATCGGCGGCGAGATCGGCTACCAGTTCACGCCGGCCTTCGGCTTCGGCATCGGCGCCCACTACGCGCAGTACAACGCCCTCAGCGAGGTCGGCACCCCGGTCGGCACGGGCTGCAACCCCGGCGGTACCGGCGAGGGGACATGTGACGCGTCGGAGAACCTTCCCGCCGGGACGGCCATCTTCCGCTACACGGCGTTCCCGAGCTCGAAGATCTCGCCGTTTGTCAACTTCGGTGGCATGCTCGTCATCCC
>DASWMO010000053.1:0-3368 GCA_036399715.1 Rubricoccaceae bacterium
GATCCAGGAGGACTTTCTCCACATCGCCGGGCTCGTCCAGATCTCGTCGATCAACGGGACCATGCGGCCGTTCCTCGTGGTCGGGATCGAGAACACGGAGCGGCGCCGCGACCTCACCGGCCCGACCGAGGTCGCGAGCGATCGCGAGATCGCACCGCGTGTCGGCGGCTCCGCCGCGTTCCGCGCCTTCCTCCGGGACGAGCTGAGACCGGTCGTCGACTCGCTCTACCGGACGACGGGCGAGACGGCCATCGTCGGCGAGTCGCTGGCCGGGCTGTTCGTCGTCGAGACGCTCGTCCTTGAGCCCGACCTGTTCGACACGTACGTGGCGATCGACCCGAGCCTGTGGTGGAACGACCACCGGCTAGCGGGCGAGGCCGTGACGCCGCGTCAAGGGTACCCCGGGCGGCGGAAGACGCTGTACCTCGCCATGAGCAGTCAGGGCGAGCCGGAGGTCGCAGATCGCCTCGCCGGGGCGCTCCGCACGGGGAGCCAGGACGGGCTGGCGGTCCACTCCGTGCATCTGCCCGAGGAGACCCACGGCACGATCTACCACCCGGCAGCCTTAGACGCCTTCCGGACCGTGTTCGGCCCCTCTCCGTCCGAGTAACCCCGGTCGCCGGGCGCCGACCCTGCCGATGCACCGACGCGACGTGCCGCGTTATACCTGCCCGGCCGTTATACCTGCCCGGCGAGGACAGCCCGGATCGTCGGGACGAGCATGTCCATCAGGTCCCGCTTCTTCAGAAACGCCGCGGCCCCGGCCTCCATCGCCTCGCGGGCGAACGCGGCGTCCTCGTGCGCCGAGACCACGATGGCCTTGAGGTCCGGCCGCAGAGCCCGGAGCTGCCGGACGAGTTCGGCCCCATTCAGGCCCGGCATGCGGTAATCGGCCAGGACGAGATCGCAGTCGATGTCGGTGAGCATCTGGATCGCCTCCTCCCCGCTCGTCGCGGCCCCGCACGTTTCGAAGTCCTGCTCGTACCCGAGTACGGTCATGTACGCGTCGACCATAACCGGGTGGTCGTCGACGACGAAAATCCTGTGGGACATGTAGAGCGTGACAGCGCAACTAATCCCCCTTCAACGCACCGCGTGGCTCCAGGAGCCTAGGGGAAAGCAGGACCGTCCCAACCGGGACCGAGAGTGTGCAATACGTGCCGGCTCCCGGAGCTGACTCGACCGCGAACTGCCCCTCCGACGAGCCGGAGCCGCACGTGGATGATGGAGAGGTCGACGCTCGTCGCCGCACCCGGACGGATCGGTTGGCTCGTGGTCAGCCGGTTGTCGGGCCCAGGTAGACGGGGCCTTGATCCGTGGATGGACCGAACGCCCCGGCCGCCCGGGCGTACAGGGACGTTCTCCCGACTGGCCAACGCCCGCTGATCCTTGGACCGTCACTCCCCCGTCCACCCACCGTCCGAGGCGCTCGACGACGGCACCACCGAGCTCGGCCGTCTCCTCGCCGAGCGGACGGCCGAGCTCGACGGGGCCCGCCGGGAGGCCGCCCTCTACGCCGCCCTTGAGCGGGTCCGGACACTGGGCGCCGCCGTCGACCACGGCGACGAGACGGCGGACGTGGCCGTGGCCGTGTTCGAGGAGATCCGCGCCCTCGGCGTGCCCGTCCTCCAGGTCGGCCTCGGCGGCCGGCCGGACGGCCGCGACGATGGCCGCGACGCCGACGTCTGGACCGCCGGCGTCGACGCGGCCGGGGACCCCCGAGCCGGCTACATGACGGTGACGCTCGCGGGCCACCCGACGCTCGACGCGGCGTTCGAGGCTGCCGAAACCGGTGTCCCGGTCATCGAGCGGATGGACGATCCCGCCTTCGACGCCTACCTCCGCGCGACGGCTGCCGCGTACCCGGCGTCGTACGCGGACCGCGTCGTGGACCGGGCACCGCGGGCGGCGGAGGTCCACGTCGCGTACGTGCCCGCTGCCGGGGGAGCCCACCTCGCGGCGGTCCTCGCAGCCGCCCCGTCTCCCGAGCACCTCGACGTGCTCCAGCGCTTCGCCGCCCTCTTCGGGCAGACGCACGCGCGCCACCACGAACTCCAGCGCGCGGAGCGGCTCGCCCGGACGGCCCGGGTCGAGGCGGCCCTCGAACGCGTGCGCGCCCGGGCCCTCGCGATGCGCCGCAGCGGCGCGCTCGGCGAGGTCGTCGCGGCCCTCCTCCACGAGTTCGACGGGCTGACCGACGGCATCGCCCGGAGCGGCGTCGCGGTGGTCGACGGAGTTCGCCGGACGGCCACGTTCTGGGCCCGCCCCCCCGACGGCGGCGACCTGACGCGCTCGTCGATGGCCTTCAGCGACCAGCCGTTCTACGAGGCCATCTTCGAGGCCTGGCGCCGACAGAAAGACCTCTCGTACATCCTCGAAGGCGACGGCCTCCAGGCTCACTACCAGACCGTCGGGGCGGTTTTCGCGACGCCCGAGGCGCCGGACGGGCCGGCCCCGACCGACGCGCGCGAGTACTACCACGCCGTCCCGTTCCCGGCCGGGCTGCTCTACGCGTTCTCGGACCGCCCGTTTTCCGAGGCGACCGTCCAGGTGATGCAGCGGCTCGCTGGGGCGTTCCACTTTGCCCACACGCGGGCCCGCGACCTCGAACGGTCTGAAGGCCAGCGCCGCGAGGCCGTCCAGCAGGCGTCCGTGGACCGCGTCCGCGCCGAGATCGCGCAGATGCGGACCGTCGCGGACCTCGACCAGATCACGCCGCTCATCGGGCGCGAGCTGACCGCGCTCGGGGTTCCATTTTTCCGGTGCGCCGTGTTCATCGTCGATGAGGTCCGCCGCGACGTTCAGGTGTACCTCGCGACGCCCGAAGGCCGGGCGCTCGCGTCGGTCGCGCTGCCGTTCGAGAGCCACCCGTTCGTCGGGCATGTCGTGGACCACTGGCGCCGGCAGGCCATGCTGGCCGAACGCTGGAATGGCGACCAGATGGAGACGTGGGCCGATCTATTCGGCGAGCGCCGCGCGGACACAGCCGCCGCGTCGGGCCTCGCGGAGCCGTCGCCGACGCTCGCCCTACTCTTCGCCCCCTTCACCCAGGGGATGCTCTTCGTCGGGAGCGACGCGGCGCTTCCGCCCGAGGACGTCGGGGCCGTGCAGGCGCTCGCGGACGCGTTCGCCGTCGCCTACGCCCGCTACGACGACTACCGCCATCTCGAGGCCAAGACGGCCGAAGTCGAGAAGGCGCTCGCCGACCTCCGTGCGACTCAGGAGCAGCTCGTTCAGTCCGAGAAGCTCGCCTCGCTCGGGGCCGTCACCGCGGGAATCGCCCACGAGATCAAGAACCCGCTCAACTTCGTCAACAACTTCGCCCTCCTCATCGCCGAGATCGTGGATGAGCTCGACGCCGACCTCGC
>DASWMO010000054.1:0-6373 GCA_036399715.1 Rubricoccaceae bacterium
CACCCATGGGGACATCCTGGAAATCTCCCTCGGATTTGACGCTCAAGAAATTACAGCCTCTCTCGACGACGCCCCTGTGAGCCAAGGTAGAGGAATCGTTGGGTATTCGTCTGCTGTCTATACAGCCTCTACGTCGGACGGCATGCCGATCACCCTCGACATGGAGGCCATCAGAGTCTCCAGGGGTGAGCCCTTTGAGATGAACATGACCTACCGGTGCGACGAACTCAGCTTGTTCGCTGGAGTGGACCGGCAGGTCCCCTTTGGGATCGGCGTCGCCCCGATCCAACTGCCCAACGGCGCCAGCGTCGGGGGCGGTCGCTTCCTCCCCACGCCTGGCGCCGTCTTGTCCAACGAGAGCGGACTCGCCAGGGCCACGTTCCGCGAGTCGCGCGATTGTTACAACGAGGGGTGGAGCAAGTCTATCACGTTTGTGGCGGGCCCCCCCACAGAGGTCGAGGTCGAGAGGGGAACGACGCTCACGACCGGCGCTCGAGCGTTCTACCAATACCCCCCCGTCGCCGGAGTGTTTAACGGGACCGGCCTCGTGGAGTCCGTGACGAGGCCGATCGAGATCGTCTACGACCGGCCGGTCGTCGAGATCGTCCAGTTCACCAGCGGGTTCACGGCTCCCCCCGTCCCCGTCGACTTCGTTGAGATCGGGACGTGGGAAGACGGGTTCCTAGGCAGCTCCCTCCGCAACGGAGCAGAAATGGACAACTTCGTATCGAGGGACCCACGGAATTTCTACGTCCGCGTGTCCGACCCCACCGCGAACCAGGACCCCGAGACCGTTGAGACCGTGTACGCCTACGTGCAGACGCGGGGAGGGGTCGATGACCCCACGCGGCTCACACTGCGGGAGACATCTGCCGGACCGGGCCGGCCTGCTGAGAACTCCGGGGTGTTCATCTCGATCTCGCAGCTGATGACGACGACCGACATCGCGCTCGTCGGCGACGACGACCTGCCGGTGCATGACGGCTCGGACGGGCCAGTCCCCGACGACGCCCCAGGGGACCGTACCCACCGCGCAAGGGTTAGCGACATTGTCCGGGCCTCCTACGTTGAGGGCGGCGGTGAGCCGAGCGGTGGCGACGACGAGGTCTTCACGGACGCATCTGTGTGCGCTTTGGGTTCTGTCAAGACGGTCACCCTCACGCTGGCAACGTTCCAAGAGCCGTTCCTCGACTGGGGCCTCGATGGAAAACGGGGGACGAACGACTGCGGCGAGGACAACGGCGTCTTCGACTACTGCCCAACGGGCCAAGACTGCTCTGCTGCATGTAATGTGCTAAACGGGGGCGACCACGAGCTGGGTCAATTCAGTGAAAGATATATAGATTACAGCTATTTTCCATCAAATAATTATGTTAGTGGCAGTGAGCTTGGATTCAACGGGCCCCAAAAATCACACTTTGGATATAGTGCAGCGGTAGCACCTGAAGACATGGCGGGAGAAGCTCCCCTCGCCTCAGCGCTTCTGGCTCAGGGGTGTATGCGAGTGATTTCCCCCTCCCCCCCCGTCATCCTTGAGGCGCCGATGGGGGAGGGAGACAGAGCCGGCTTCCTGTCGGAAGGTGTGTTGTTCGACAACGGGGACCCTCAGCGGAACGAGGCTCCGCAAATGTATACCGCTTTAGGTCCGCTCCTTAGTCCGGGGCATGTCGTCGTGGGCTACATCCCCGGGAGTCTGTACCTAGGAGGGAGCAGGGGCCCGAGATACATCCAAGGACTTACCACACAACCCCTTAGGAGCTCATTTATCGTCATCTCCATTGACGCCGTCGGGAAACAAGCGCTCGCCCACGAACTCGGGCACCGGCTCAGCGGCCGAGGCAATGAGTACGACGAGGCGGGCGCTGCTCCCTACCTCCTCTTCCCGAACGCCTACACGGGGGCCGACTTCAGGCGCGTCACAGGGGGGCGCCGGATCCAGGAGGAGTACCTCGACCTGATGAGGGACGGGGTGTCAGAATAACGGCGTTCCGACCGACTGCCCCACATCCTCTCCTCCCGAACGAATGATTCGCTCCCTCGCCCTGCTCGCGCTCCTAGCCCTAGTCGCCTGCAACGATGCCTCAGAGGCCGTCGCCCAGCCGACGCCTGACCAGATCAACGACGACATCGAGTTCTTTCAGAGGGCGTACCGCCCCGGGTCCGAGGATACTGACGCCTACGTCCGCTCCGTGTTCGACCGGGTCGAGGCGTTCCCGGCCCTGTACCTCGCGGTCGTCGACCGGCGGCTAGTGCATCCGACGACAGTGGAAAGGTTGGCCAACCGGGACTCGATCAATGCTTATGTGGGCCTGTTAGACGTAGCCGGTGTGGCGTCGGAGGAGGTCTGGCTCGCATACGTGAGGCAGTTGCTCGACGTATCGCTGGCCTCGTTCGACCAATACAGAGCCCTAATGGTTAGTCTGGATGGCACGGACCCACAGTGGAGGGGAGCAGCGGGGGCAACTTCAGGGGCGCTGGAGTTAGCCCGAATGAGCTTCAGGATCCTCGAGAAGGCCGAGGACCCGTACGCGGTCCCCGCCGCGTGGGAGCGGTGGCAGCAGCCGGACTTCTACTACGTCTCGCTCGCCTACCTCGACGCGCTCGGGATCGATCCGAGAGTGGACGCGCCGACGTGCCTCACGTCACCGGCTACGGTCTATGTCGCCAGCGGCCGCGTCATCGGTGGTCCACTTGACGGCCAGCCTTACGCCGGCCGGCTCGTCGGCTCTGAGGGCGACGATGTGATTGTCGGGACCGGCGCGCCCGACGTCATCGAAGGGCTCGGTGGCAACGATTTCATCTGCGGCGGCGCCGATGGCGATGCCATAGACGGGGGTAAAGGCACCGATACCGTTGACGGAGGAGCCGGCACAGACGGTTGCGACGCCATAGAGACCGCTACGGCCTGCGAAGGCGCCATTCCCATCCTCACGACCGTTACTCCGATCGCCGAGTGCGTCGTATCCAGACCGGACGGGAGCTACACAGCCTATTTCGGCTACGAGAATCTCTCCGGTCAAGTGGGCCGGGTTCCATACGGGCCGAAGGGGTCGGACAACAACCGGGTGGCGATCACCGACCCGAGTCAACTTGGTGGTGGGGTCGGGTCGGTCATTGAGGAGGCCAGCCCGGTGTTGTTCGCCTTGCCCGGGGTCGTCTCAGGACACAGGGGCCAGACCCCGCCGTTCCCAGGATTCGCGTTCTCGGTGGACGCGGAACCGTCGCGCACCGGGGAGACGATCTGCGACGCCGCTACTGGCGTGTGCTACCCCGTGGGCCCAATCGGGACCGTCTCCTGGATGTTGCTCGGCGAGACGGCCAATATCGACCGGGCCCCCGAGTGCCCCGCCCCCTAACACGTAATCCCTTCATGCGCTCGTTCCTCACCCTCATCGCTGCCCTCGCCCTTGCCCCGTCCGTATCGGCGCAGGAGGCTCAGCGGGCAGCCCATACGCTCCCGTTTGCCTCGGCTGGAAACGCGATCGAGATCTCCCTCGGGGGCGCCTCAACCGGCCCGCTCACGGTCGCAGTCTCGTCAGCCCCGGCATGGCTCACCTTTGAGCAGGTCGAGGCCACATCCGGGGCAGCGGAGGGAACGGACGAGCCAGTAGCCCGACTTTCCTTCGACGTTGCCCGGGAAGCTCCCGTTAGCGTTCCAGGTGACATCGTCCTCACGGTCCATGATGCCTCCGGGACAACCGTCGGCGAGAAGACGATTCGGGTTGAGGTTGGGGCCCCGGCAGTCCTCTCGGTCGAGCCGCCTCGTCCGAACCCATCGCGCGGGTCCGTGGTCGTTCCATACCTGATGCCCGAGGCCGGCTCGGTCCGAGTCTCTGTGTTCGACCTGCTCGGTCGCGAGGTCGCTGTGCTGGTAGATGGCGACGAGCCGGCCGGGGCTCACGAGGCCCGCCTCCCCGCTGGCCATCTCGCGGCGGGGGTGTACGTCATCCGCGTCGTTTCGGGCGGAGAGGCTCAGGTTGCGCGGCTCACGGTCGTCCGCTAAAGCCGTCCTGTAGTCTCTCTGCGATCACGGCGCAATCACGGCAAGACCATGCGCCGAGGTGCGTTCTATTGCGGCCTGCGAAAGTCAAGATTGCCCTTTTTGTAGTAAAGGGACGCGTTCGTCACGACTCTGAGATGTGCTCGAGAGCAATCGCACTGCAGAGGTCAGGAGTTCGAATCTCCTTGGCTCCACCCCCGAAAGCGGCCCAGAATCCCTTATAACGGCGATTCTGGGCCGCTTTCTCTTTGGCCTCTGTCGCGCCCTGTCGTCCGAAAACGACACGTTCCGCCACCTCGTAGGCACTATATAGGCACCAAGTCCTACCCCCTCGCCGTCGTACTCTACACAGACCTGGGTTCGCAGCTAGCTCCGGTTCGTGCGGCGGAGGGGGACGGCAAGGGGCCGGAGGGCCGGCGAGGCCTGGCGCCGCGGCAGGTTTTCTCAATCAGCAGGTGCATCACGGCGAGAGGAGCCAGGCCCGGGTGTGGAACCCGTGGGACAAGATATTTGTTTGAACAAATAATTAGTCTCTCCCACTGATGACCGAGACCGCGTTCGTCCTCGCCGACGACGCCCAGGACCTCCTCTTCCGCGAGGCCCGCACGGCCAACGCCTTCACCGACAAGCCCGTCGACAACGAGGTCGTCCGGGCCGTCTACGACCTCGTCCGGTGGGGCCCGACGGCCGTCAACGGACAGCCGCTCCGGGTCCTCCTCGTCCGCTCCGACGAGGCCCGCGCGCGCCTCCTCCCGCTCATGAGCGAGGGCAACCAGGCCAAGACGGCTGGGGCCCCCCTCGTCGCCGTGCTGGCCTACGACACCCGGTTCCACGAGCACCTCGGGCGCGTCTTTCCCCACGCGCCCGGCGCACGGTCGTGGTTCGAGGGCTCCCCCGACGCCGACCGCGAGGGGTCGGCGCACGAGAACGCCGCGCTCTAGGCCGGCTACTGGATCGTCGGGCTCCGCGCCGCCGGCCTGGCGGCCGGGCCGATAGGCGGGTTCGACAAGGACGCCGTCGACGCCGCGTTCTTCCCCGACAGCCGGTTCCGGTCGTTCCTCGTCGTCAACGTCGGGCATCCAGCCGAGGAGGGCGCGTGGTTCGGCTGCTCGCCCCGTCTGGACTACGAGAACCTGGTCCAGACGATCTGACCGGGGCTCGTCGTCACACCGGGCAGGGCAGCCACGGCCACCTTACCCTCGACACGAAGAGCGACCTCTTTACAACCACGACCCACCCACAAGAGACCACCATGACCATCGCCATCACCGGGGCTACCGGCCAACTCGGCCGCCTCGTCGTCGACAAGCTCAAGGCCGCCGTCCCGGCCGACCACATCGTCGCCCTCGTCCGCGCGCCCGCGAAGGCGGAGGGACTCGGCGTCGCCGTCTGCGAGGCCGACTACAACAAGCCCGAGACGCTCGGGCCGGCCCTCGAAGGTGTTGACACGCTCCTCCTCATCTCCGGGAACGAGGTGGGGCAGCGGGCGGCCCAGCACCGCAACGTCATCGAGGCCGCGAAGGAAGCGGGGGTGGGCCGGATCGTCTACACGAGCCTGCTCCGCGCAGAAACCTCCCCGCTCAGCCTCGCCGGCGAGCACCACGAGACGGAGACAGAGCTGAGGGCCTCCGGGGTCCCCTTCACGGTCCTCCGCAACGGGTGGTACCACGAGAATTACACGGGGTCGATCCCCGGGGCGCTCGCCGGCGGCGCGTTCATCGGGAGCGCCGGCGAGGGCCGGATCTCGTCGGCGGCCCGGGCCGACTACGCCGAGGCGGCGGTCGCCGTGCTGACCACGGACGGACACAACGGAGCGACGTACGAGCTGGCCGGCGACGACGCCTACACGCTGGCCGACCTCGCCGCCGAGGTCTCCCGGCAGACCGGCCGAGACATCCCGTACACCGACCTCCCGGCGGACGCCTACGCCGCCGCGCTCGTCGGCTTCGGGTTGCCGAAGGGGCTGGCCCTGGCGATCGCGGGGTGGGACGTCAGCGCGTCCGAGGGGGCCCTCTTCGACGACGGCCGCCAGCTCTCCGGGCTGATCGGCCGGCCGACGACGCCGCTGTCCGTCACCGTCACCGACGCGATCGGCCGCTGACGATCGCGGCACTCAGGGCATGCGCGACCACACCGGCGCTCCGGCGCAGTACGGGCTGGACCCCCGACTCGTCACGACAACACCCTGACCGGGGCGACGCCTCTCACTCTCCTCACCACACGGAAACGCATCATGGACATCGGAATCATCGGTTCAGGACACATCGGGAGCGCGCTCACGCGGCACCTCACCGCCCTCGGGCACCACGTGTCGGTCGCCAACTCGCGCGGCCCCGACTCCCTCGCCGACCTCGCCGCCGAAACCGGCGCGAC
>DASWMO010000055.1:0-23473 GCA_036399715.1 Rubricoccaceae bacterium
CAGTCGGGCCCGATGCCCGAGGCGACGGCGGCGACGTTCGCGCCGCGCGGCCTCTTCGGGCGCTATCTCGCCGAGACGCTGGACCGTGCCGTCAGGGAGGCAGCGCCGGGCGTGACGCTCCGGGTCGTGCGGGATACGGCCGTCGCCGTCGAGCCGTCGGGCGCGGTTCGCCTGGCGGGCGGCGAGACTATTCGGGCCGAGCGCGCCGTGCTGGCGCTCGGGCAGACGACCGGCGGCGCGCTGCCCGCGCTCGCCGATCTGGACCCGGACGTCCTCGTATCGGACCCCTGGGCGCCGGGCGCGCTGAGCCGCGTCGCCGGGCGCGTGCTGCTCATCGGGACGGGCCTGACGATGCTCGATGTCGCCCTAGCACTCGCCGCGGCCGACGTGGGCCCGATGACGGCTGTGTCGCGGCGCGGGCTCGTCCCGCACAGCCACGCGCCGGTCAGAACCGCGGGCGAGCCGGCTGAGGCGCCTGCCGTGGACGGCCTCTCCGCGACGCTGCGCCACGTCCGCGCTGCGGCCGACTGGCGGGCGGCCATCGACGCGCTCCGTCCGACGACGGCCGCCCGCTGGCAGGCGCTGAGCGACGCCGAGCGGCGCTCGGCACTGCGCCACCTGCGGCCGTACTGGGACGTCCACCGCCACCGGGCCGCGCCCGACGTCGCCGCGGCGGTCGCGGCGTTGCAGGCGTCGGGCCGCCTCACCATCCTCGCCGGGCGCGTCGCGTCGGCCGAGGCGGGCGTGGACGGCGTCCGGGTCCGGATCGCACGGCGCCGGGTGAACCCGCCGGGTGAACCAGGTCCGGGTTTACCCGGCGGACCTGACCCGGGCGGGGGAGAGGTGCGCCGCGTGTTCGACCATGTGGTGCTGTGCACGGGCGCACGACCGGCCTGGGACACGCCCGTCGTGGCCGGTCTCGTCGCCGCGGGCGCCGCGCGCCGCGACGCGCTCGGGCTCGGCGTCGAGACCGACCCGGACGGCGCGCTCGTCGGAGCCGATGGTCGCGCCTCGGGCCGGCTGTTCACGCTCGGCCCGCTCCGGCAAGGCACGCTGTGGGAGACGACGGCGATTCCCGAGATCCGTGTCCAGGCCGCCGCCCTCGCAACGCGCCTCGTGGCGGAGTAACCCCGGTGGCCACACGCCCCGGCGGCGCAGGTCCGAAATTGCCCGGCGCAGGTTGTGCCGCCGGGTAGCGCTGTGTGCGTACCGTTCCAGGAGTCCCCGAGGCTCCGCACCCCGTCTCGGGCCGATTCATTCACCCACCCTGCCACGTCTATGTCGATTCGACTGACCGCTCTCTCTGTTTTTCTCCTGCTCGCGACCGGATGCGAGTCCACGACCGAGGACGCGCCCGATGCGCCGGCGGTCGGCGCCCCATCTGCCGGCGCTCCCGCCAGTGACGCCCCCGCCGATTCGGCCGGCGCTGGCTACGAGGCCATCCAGGTGGGCCCTCGCGGCCTTAACGTGATGGGGACCGAGGGTGTCAGCACGGAGGTCACGCTCGGGACGGCCGAGGCCGAGGCACTCGCCGCGCTCACGCCGCTGCTCGGTGCGCCGTCCGAGTCCGGAGAGCAAAACAACTGCGAGGTGGAGGAGGGCTCCCTACGCTACGTCACGTGGGCGGACGGCCTCACGCTCAACCTCTCCTCGGACGGCACCGTGGTCGGTTGGCAGGCCTCGGGCGACAACGAGCGCATCCAGACCGCGTCGGGCGTCCAGCTCGGCTCGCCGCTCGACATGGCCCGGATGGCGGACTCGACCCTCGCGATGGAGCCCGAGTCCACGCTCGAGCACGAGTTCTCGCTCAGCGGCGAGACGGACGCCGAGGGCCAGGGCGTCGGCGGCTTCCTCAGCGGCGACGGCCCGAACGCGACCGTGCGGGAGCTCTACTCCGGCATGAACTGCTACATGCGGTAGCGGGACGCTCGGGGTGCACGCATCGGAGCCGCGCACAACGGAAAAGGCCCTGCCGGGAAGGGCAGGGCCTTTTCGTGCGGAGCGGAACACCGGACTCGAACCGGCGACCTCAACCTTGGCAAGGTGCAGCGGCCTGCAACTCGAGGAGGTAAAAGAGGCTCTGACGGCGCGCGAGCGGCGGTTTCGCGCGTGCGTCGCGGAGGGCTGCAACCCAATGGCAACCGGAGCCCTGTTTCACGCCCTCTGTCGCCGTTCCTCGGTCGAGGCGCGAGGTGGTCATCTATGGCCTTGACGCACATGCGCCTCATCGTCGCTGGCTCCCGCACCAGCACCGACGCCGCCCTCGTCGTTGTGCTCGCCGCTCTCGTGCTGAGCGGGTGCGCCCCGCCGGAAACGGAGCGGTGGGAGGTGTTCGAGTCTCGCTTCGAGCAGGTCCAGCCCGGCATGACTCAGAGCGAGGTCGCCGCGCTCCTCGGGATGACCTTCCAGAGGTATGGACACTACGTCCTCCGGGAGCCGGACCCAGAATGGGGCAGTTTTGCTTGGCCAGGCAGACCGGCCCCGGACGCCCTGATCGACGGCCAGACCTATCTGGCGTGGAACTGGCGCTCTACCGTGCACGACCCCGCCGGGCACGAGAAGGCTCAGGAGGGGGTCTACGACTTGGGCCTCCCGCGCACCGCGCCGGAGTGGTTCACGGTCTATTTCGACGGCGCACGAGACGAGCCGAGAGAGCTGTGGCGAGTGGTCGCCAAACACCACGTCTCCCCCGCGCACTACTGGTACTACTGAGGCGGGCAAGAGCGCGTTCGAGCGCCTCGCGCCAAAGCGCCCGCCGGATCTGTTCCGAGGCGGCTGATGGCCTTCCGCCCCGTCCCGTCCGACCTCGCCGAGCCGAAGCCGTTCGCCTCATCGGCGCTGCCACGGTGAACAGCTAGAGGGTGTCAATCGGCGAGCGGGCGCACGCACTCGGCCCTTTGTTCCGTGCGTCGCTCACGCACGTGCTCACCTCGACGGCCTCCATCGCTTCAGGGTCGTACGGACGCATCACGTGGCGGGCCTCCGCCGCCGACCCGTACAGCCAGACTTCCCGCTCCTCCGGGCCCACGACGACCGGCATCCGGTCGTGGATCCGCCCCATCAGCGCGTTCGGCTCCGTGGTCACCACGGCGCTCGAGTCGACCACCTCGCCCGTGTCCCGGTCGATCCACTGGTCCCACACGCCCGCGAGCGCCAGCGGTGATCCGTCCTTCAGGCCGATGGCGTGGGGCCGCCTCCGGGCCGCGCGCCCGGTGCCGTCCCTCGCCCACTCGTAGAACGTGCTGGCGACAATAAGGCACCGCCGGTCCTGAAACGACGCCCGAAATGCCGGCTTGCGCTCGAGGTCTTCGGCCCGCGCGTTGAAGGTGGCGTACTTGCTGGACCGCTCCCGGGCCCACCGCGGCGTCAGCCTCCACTCGAGCGCCGCCCACGTCGCGCCGCCGTCCTCGGCCGCGACGACGGCGGGGATGCGCTGGGTCGGGGCCACGTTGTACCGGGGGAGTCCGACTGAGTCGAGGACCTCCTCGTGCTCGACGCCCGGGAAGGCGCGCGAGGTCCGTCGGCGTCAGGGCGAGGGAGAGGCGGCCGCACATGAGGGCAGGGGCGGGTGAGAGGGAGTTCGCTGCTGCGGGGCTCGAACCCGCGCACCGAGGCTCTACCAACTGAGCGGCCCTGCGTCCAGATTCCTCGGACGTGGAGGCGCTGGACGGACTGGGGGAGTCCCCTAGCTCCGACTCACCGCCTCGCGGCCGCGGCCCTGAAACGCGATCATCCACTGCGGATAGAGCGCCGCCGGCTTCGTCAGCCCATCGAGGCGCTCCAACTCGTCGCCCGTGAACGACACGTCGACCGCGCCGAGGTTGTCGTCGAGCTGTTCGGGCTTCTTCGTCCCCACGATCACGCTCGTCACGCCGCGCCGCTGCAGCAGCCACGCGAGGGCAACCTGCGAGACCGACACGCCCTTGCCCCCGGCCATCTCGTCGAGCGCGTCCACGACGTCGTAGGCCTTCTCCTTGTCGATGGGCGGGAAGTCGAACGTTGTCCGGCGCGAGCCCTCGGGTGCCTCCTCGCCGCGGCGGAACTTGCCCGTCAGGAAGCCGCCCGCGAGCGGGCTCCACGCCATGATTCCAAGGCCCTCCTCGGTACAGAGGTCGACGAGTTCGTGCTCCAGGTCGCGGCCGACGAGGCTGTAGTACGCCTGGAGGCTCACGAACCGTGGCCACCCGTTCGCGTCGGCCACGGCGTTGGCCTTCGCGATCTGGCGGACGGCCCAGTTGGAGACGCCGAGGTAGCGGACCTTGCCGCTCTGGACGAGGTCCCCCAGCGCCCGCATCGTCTCCTCGACCGGCGCGACCGGGTCCCAGCCGTGGACCTGGTAGAGGTCGATGTGGTCGGTCCCGAGCCGGCGGAGGCTGGCGTCGCAACTGTCGAGGATGTGGCTTCGCGAGAGCCCGACGTTGTTGACATCGGCGGTGCCGGCCTGCGCGGCGTCGCTCATCGCGCCGCGCACTTTCGTCGCGATGACGACCTGCTCGCGGGGGGCCGAGCTGCTCTTGAGCGCGCGCCCGAGGATCTCCTCGCTCTGACCGCGCGAGTACACGTCGGCCGTGTCGAAGAAGTTGACGCCGGCGTCGAGGGCGCGGTGCGCGAGGCGGTCGGCGGCGGTCTGGTCGTGGACCTCGCCGATGCCGTTGAAGCCTTCGCCGAAGGTCATCGCGCCGAAGCAGATCTCGGAGACTTTGAGGCCGGAGCGGCCGAGCGGTCGGTATTCCATCGTCGGAGAGGTATGAGGTGCGCCCTCAACCGATGGACGGTGGGAAGGTTCGCCACGCTTTCCGGGAGGCGCCGAGCACGACGGTCACCACCTCGACGCCACCGCGACCGTGTCGGCTGTGAATCCCTCCTCTGACCGAAGTGTCACCTCACCCTACGGCTGCCGGCCACTGGAGGTAGGGGCTTGGGCTTGGAACTGGGCTAGATGTAACCTCCGGCTGTATCGCTGCGGCATTGCCTCTGTGCCGCCTTGCTCGGCTTCCTTCCCATCCTCACGTTCTCAAGAATGCGTCTCGCTCTCGCCGCCCTTGCCATGCTGCTCGCGGCCCCACTCGTCCAGGCGCAGAGCGTCGCCGACGACCCGACATACGGCTCCGTCGAGCTCGACTCCGGCTTCGTGCCCGATCCCTACGAGATGCCGCTCATGGCCGGCGGCTCGACCGAGGTCAGCGTGTCGGGCTGCACGGGTACGGTCGCCGAGGCGCCGGACCTCAACCTCACGTGGGGCGGCGGTTCGACGCTCTACATCTACGCGACGTCGGACACGGACACGACGCTGCTCGTGAACCTCCCCAACGGCGAGTGGAGCTGCGACGACGACACGATCGGCACCAACCCGCTCGTCATCGTCACTGACGCGCCCGCCGGGCTCTACAACATCTGGTCCGGCACGTATGGCGGCGGCACGGCCGAGGCCACCGTGATGATCTCGGAGATCGATCCGCGCTAGGCGCACCGATCAGGCGGAGCACTCGGCGCCGAGTGCTCCGTCTGTCTGTATTGGTCCACAACGCAGCAGCGGCCATCCAGCCCACCACGGAAGGACGGCCGCCACACCGTGCGTCACGTGCTAGAGCAGGATGCGACCCCACGCTCTCAGGCGACGGCGTAATGCTCGGACGCGTTCGAGTAGGTCTGCTTCCACGCCTGGAGCTTCTCTTCGGTCAGCCCGTCCATCATCTCCCCGATCGCGTCGACCGACTCGGTGACGTCCTGGATCTGCTCCGCATACTCCGAGAGGGCCGCCGCCGGAAGCGAGGCCGCGATGACGGCGAGCTGGTTCTTGACCTGGTCGGTGAGCATCTCCCGGATCTCGTGGATGACCTTGGCCTGGCCGCGCCGCTGGCGCCGGCGGACGGTCCAGAAGAGGATGCCGTGGACGACGCTGACCCCGAGGGCGGTCACAGCAGCCACCTTCCAGGGTTCGACGCCCGGCAGCGCGAGCGTGACGATCCAGACGACGACGATGCCTGCTGCGCTCAGCCAGAGCTCGATGTGGTTGACGAACGTGCGCATCGGAGGGCAGGTAGGTGTGAGGCCCCTACTATCGCAGTCGAGCGGGACCGATTAAGGACGGCCTCGCCGTCGAGGAAGGTTGTTTTGGGCATCGGGGCGCGCGCTGTCCGCGCGGTCAGGCGGTGAAGGTGTCCATCGCGAGCATCTCGCCCGTCTCCGGATGCAGCGCGCGCACCGTCACCGACTCGCCCGGCCCGATGACGCAGCCGCCCGACGACGGCTACCACTCGTCATCGTCGCCCGGCGTCAGCGCGCGGACCTCCATGATGGCGTCGACGTAGCCGAACGTGCCCACCTTGAACAGCGAGCCATCGCGGGGCGTCGGGTTGCCCTGGAAGACGGCCTCGAACTCGTACGCCCCCATGGAGCATCGGAGCGCGTGGAGGAACGGCGCGGGCTTGGCCGCGGGCCACAGAGCCTCCCCCGGCTCGCGCCCGAGTGGGTCGTCGCCGGCGAGCGCGGGCAGGTTGACGAACGTCCACACGCCCGGCCCGCCGTTCGCCGGGTCATCCGCCTTCTTGAGCCGGCCGATCAGGTCGTCCTCGTGCCAGCGCGTCGCGATGACCACGGCTCGTGTGCGAGGCCAGAAGCGTTGAATGATCGAGCCCGTCCACCACTGCCAGACGTTGTCGCGGAGCGTGGCGGATGCGGCGTCGGCGCGGCTCTTGATCGGGTCGTCGGCGACGAGCAGGCTGATCGGGTTGACGCCGGTCGGCGGGTTGCCCACGCCGCGCGTGACGAGAGGAGGACCCACCCGCGGCGGGGCTCCTCGCATCCGGACTGGACGTGTAGCGGCACATCGCGCGTGGCGCGGGCGACGCCGATGAGGAGCGCGAGCGCGCCACAGAGCGTGAGGGCGGCCCAGAGGATGGTGACCCACGCGGCGAATCCCTCGATCCACGGCCAGACCTCGTGTCCCGAGATGGCGGTAGCAGCGCGCGAGGCGAGGGTGATCGAGGTCGTCACCTCGAGGTAGCGCGTGTCGGCCGTGAGCACGACGCAGCGGATGCGGCAGCCGGTCCACGTGGCCGCGTGCCAGGCCGCGCGCCACGGTGCGGTTGGTGATCTCCGATCACCACGGATGTGGGTGGTCATTGGGCAGGCCCCTCGACAGCCTCGCGGAGCCGCTCCCACGGGAAGGCCGGCGAGGCGTCCGTCTTGTCGCGGCGAACATGCCCGTGCGAGATGATGCCGCGGAAGCCCTTGAACCGGGCGAGGGCCGCCTCGTCGCGGTCCCAGATTCCCGGCGCGACGTCGGGGTCGAGCCCGAACCGGGCGATCAGGTAGAGCCCGAGGCGGATCGAGGCCGCGACCTGCGCCTCGGGATACCGCTCCCATGCCGGCTTGCCGCGCTAGATGTCGATGACGACGTTGGCGTCGTCGATGGTGACCGTGGGCTGCCCGGCTTTCGAGCGTGGCCACGCCCGCCACGCGGCGCCGACCTTGTGGAGCCAGCCCCAGTTGCAGATCTCGATGCCGATCGAGCGCGTCTCCTGGCGGCCGCCGAGGCCGAGGTGGCCGGCCGACGCCGCGGGGTCGAAGACCTCGTAGACGGTGCCGTCGCGCTCGACGAGGTAGGCCGTGCCGACGCGGGTCGGGGTGGCGACCCAGCTCGCGAGCGACGACGCGGCGGAACCGCCGGCGGTGTGGTGGTAGACGAGGAGGTCCTTTGGCCAGGTGCCGCCCATGAACTGGGCCGGCGGGAGCCGGAGCGTCGTCCGGTCGACGCGGAGACCGAAGGCGTGCTCGCCGGCACGGTGGGCCGCGGCGTAGGTCTGCGGTCCGGGGTCGCCATCGGGGCGGACGCCGAGGCGGCGCTGCCAGTCGGCTGCGTCGGCCTCGGGGCCCGATTCGAGGTCCGCAAGGCAGCGGACGTATTCCGCGGGCGTGAGCGGCTGGGTCATCTTAGGCGTCGGGGCGTAGCCCCTCAGCCTAAATCATTCCGCTCCCAAGTGAGAACGTCTATTTATAGACAGGGGTGTGGATTGGCCGGACGTAGAAATCCCCCACCGAGCGTCGTCTCGGTGGGGGCTTCTCGTGTCGGCTACAGGCCGGTATATCAGGCTGGCTCCGTTCTCCGCGCGGGAATCGTCAGGCTTCTACTTTTGAATCCTCTGTTCTCATCACCTTTGGTAGAAGCGACGGCAATAGAGGTTGGCTGATAGCGAGGCTTCTTGATCGCCGGCGCCTCTGCGGGCGGGGCGACAGGGCCAGCTTCTGCGAGCACGACAGGGTCAGGCTCGCGCAGGACGAGCGGGTCGTACCGGAGCCGCCAGGCGGAGCGAAGTCCCCACGCGCACACGAGCAGCACGACCGTATTCAGGACAGCGGGGAAGACGTCCATGTCAGGTGGTGGTGAGTGGGGCGGGCGAAGCTACAGCAGACGAGGCAGTCTTCAACGCTTCGAGGCGGCGCTTTCGGACGCGGGCGTTAAACGAATTCAGCCCCGACACGGCGACAAAGACGAGCAGCACCCCCGAGGTTGCCGAGTTCGGTTCTTCGTTTGGCCAGAGGAGTTGGAAGAACGTCAGCCCACCGAAGAAGATGATACCGACGGCGAAGAAGACGAGCCCGAGGCCCATGACGCCGTTGAACTCCGCGTGGTGATCGGGTTCCAACCGGCCGATTCCCATTCCGTCCTTGAGCATCTCGAAGCCGAACACGACCACGTAGGCAGTTAGTTCGATCGGTGCCCAGCCCGTGTCGGTGACATCGCCTCCGTTCGCAACGCGGGCAGCGAACGAGGTCATAATGGGGATGGCCGGGACGAACAAGTTGGAGACGCCCCATTCAACGTATACCTCTCGCCAGTAGCTCCGTCGCGGTCCGGCGTCAACGTCCGGCGTCATGGTGCTTGCGCCTCACCTGCAGACGG
The DNA here is from genome assembly GCA_036399715.1 of Rubricoccaceae bacterium. Taxonomy (GTDB): domain Bacteria; phylum Bacteroidota; class Rhodothermia; order Rhodothermales; family Rubricoccaceae; genus DASVSE01. Next base: position 8,906 of record DASWMO010000055.1, read on the forward strand.
CTGCGGCGGGTCGGGCGACGGGCTGGGCAGGACCACGGTGTCGGGCGGTGGTCGGGTGGCCTGGTCTCTGAGGATCTCGTCTACGAAGGTCTCATCGGCCGTATTGAGCAAGGCCAGATACCAGAGCGTGTTGACCGCCGCGCCCTCAAACACGAAGGTGCACATATCCATCGCAGTGTCGGTATCGAAGGTGGGCGGCGGTCCTCCCTGGTAGACGAGTCGGCAGTTGACCATCCTGCAACTGATGAACCGGCAGTCGTCCACGACGATCGTGGCGTCCTCGAATACCACGTCGCGGTACTCGTTGCGGCGCAACAGGACGTGCTCGACGTTGCCCTCGGTTTCGGAGTCGTCCTCCATCAGCTTACCGGGTGAGGTTGCGGGAAGCCAGTGCCGCCAGCGCAAGGGCGTAGACGAGGCGCATGGGCGGGTACGTGGTGCGGGCGGTCATGGAGCGGCGACGTCCCGCGTCACGGCCACCGAGTAGTCCGGGAGCGGGTCGGTCCCCTCGCGCCAGTCCATCACGCCGGTGAGCGTGTTTGCGCTGGCGCCTGCGCTCCCGGTGTAGTCGAGCCCGTCGGACATGCCGCCGTAGTCGAGGTCGAACGTGGCGCCGGTGTGGACGCCCCGGATCTGGTAGTTGTAGGGCACGCCGTTGGGCGCCGCGGTGATCGTGAGCGTGCCGGTGACCGTGCCGGGGACGGCCTCCTGGAGCACGAACACGTGGTTGAGCACGATGCCCTGGACAGTCGCGGCGCCGGTGTAGCGGCCGGAGATCGGGGTGGCCGGGTCCGGGTATGGTCCGTCTGTGCCGGAGTCGCAGGCGGCGAGCGTGAAGGCGAAGACGAGAGCGAGAAGCAGGCGCATGGGAGCGGAAGGCGGGGGCGAGGTGCGGGCGGTCACCGGAGCGCGTCAACGAGCAGGGTGAAGTAGAGGAGCGCCAGACACAGGAGGGCGAGGAAGGCAAGCTCGGGAATCCGGTCTTTGGGCGTGCGAGTGTGCATAGCAGCTGCAACCTGCAGGATGCGCGGGCGAGCGCGGGCGGAGTACGAGGTGCGGGCGGTCATTGAGCGCGGAACACGAAAGTCGCCTGAGCCGATTGGTTGGCTTGGCGGGCATCCGAGGGAAGCGGCTCTGCGCGGCACCTACTGACGACCGCGCGAGCGGCCCGGACTAGATCAGGATTGCCGCCGCGGCCGCTCGCTGTGACGAACTTGCCGTCGGGCGCGAAGGTGACCGTGAGCGTGACCTGGCCTACGATTCCGCCGAAGGCTGGTACGGGACAGTCGAACTGCCGCGGGGAGAATCTCTCAGCGTTGACGGGAATCTCTGATGCTCCAGACTGGGAGGGCGCTGAGCTAGGCGCGGACGGCGCTTGTACGGGCAAGGAGCAGGCCGCAAGGCCTGCGGCGACGAGCGCGAGCACAACGGTCGCGGTCTGCGGAGTGTAGGTCGTGCGGGCGGTCACTCGAATCGCAGGCGAGCTGCGGGGTCAGCCTCCTTGCTGATCGTCACTAGCGCACCGAAGGCCGCGCCAGGGCGGCCACCCACCCACGCCGCCCGTTCCAGCGTCGAGCCGTACGCGGCGCGGGCCGGCAAGGGCACTAGGCCTGTGCGAACCATCCCCCACTCGCCTCGAAGCGTCGCAGCGCTCCCTCCGGCCTCCGGCTCGACGACGATGTCAGCGAAGACGAACGTGCCGCGGCCGGCGTCGATCGGACCGGCCGTGTAGGACCGGGGCTGACCGGTCACATCCACGAGCACGAGGAGGTTGCTGCGGACTCTGCGCTTTTCGAAGGTCTCGCTTAGGGCGGACCGAAGGGAGTCGGCGGGTAGCGCGCTGTGGAGGCGGACGACGGTGGCGGCGCGTGGGATCGTCGCGGCGATGCTGGGGTCGACGGTGCTGTACGCAGAGGCGCAGCCGGCGAGGAGCGCCACCAGGGCGAGGGCGCAGAGAGGGCGCATGGTCAGTAGACGTGGATCGGCTTATCGACGTCGTCCTGCTCCTCCTCAATCTGCTCCTCTTCCCGTTGAGCATGCTCGTACTGCTGGCGGACGTGCTCGCGTAGCGCCGCGCTGAACTCGTGGTACTTCCCGATCACGGCGGTGAAGCGCTCGGCGTCCGCGTCACTCGTCTGCGCCGCGCCTGGGGCGACGCCGCTGAAGTACGCGGCGGTGAGGTTGCTCGCGACGATGGCGATGGTGTGCTCTTCCATGAGAGGGGTGACTAGATGACAGCGAGGGTGGTCACGGACTCGGCGCGTTTTTGAGGGCGTCCTCGAGGATGTCGGCGCCGGCGTCGATCTCGTCGGACGTCGGTCCGGGGATGCCGCCGCCGGCTGAGTCGGGCTCGGCCGAGACCGTGACGGGGGCTGGCGGGGGCGGCGGATCGTCGCGGCATCCGGCGAGCAGCGCCGCGAGAGCGAGGGCGTAGAGGTGGCGCATGGGCGGGCTAGAGGCCGAGCGACGATTGGACGGAGTCGGCCATCCGTTTCAGATGGTCGTTCCGCTCCAGCTCGGCGATACCGATCGAATCGAGCGCGGTCGGGGCGGGACCCGTCACCGTAGGAGGCTGGGCCGAAACGACCTCCAGCGAGTCGGCCCGGGCCTCCGCCTGGCGCTGCGCTGCGGCGTCGAGGTCAGCCTGGGAGGGGCCGCAGCCGGCGAGCAGCACCGCCAGGGCAAGGGCGTAGCTCAAGGGAGGTCGACGAGTCATGGGCGCGCGCTGGACGTGAACGTCCCGGCGACTGCGTCGCAGAGGGCCGTGCTCGGCTCCGTCGTCCCGCAGTTAAAGTTGAGCGGGTCCCCGCCGTCGCGCTGCGGCACGAGGTACATAACCGATCGAAGGACGACGACGGGCCCGTCGGCGACCGGGTCGACGGGCATCGACAAGTCGTAGACGATCCGGACGGCCGGTGTACCGCCCAGGTCCGCCAGGTTGTGGGAGAGGTACGCGAAGCTGGTGTCGTTCGCGTCGCCGTACCCGAGCGTCCGCATAAAGGTCGCTCGCCCGAACCGGGTGCTCAGGAGTTCGACGATGTCCGCCGCGGTCAGGGTCTCGCCCTCTACCACGGTCGGCTCCATGTCGCAAAACACGTTGGCGATGGCGGCGGTGGGTGACGGGCCCTCGTCGGCGTAGCCGGCGCCGAAGCAGAAGTCGCTGTGCTGTGGCTCGATGGGCCAGTTGGGCGGTACCCGGAGGGAAAAGCGGCCGTCCGGGTCTTGGAAAGAGACGAAACCCGCGGTGTCGACCGGAGCGTCTGTCTGCGCGCGAGCGGCAGGGACGACGACGAGCGCCGCCAGGGCGAGGGCGTTGAGGTAGCGCATATACCTTGAGTGTCGAAGTGACAACCTACGCCCCGGAGCGACCAGATGGACCACGTGGTGGAGTTCAAGACGCTGCGCCTCGTAAGGACGCATGGCATTCCGTAGACGCTTATCCAGACGTGGCTATCTTGACAGGCCACTACAAGCCGTAAGGCACATCCCGATGGCCGCACCCAGAAAGAAGCAGGCAGACGTTGACCTCCAGATCGATACCCTCTCGGGCACGGAAGCCAAGCAGTTCCTCAAGGAAACCCGCGCGCGTGGCGGCTCGGGCCGGCGCTCGAAGTACTCGCCGATCATGGACGCCGTGCAGGCGGCCAAGGCCGGCGAGATCGTCGTGGTGAAGGGCGTCCCGATGTCGGGCGTGATGAGCACGCGGGCGAAGCTGAAGCGCGACTACCCCGAGGGGGATATGGTCGCCAAGAGCGTCAAGGACAAGGAGAACGAGGGCGCCTTCGTGCTGATGGTCGGGCGTGCCCAGGACTTCGGCTGAGCCGACGGCCGAAGCGCATTCAGAATGCGCGAGCCCCCGCCTGGCGATGGTGCCGGGCGGGGGCTTTCTCCTTCTGGGCGCGGAGGTGAGGAGCAGAGATTCAGAGGTGCTCGGCAGCGGCACAGTCGCCGCGCTGTCAGCTACCGCGCGACGGTTAGCCGTCCGGTCCGCACTTCCCCGCCGGCGTCGAGCCGCACAGCATACACGCCCGCCGAGAGCTGCGACGCATCGAACGTGATCTCGTGCTGGCCGACCGCAAACGACGCGTCTGCTACGACGGCCACCGTGCGGCCCAGCAGGTCGACGACGGTGATCTGCACCGGGCCGGCTTTGGGAAGCGCGAACGCCAGGCGCGTCTGCCCTGCGGTCGGGTTGGGCCGCGGCGAGACCAACTCCAGCGCAGTCACCGGTGCGTCGCCCTCGCCTGCCGTCGCCGCGCGTCCGACCGTCACCTCGAAGCGTGGGGCCACCGTCTGCGCCCGCGACGCCAGTGCTGCAGGCAGAGCCGTCTGAGCGTCGCCGGCCGGGCGTGCAGCGGCGAGCGTGAAGGTGTACGACGCCTGTGCGCGCAGGTCCGTTCGCTCCCCCGTCACGAGGTCGACGAGCGTGAGCGGTCCCGAGGGCGCACCCTCTAGGCCCGGCCACGAGAGCGTGTACGAGCCCGCGCGCGTCGCCTCGACCGCCAGCCGCAGCGCGGGCTGCGTGTCCACGGGTCTCGCCTCGAACACGAGCGCCCTCCCGTCACCCTCACGCACGAAGTAAGCCGCGGCGTAGTCTGCGGCAAGCGGAGCCAGCCACGACGCGTCGAAGCCGTCTGGCCCGTCCGCCCCCCCATCGAGGAAGAGGGCGACCGGGTCAGTGGCGGTGAGCCCTTCGCCGACGAGGTGAAGGCGGAGTTGCAGTGCGACGGCCTCGTCTGCGCTCCGGCCGACGTAAACGGGCGAACCCGTTGGGGCCTTCCACGCCCGGTCGAAGGTCAGCGTGGGCGGAGTCGATGCTGTTGCCTCGGCCCAGAAGCCCTGTGCGGCCGGGATGTGGCGGTTCGCGTCGCCTGACGCAACGCCGGCCGACGAGTAGTAGGCGTAAGCGCTCGCAGCCGGGTCCCACACGGCATACGTCGCGGCGAATCCTCCGGCCGGTTGTATGGAGTGCCAGTCGAGCGGGGCCGCGTACGGGTTGCCGAGCAGATTGAAGGTCGCCTCGCCCGTCGAGGCCGTAAGAGGAACCGTGACCGCTCCGGCGGGCTCGGCCCCCGAGATGTCCCACACGGTCGGCAGCAGCGGCGTGCCGGTCCCTGGCTGCGTGGCGTACGCGTAGAGGAAGTATCCGCGGCCAGAGGCCATCGGCTGCGTGAAGTCCGTCACGCCGATGTAGCGGCTCGCGGCGGGCTGCGACGGGTCCCAGGCGAACACGTTAGGCTGGCCGAACTCGTACGTCGCGCCCGTCGCGCCCTGCGTCAGGAAGTCGTCGTTGAGGCTCTGGAACGTCGTCGCGAGGGGGGCGGCGATCATGCGCCAGCCCTCGCCGTCGAGGTGCGGCCGCTCGAACGTGACGGGTCCGCCGAGCGTCGAGCCGTCGCCTGCGAGGGCAGCGAGCCGGACGATGGCCGCGTTCGCAACCGTCGGGGCGAGGCGGAGCGTGAACGTGCCCGGCGCGAGTGTGCCGCCACCGGCGGTCAGCACGCCCGTCAAGGCGAGGTCGGCCCCGAGCGCGGTCGTCCCGCCGGTCAGGGCAACGTTGCCGAGGGTAGCGGCCGTGACGGTCTGGCCAGAGCCGCCGGAGAGCGCGAGCGTGCCGCCCGTTGCCGGGTCGCCGGTGATAAGCGCGGCTCCGTCCGTGACCGTGACGCTGTACGGCGTGCTCAGGCGTGTGCCACTGCCGACGGTAAGCGTGCCGGAGCCGACCGTGACAGTGCCCTGAGCGGACGCCGGCAGGGCGAGTCCGAGGGTAGCGAGGAGAGACAGAAGTGTCGGACGCATAGCCGAGGGAGAGGTCGAAAGAAGCGGCGCCGGGCCGCACGTCTGATTAGCGCGAGGCGGCGGTCGCAGAGCGCTGGCGGTAGGCCCCGACGGCCGCGAGGCCTAGAAGCATGAGCACGCCGACCACGGGGAGTGCTGCCTGTGCAGGCGTACGGCGGTCTGCTTCGAGCGCGTCGAGGCGGGCGCGGAGCGCCGCGTTCTCGTCGGCGAGCGTGCGCGTGCGCGCTTCGAGCGCCTGCACGGCGGCGAGGGCCACGCCGTCGGCGTCTACGGTCGCGATGTGCGTCGAATCCTCGCCGCCGAGCCCGAACGCCGCGTGGAAGTCCTGCGCCGTCGGGCCCATGTGGCGGAGCCCGTCGCCCTCGGCGCGGTAGCTCCACGTCCGGACCGGCATCGCGCGGAGCCGGGCGAGCACGTCCTCGCCCGAGACGTCGGCGAACCGGTGCTTGCGGGCCGCGTCCGACGAGTTGACCCACGTCCCGCCCGACGAGAGGTACGCGCCGGTGCTCGTGGCGATCATCGTCCCGCTCTGCCCGAAGTACTCGCTCGGGCAGAGCGATCCGAGGTTCGACACCGACGCACCTCCGAAGGCGACGCCCGTCGAGAGGTTGCTGCTCGTGTAGATCCGGAAGCCGCACGCCGTCCGGAAGGTCGCCTGGTGCGCGTTCCCCGCCCGGACCTCGTCCACAGACGATCGGTCGGCAAAGACGAAGGAGCCCGTGCGGGCATTCGTATGCGCGTGGTAGCCGAGCGCGACCGAAGAGGCCCCGCTCGCGGTGTTGCCGTCGCCTACGGCGAACGAGTAGATGTTGGCGGCTGTCGTGTTAAGCCCGAACGCGACCCCGTAGTCGCCGCTCGCCCGAACGTTCTCGCCGATGGCGAGCGAGTAGTTGCCGATGTTGGCGTCGTCCCACTGCGTCCCACTGATGCCGCCGGCGCGGAAGGCCCCCTTCGCCGGATGCCACATCAGCCGCGTGCCTGCCCCTTCGACCGGGATTCGGAAGCTCCCGGCGCCGCTGTCGTAGGTGCCTCCGATGTGGAAGCCGCCATCGATGTTGAGCCGCATGAGGGACTCGAACACCGGCTGGCTGTCGAGGCGAACCTGAAGGGCCGCGTCGGGCGTCTGGGCCGCGGCGGAAGGGGCGGCGAGCGAGAGCACGGCGAGCGCGGCGGCGAGAGCGAGGAGGCGCATGGTCGGGGGCGGCGCCGGGCGCACGCCAGAAGGTGAGCGAGAACGTGGATCGGCCGTCAGAGGCCCGAGCCGGCGGTAAGGACAGCCGGTGGGGAGAGCGCGGCTTCGAGCCGGGCGAGCCTCGTGTCGGCCACGGCCCGCTCCGCCTGAAGCGCGGCGACCTGGGCGCGGAGCGCCTCTATCTCGGCGACGCGGGCGGCGAGCGCGGCGTGCGCCTGCGCCAGTTCGGCCGTGCGTGCGTCCAACGCCTGGACGCCGGCCAGCGTCACCCCGTCGATGTCGACCGTGTTGATCGACAGGCTGTCCTCGCCGAGCCCGAACGCCGCGCGGAAGTCCTGCGCCATCGGGCCCATGTGGCGGATGCCGTCGTCCTGCGCGATGTAGTTCCACGTGCTCACCGGCACGTCGCGGAGCCGCGCCAGCAGGTCCTCGCCGTCGACGACGGCGAAGTGCTCCTTGCGGGCCCGGTCCGAGACCGTCGACCACGAGCTCCCGCCCGGCGCGAGCCGCACGCCCGCGATGGGCCCGTAGGGGTCGCCGGCGCTCGTCGAGCGGGAGGAGAAGATCCGGACACCGCCGGAGGCCCGGAGCGAGAAGTCGTTGTTGCGTGCCGACACGAGCGAGTCGGACGAAAAGCTGGCCGACGCGTCGCTGATGACGATGGAGCCCTGGTGGATGGGGCGGGCGTTCTTACCTATTGCGACGGAGAACTGGCCGGCCGCACTGTTCTGAAGCCCGATCGCGACTCCGAAGTTGCCGTTGGCGATGCTCGGCCCGAGGACGATCGAGGCGAGGCCGCCCGCAATGGCACTTGGCCCCATCGCGAGCGCGTCGTCGCCGACCGCCTGCGCCCCACTGCCGATGGCCACGGCGCCGTAAGCGCTCGCCGCGCCGTTGAAGGCGAAGGCGTTCTGCCCGCTTGCGAACGCGTTCACGCCCGCGGCGAAGGCGTTCGTCCCGCTCGCCCGGTTGTTCGACCCGAAGGCGGCCGAGCCGGCGCCGACGTTCGCGAGGTTCCAGTAGGTGCTCCCGTTGGGGGAGGTAGACGGGTCGTTGAAGACCCGGCCGGCGCGGAAGGCGTAGCGCCCGGGGTACCACATCATCCGGACCCCCGCCCCTTCCGCCGGGATGGCGCCCGCGTCGTCCGTGCCGCGGACGACGAGGCCGGCGTCGGTATCGAGGCGGAGGAGGCTCGCCCCGTCGGTGGCGGTGACCTCGGCGGCCGGCGTCGTCTGGGCAGAGGTCGGCGAGACGAGGAGGACAGCGGCAAGGGCCGCGAGGCAGAGTGCTGAAGTGCGCATACGGGTGGGAACCAGGGAGGTCGGAGCGACGAGGACTGGACAGAGACCGCCACCGGCCGGCGCGTGCCCCATCTGAGAATACGTAGACGGGCGCTCTCCTCCGCCACAGCCATACAGGTCCGGGTCACGCGGCGAGCCGTGTGGCCGCCCGCGAAGAGGGTCGGCCCGTCAGTGGCCCGAGCCGGCGGTGAGGGTCTGCGGCGGGGAGAGCGCGGCTTCGAGCCGCGCGAGGCGCGTGTCGGCCACCGCCCGCTCCGCCTGGAGCGCGGCGTTCTCGGCCGCGAGCGCATCGAGGCGGGAGCGGAGGGCGGCGTTCTCGTCGGCGAGCGCCCGTGTCCGCGCGTCGAGGGCCTGGACGCCGGCCAGCATCACGCCATCGATGTCGACCGTGTTGATCCCGAGGCTGTCGGCCCCGTTGAGCCCGAACGCCGCGTGGAAGTCCTGTGCCATCGGCCCCATGTGACGCACCGAGTCCCCCTCAGCGATGTAGTTCCAGGTCGTCACGGGCACCCCGCGCAGAGCTCCCAGGAGCGCCTCCCCGTCCACGGTCGCGACGTTCTCCTTCTGGTTGCGGTCCGAGATCGACGTCCACGACCCGCCGCCCGGCGCGATCCGCACGCCTGCGTAGGCGGCGTACGGCCCGCCTTGCGTCTGGTCGCTCGGCTGCGTCGACAGGGTCGTGAAGATGCGAACGCCGCCGACGGCCCGGAGCGAGAAGTCGTTGTTCCGTGCCGACGTCAGCGAGTCGCTGGAGAAGCGGGCCGACCCGTCGCTGATGACGATCGAGCCCTGGTGGAAGGCCGTCGCGGTCCTCCCAAGGGCGAGCGATTGGGTACCATCCGCCCGGTTCTGGCGCCCGATCGCGACGCCGAAGGTGCCATTGGCGACGCTCGACGGCCCCATCGAGAGCGCGTTGTCGCCGGTCGCCTGCGCGCCGCTGCCGATGGCGACGGCGCCCGAACCGCTCGCGGTGCCGTTGAACGCGACGGCGCCTGAACCGCTCGCGGTGCCGTTGAACGCGAAGGCGTTCTCCCCGCTTGCGAACGTGTTCACGCCCGCGGCGAAGGCGTTCGTCCCGCTCGCCTGGTTGTTCGTCCCGAAGGCGGCCGAGCCGGCGCCGACGTTGGCGGTGTCCCAGAAGGTCCTCCCGTCCATAAAGTTGATGTTGCCGACCCGGCCGGCGCGGAAGGCGTAGCGGCCGGGGTACCACATCATCCGTACGCCCTCGCCTTGGACTGGGATCGTGCCCGCGTCAGCCGTGCCCGCGACGACGAGGCCAGCGTCGGTGTTGAGGCGGAGGAGACTCGTCCCGGCGTCGTTGGTGACCTCGGTAGCCACCGTCTGGGCGGACGTGGGCGTGACGGAGACGGCAGCGGCGAGAGCCGCAAGGCAGAGTACGGGAGCGCGCATACGGGTAGAAGTGAGGGCTCTGGAGCGATTGATCGGAGACAGCGGATGTGCCATCGGCACAGATGCCGCCCCCGGCCGGCATGTCCCCCGTCTGAGAATACGTAGACCGGTGCTCCCGACTGCCAACAGGAGCGCGTCGCGGGTCCTGCCATTCACCGGAGCGGAGTCAACCGGTCCCACGAACATGGAGCGCTGCCGAGAAGTCTGGGGAGGCCACCGTACGCGCGAGCCTCCGTTGGGCGCTCCGAGCACCCCGCGAGGGCAGCCGCAAGCAGGAGCGTGAGCGCGTGGTGACAGGGCATCGCATCGAGCGGGGTGGGGGCGCCCGCCTAGACTTGCGGGGGAGACCCGCGGGGGTGGGGAGTCTAACCGCTAGGCTCAAATAATCCGCTGGGGCTCAGGACCCCGCGGTCTCGTGTTCCTCTGCGAGCCCAGCTGCAGCGAGCGCGTCGGCGAGCGCGTCGTACCGCTCGTACACCGTGATCCGCCCGCTCTCAGCGACGAACCGGGACGCCACGTCGGCCTCGCCGACGACTTCACCCGTCTCGGGCGAGCGCCAGACCCCGCGCTGCTCGAGGACGACCGCAGTGCTCCGTGCGAAGGTCCGGCGGGTGGTGAGGGTGAGTCCGGCCCGCCGGAGCCACTCGCGCAGGACGGCGGTTCCGCGGACGGAGCCGCGAGGGCCGACGATCTCGATGTCGGGCGCCGAGAGGGCGGTGAGGGCGTCGCCGTCGCTGCGGTTGGCGGCGTCGACCCACGTGCGGGCGAGGTCGACGGTCCGGGGCGGGTCAGGCATGCAGGGAGCAGGCCGATTGGCGGTGGTCGAGGCGAGGATCCCGGCGCGTCCGTGCTGAGATAGCGGCGGGTCGGAGCAGACGGTCCGGGCGGCGCGGACGTGGTGGCTCTCTAGCTCCGCGAGAGGCGCGCGAACGGGAACGTGACGGCGCCTGCGAGTCCTGCCAGCAGCGCACCGCCCGCTGCCACGGCGGCGAGGCCAACGAGTACCGAGCCCGAGACGATGACAGGGCCGTCCGAGCCGAGCGTGCGCGCGGCCGCCTCCAGCTGCGGCAGGCTGAGCACGAAGAGCGCCGCCGCCGTCGTGACGAGGAAGACGAGACCTGCCAGCGCGCCTGCTTTCAAGCTCGACGCTACGCTACTCCAGAAGCCCTCTAGCCGATGACGGCGAGCAGCGAGCGTGACCGCAGCGATGCCCCCTAGAACCGGCCAGACCATCGGCCAGGCGTGGCTGTTGGGGACGAGTGCGTGGAGGAAGAAGAGGAGGCCGGCAGCGAGGCCGGCGACGGCAGAGGGGGAGAGGCGGCGGAGCATCGCGGTGAAGGGCGTGTGCAGGGAGGCCGCTCTTTACCCCGCCCTCACCCGTGGGTTTCGCCGCGCCCCGAGCCTCGGGCGCGGCAGTGTCGCGCTACCTGCGGTTCGGGGTGGGGGAGACGTTCCGGGAGGTGGAGGAGGGGGGCTGTTCTACTCGCACCGGACCCGCCCGCGCCCGTCAGGACGCTCGCCGGGCGGGAGCACCACGCGCGCGACGTGAGCCTGCCACGACGCCTCCAGCGCCGCCGCGCTCTGCTCCGTCGCCTCCTCCGCCGCCCTGAGTCCACCCGACCACAGCGCCCGCAGGGCACCGATACCGTGCGTCTCGGCCACGTACGCCAGGAAGCTGCCCGCTTCGAGGTGCGGCGCCGCCTTGGTGAAGTCGAACGGCTCCAACGCATTCAGCGGCACGAGCAGCCCGTCGGCCGCGAGCGACGCGGCCCACTCGTGCAGCCCATGCCCGGCGCACCCGCCGACGGCGTAGACGGCGACGCCCTCGCTCAACCACAGCGCGGCCGGGTCGCCCCACCGCCGCCACGAGAGGAGATGTCCGAGTTCGTGCCGGTAGGGCGGAGCCCCCTCTGCGTTGTAGACGAAGAAGGCGGCGTTGGCCCGGGTGTCCGACCAGCCCCCCGCCGGCTGTCCGACGAGCGCGGCGATCTCGTTCCGGTCCTCGACCACGAACGCCTCCACGCGTTCGGGCTCGCCGTCTATACTCAGGCGCGTGCTTACGTCGTCCCACGCCTGCGCGAGCGCCCGGCTGACGGTGTCGACCCGGGTGCTCGCGTAAGAGCCCTCCGGCACGTGGAGAAGAAAGTGCGGGGCGGTGCGCGTCTGCCAGCGGAAGCCGGGGTGGGCGAGCGCGGCGCGGACGATTTCCGGCGGGCCTGGCCCCTCGGCCGGGGCCTCCTCGGTGCTGCGGCACCCGGCCGAGGCGAGGAGCACGGCGAGAAGGCGGAGGCGGGCACTCATTGCGTTGCGGCGAGCCGGGACGGGTGTGCCCGCCTAGACTCGCGGGGTGCTGAGTCTAACCGTGGGCGGCAGATAATCCGCTCGGTCTGACAACTTCCGCGGCTCGGGCGAGAGCCCTCACCCTACGACCGCCTCACGCCACGAGAGGCCTGGGAGGAGCTGCGGATCAGCAAGACGACCTACAACAAGCTCGTCCGGGCCAACGTGCTCCGGCAGCTCCGCGACGAGACGGCCGGCATCGTCTTCGTCACGTGTGCCGAGCTCGACCGCTACAAGCGCGAGACCGGCAGCCGTCCCGGCCCCATCGCCAACCGCCGGGCCGTCTGAGCGTGGCCGCTGCGGCCTGAGCGTGGCCGCAACCGTTCCCCGCACACGGCGCCCATTGATACCACCCCTCCCGGCCCGGTACGCTACGCTTTGCCGACGCTCCGTCCGCATTCCACCCCCGCCGCAACCGCAGCAACCCCGATGGCCAGGAACACACCGAAGCCGAAGAGACGGACCCTCCAACTCTCCGGCTACCGCGCCCCGAAGGGCGTCAAGAGCTGGTACCGCGAGTCGTCGGACTGGCCATCTTCACCGACGAGACCCGTCGACCCAAGAACCGCTGGGTGTCGCTCGACACGCACGCGGACCCGATCGCCGCCGGGCGCTTCATCGAGCGCGCGCAGGCCTACGACCTCGGGCAGTACGACCCGTGGGGCCACCCCACCCGCTCGGTCACGTTCGGCGAGGCCGTCGAGGCGTTCCTGGCCGCCGACCCGCGCCTGCGCCAGTCCACGCGCGACGAGCGCCGGCAGACGCTGGAGCACCTCGCGGCGACCCTGCCCGGCGGCAAGGGCCTCGCCCTCTCCGCCGTCACGACGCAAGACCTCCGGGCCTTCCTCTACCGCGACGCGGTTGACAAGCATGGGATCGCGAAAGCCCGCCCTCTCGCCGCGTCGACACGTGCCGGCTACTACGCGTGGCTGCGGACGTTCTTCCGCTGGGCCGTCAAGACGAAGTCGCTCCGCGACGACCCGTCGGATACGGATCTCGAACGGCCCCGCGTGGAGCGCAAGGTTCCAGCCCATCTCACGCCGGCCGACGTCGACCGGATCGTCGAGGCCTACCGCGCCGACGCAGGCGAGCGCGGCCACCGCTGGGAGCCGGGTGCGCTCGCGTGGTTCGAGCCCGTCGTGCTCTTCGCCGTCAACACCGGCATGCGCATCGGCGAGATCGTGGCGATGCGCTGGAGCGACGTCGTGCTACCCCGGCGCGGGTCGGGGCAGCACGGCAGGATCTATGTCCGCAACTACCGCCGCGCCGACGGCACCGAGCGCAAGACGAAGACGGAAGGGGACAGGACCGTCCCGGTCACGGCCGAGTGCCGGGACGTGCTGGAGACGCTCATGGCAGCCCGTGCGACGGAAACGATGACGAGACGGTGTTCAAGGGCGTGCAGGGAGGACCGCTCGACGCGGGCCACGTCAGCCGCACGTTCCGGCGCTACCGGCGGCTGGCCAAGCTGCTGGACGGGATCCACTTCCACAGCCTCCGGCATACGGCGGCGAGCTGGCTCGTCAGCCGCGGCGTCTCGCTCCGGCTCGTGCAGGACGTGCTCGGGCACTCGTCGATCCGCTCGACCGAGATCTACTCGCACCTGCTGCCCGGGGCGACGGACCTCATCGTCGAGGCGCTCGACGGGGTCCGCGATCCGAGGCCGCCCGCGCTGCCGTCGAGGCTCCCGTTGGCCTCTCCTGTTGCAGCTCTTGCGTCCAGCAACTCAGTTGCAACCGAAAAACGCACCGGTGCGAACTCGCACGAACTCAGACCGGAATCGACGAGGTAGGTAGGGTCACTGAAAAAGGCCCTGCCGGGGTGGGCAGGGCCTTTTTCTCGGAGCGGAACACCGGACTCGAACCGGCGACCTCAACCTTGGCAAGGTTGCGCTCTACCAACTGAGCTAGTTCCGCGAGCGAGTCCCAAGATACGCAGCCCCGGCGCAACGCGCCAACAGCCGGTGCTCTCTCGCGTCTCTTCACAATCCCCCTGCCCGGACAGAGGCGCCCTGCCTGCGAACCGCTCCCGATACGCCGCGTTCACCGCGCCCCCTTCCAGACTCCCCTCTCGACATGACGACCGAACAGCAAACCCTCATCGTGTCCGTGAACGCCAACGCCGACGACGCCTCGCGTATGCAGCAGATCGGCGCCCAGATCGGCGACGGCTGGCGCGTGATCCAGACGGTGATGCTCTCGGGTGAGGAGGCGAGCCCCGGCGGCGGCGCCGACGACTTCATGCGCCTCCAGGTCACCGTCGAGCGCGAGATCGACGACGACAACGTCGTCGTGGACGCCGACCGCGGAGGCGCCGCTGACCTCAAGGACATTGCCGTCACCGCCGCCTTCGACGACTCGGACGAGGAGCCGACGCGCGAGTACACGGCCCCCGGGAGCGCCCTCCCGGACGAGCCGGCGGCCTGATGCTGTTCCCGATCGGTGACGATGACCGCGCGCTCTCGGGGCGCGCGGTCGTGACGCTCCTGCTCGTGCTCGCCAACGTCGCCGTGTTCGGGCTCCAGCT